>DCIC01000013.1:3847-8490 GCA_002315825.1 Bacteroidales bacterium UBA1736 | reverse complement strand
AATGCCTGCAAAACTTTCTTATGGCATCATCCGCTCAACAGGAGTTACCGGAATCTTGGGAATGGGAGTGGTCGAAGAATGATGTTTCATATCAAATCCCTGAAAATCATCCTGCCACTGGAGCGGCACTTGTCTATAGATACCAGTCGATTCATCCAACACAGTTGCAATTCGTTGGGGAAAAATTTCAGGCGAATACTTATTCTGGTAAGGCGCCCATCCCGGTATTTTGGCCATAATGAACGGGAACGACGAATTCATCATATGGACATAACCCGCGGGCAAGGCATTAGGACTGGTAAGAAAGAGTTTGGCAATCATCAGCGCAACGGTCAATGGTAGAGGCACCTCTGCATCTACTTTTGCGGTCCCAAAGCCGTAAGCCTCATATTGCCAAGGTCTCTCATCTTCGAACAATGGAGCAAGTGGGGGCAGGTAAAAGCGGAGCGGCTCAAACTGCTTAATCTCCAATTGCATATCTATCTTCACCGTATCCACTTGAGGTAGCGGCAGTTCTTGCGCCCTCATAGAAGAACAGATGCCCAAAAGGAGAATAAATACAATTAATAACTTTTGTTGCATATCGCCACTCCAAAACCTAGCAGACTTCAACCATTCTGCTAATCCCAAGATAGGATAGCAGGCTTAACAATAAAAGAATTCAAATTAGAATGTCAGATCGATTGAAATGGTTTCTTTTCCATTACCGATAGTGAGCTTTGTAGTGCTTCCGCTGGAAGGACAGGGCAAAGTCAAACTTGGGCAATCGAAAGTGCCGCTTGTGCCATTGAATGAATATGTAAAGCCCCCGAGTCCTCTAATATCCAAGGTATTTGATGATTTGTCGTACGTCATTTTTATCACTTTACCCAACTTGTACTTCAAAGGAAAATGACTGGAGGACGCATTATCAATAAGAATCCATTTACCCCCGTAATAGTACGCGACACGTAATTCATCCCCTTCTTCGATTGTTTCGTTCAGAGTTACAGACGGGCTGTATGTAATAATATATCCCGAAGAAAGTTCAAGATCATTTTCATACAAGGATTCCTTCTCATTCCCATCCTTATCAGCGTGGATCAATTTAATCCTACCGGAATAATAGTCGCTCCCGTTATCGTTTTTTATGGTAAAAGATATGGTAGCAATTTCTCCCTTCTCAATATATGGATCACTTGATTCTATTCCATAATAGTTATAATCTGGCCTTTCAAGAATGAAAAGCCTCCCCGTTGCAGTATCCTCCCACGATTCATCAGGCCTCATTCCAAAGATTCCTGATTCTCCCTGACGATAATCAATCTCTGACATATAGAAATATCCATTGCCTGATCCTCCCCATCCCCAATTGAATTTCAGGTAATTGTTGCTGTCATACCCATCTACGACGAAACAATGGCCTCCTTCGCTGGGATCGGTTCCTCTATAGATAACAGGACGATTGGCTGATATTTCCTTCTTGATCAGGCTGATCCATTCGGACATTGTATAATTGGAAAAACTGAGGTACCTGGCATCTCTACTGTACTTCATATGGTTTTGCAAGAACTGAACGATATCAGAGGCAAATGCTGACGTACCACCCGCAGCATAGTCGGCTTGAACACCAATTCCACAGTCACTCATAAGAGTGGAAACCTCGTTGATATTAGTTTCAGTCCAGGATGAAGTATATTTGGTAGGCATACTGTCCCAATTGTATCCGGCAGATTCATCAAGATTTTTCCCTGGGATTGTAAATTTTGAAGATGTGTATCCGTCAAGAGTACCCACACCTTTAGAAGGCCATTTGTAATATCTCATCACAATGGCAGTAGCAGTCGGCACGCATCCTGTGAGGGAGTTTTTTTTAGCCTCAGTGTCATAAGGACATTGATTGTTGAAAGGAGAGCCTTGGTTCCAAAGCGCAGTCCCAAGGTCCTTCACTGGTGTACCTGCTCCTGCTTTAGTCCCGGAAAGAGCATCAATCCAAGCGGATTTCACGTCCTTTGCGGGGGCTACTTTCCTGCTCCTTGTATCCTGGACCAGATTCTTATATTTTTCCATCCAGGAAGAGATATTCTCCGGCATATTGTCAGGGCTGAAGCTGAATTCGTATGAATAGCCCAAAATCGGCTGCACGTCATCATCTCCCGCCACGATGACAAATCCTCCCGACTCATTATTGAAAACATAGAAGGGAGCGGCAATTGTTGAAGAAGCGGATTTTGTCCCCTGCGACTCGATACCGTTCCATACCATAGTGAGAACTGGATTGCCCTTGGTCGAAGGACCGAAGATATTCTCAGCCACTTTTCGTGCCTTGGATTCGGGAACCACATCGGCAAAAGCATTGAGTGAAAGGAGTATAAGGATACAGGGTATAATAAAAAGCTTTCTCATATGCTACAAGTTCGAAAAGTCAATGGCCTCAATGTTCTCCAGATTCTCAAAAGTGATGGCCGAAGTGCCCCAGGCATTCACAGTAATATTGTGTGTGCCGGAGTCGGAGAAGGTGTGGGAACTTCCGCCGGTGAAGGTCTCAGAGGTTCCGTCCCCCCAGAAAACATCCCCTGACAGATAATTTGCGGAACTGAAATCAAAGTACGGCGTGACAAAAGAATTGCCCTTCTGGGTAATGGCCACGCTGTGGCTATACTCGGGATCTGAAAGAGGAAGGGAAATTTTCCTCCTTACGTTTGTCGCGAAATCATTCGCTGGTTTAACGGTCTTTGGAATGGAAAACTTGACATTCCTGCTGCCATCATCTCCATAAGCGGTGATATTCAAGGCGGTACCGGAATTGGAGAACCTCGACTCTGAAACGACCAACTGTGCATACTTCGTGGATCCGCTTGGAATGGTGACATAATCATTTTTCCCTTCGTTCAAATCGAGAGATATGTTTTCTTCGTAGTACATTGACCAAGTATGGGCAGTCAAGTCGAGATAATAATGGCATAGCATATAATAGCCATCTACGTTAAGATGGATACTTCTGATGTGCAGGTCCGAAGACATATTTGATTTCAAATCAAAGCGGGCGAGACCTGTGGTGCTATATGAATATAGACCGGTTCCGCTGGCCTTGCCTTTATCGTCAACGGTGAAATTTGTGAGATAGGCCCCCATATAAGCATATTTGCCATAATTGGGGAAGGTCCCGTTCTCGGCATAATCACCATTGTAAACTTGCTGGTTGGGAGAATAAACCGGCTCAATTCGGGCCGGGTCAGTGTTCCCTTCGGAGTAGGGGTAGTATGCGTAGAGAGTGACGGCTTCCGTGACGGGGCTCAACTTTCCGGTGAATTTGGCGTTTTTTGTCCCAGCACCTCCAGTCAAAGCGAATCTTACGTTGACATTGTCATCGCCGGCAAAAACCCCGATGGCATCCCCTTCTTCCCAGCGTCTTCCAACACCGTCCACGATGACTACCTTTGTCTTGGTTGTATCAATAGTCCCTGTACCCTCGATAGTATTGCCCTCACTGTCGAAAGAAAGCGAAACTTCAACCAGACCGTCGGTTGTGACTTCAGCGGAGGGCTCGCTGGAGGATCCTGAGGCATCGGAGGTATTATGGATAGTCTCTTTACTGCACGATGCGAGAAAGATCATCGCCGGGACCAATAGAAATAATGTCTTTTTCATAATCATCAATATCGGCTAGAAATCTCCCTCATCATCGTCAGACAGATCCTGCAGGCCGAAACCAAATCCGACACTGTTCTTGAGGATGCAATCTGTTACATCCAAATCTATTATTTCAACTTCCGGAGCAAGGTAAGTCCTTTCCATAATCACTTTGTGCGTTTCATAGTAAATGCGACATAGAATCCGCCGGCATCTATTGACGCTTTGATATTATCATCATCCACAACGACCAGATCAAGAGGAACATCGAAGTCGTACTCATCGACATAGAAAGAGGTCTGGATGGTACCGTTGTCATTGACCGTCAGCTTTGAGCTCTTGACAGTCTTTTCGGCCACACCATTGATCGAAAGGCGGATGACATCATCTTCCTTGACGAAGGAGATGGCACCGGGAGTATCCTCGTTTGTCATAGGGTGATTGAAAGTGAATGTCCAGTCTCCCAAATACTTTTCCAGATCGACATTAGTCTGGGCGGAAGCGGTAAAGGTGGCGAAAATCAATGCCAGTCCAATCAAAATAATCTTCTTCATACGAGAGCAATTTGGCTAATAAACACAATATAGACAAAAATAGGTAATTAATTCTTGAAAATCAAGAGTTCGCGACCCCATAAATTATCAAAACAATTTTTGTAAATTTGCAAGATTGCATTTTTGAACGAAACTGAAGTAAAACTAGATAAATAATTATTGTTTTATGATTTACACAAAAGAAGTGCAGCAGATGTGCTGCGTATCAAAGGGCGCTAATCACGCCAATGCTCCTATCCCCGAAGAGGGTGCGTGGGTGCATGCCAAGGAGATCAAGGACATCTCCGGAATGACTCACGGTATCGGTTGGTGTGCTCCCCAGCAGGGCTGCTGCAAGCTTACATTGAATGTAAAGGACGGCATCATCGAAGAGGCTCTCGTTGAGACACTCGGATGCTCAGGTATGACCCATTCAGCAGCTATGGCTTCTGAGATCCTCCCCGGAAAGACACTCCTCGAGGCTCTCAATACAGACCT
>DCIC01000013.1:2068-3745 GCA_002315825.1 Bacteroidales bacterium UBA1736 | reverse complement strand
GGCGGCCTCCCTATCGGCGGCTCACTCGAGGATCTCGGAAAGAACCTCCGCAGCCAGGTAGGTACAATGTATGGCACAAAGCTCAAGGGCAGCCGCTATCTTGAGATGACAGAGGGTTACTGCACACGTATGGCTCTCGATGCCAACAATGAAGTCATCGGTTATGAATTCGTAAACCTTGGCAAGCTTATGGACGCTCTCAAGGGCGGCGCTACCGGCCCCGAGGCTATCGAGAAAGCAAAAGGCACATATGGCCGTTTTGCTGATGCAGTCAAGTATATTGATCCACGTAAAGAGTAAGAGAGACTATGGCACTTTTTGAAAGTTATGAGCGTCGTATTGATCAGATCAATGCAGCTCTCGCAAATTATGGAATCAAGAGCATCGAGGAGGCAAAGGCAATCTGTGAAGAGAAAGGGATAGATCCTTACAAGATGTGTGAGGACACCCAGAAGATTTGCTTCGAGAATGCAAAATGGGCTTATGTTATTGGTGCAGCCATCGCTATCAAGAAAGGCGTGAAGAATGCAGCTGAGGCAGCCGAGGCTATCGGTGAAGGCCTTCAGGCTTTCTGTATCCCCGGTTCTGTAGCTGATGACCGTAAGGTAGGTCTCGGACACGGAAATCTTGCCGCACGTCTTCTCAGCGAGGAGACAGAGTGCTTCGCTTTCCTTGCAGGTCACGAGTCTTATGCTGCCGCAGAGGGAGCAATCAAGATTGCAGAGATGGCCAATAAGGTTCGCCAGAAACCTCTCCGCGTCATTCTCAACGGTCTTGGAAAGGATGCTGCAAAGATCATCTCCAGAATCAACGGATTTACCTATGTGCAGACTCAGTTTGACTATGCTACAGGTAAGGTCAATATCATCAATGAGACCAAGTACTCAGAGGGTGTCCGCGGTGGCGTTCGCTGCTACGGTGCCGATGATGTCCGTGAGGGCGTAGCAATTATGCACCTCGAGGGCGTGGATATTTCCATCACAGGTAACTCAACCAATCCCACCCGTTTCCAGCACCCTGTTGCAGGAACATACAAGAAGGAGCGCACTCTTCTCGGAAAGAAGTACTTCTCAGTTGCATCAGGCGGCGGTACCGGACGTACACTTCATCCCGACAATATGGCAGCGGGTCCCGCTTCCTACGGTATGACCGATACTATGGGCCGTATGCACTCTGACGCTCAGTTTGCAGGTTCTTCATCAGTTCCCGCACACGTTGAGATGATGGGCTTCCTCGGAATGGGCAACAACCCTATGGTAGGAGCCACAGTAGCCGTAGCAGTGGCCGTAGCACAGGCACTTTAAGATAACATCTTATCATTCAATAAAATATCCCTGCAATCTCATAAAAGGTTACAGGGATTTTTGTTCCTTGTTATTAACAATGATGAAAAGATTTCTTGCTGCGGCGGGAGTCGCACTCTGCGCACTGCTGGGCGTATCCGCGCAGGACGTGAAGCCCTGACACCTCCCGCGTGAAGGTGTTCAGAGAAATCGTGGACTATCTGAAATCTTCTTATTGAAAAAACGAGTATATTTGCAGCGACAAACCATAATCAATCAATACTATGAAACATCGCATTCTTTTAATATCGTTGGCGCTCTCGCTTCTGTGTTCAGTCGGGGCGACCGCTCAGAATGAAGCATTTGACTGGGGTATCAAAGCCGGAGCCAATCT
>DCIC01000013.1:0-1917 GCA_002315825.1 Bacteroidales bacterium UBA1736 | reverse complement strand
ACCAGAAACGAACTCCAAGGAGACTATTGCAGAAACATTTCTTATATCGAGCTTCCGCTTCTCATCGGTTGGGATATCCTCGGGGATGATACCTGGAAACTGATGACGGGCCCGGCGGTGGCTTATTGTGTCGGACAGAAGCAGACATATTCGACAGCGGTACCTCCTCCTACCGGACTTTCTGATGTCAATCCATTCAACCTCTCCTGGGTGGTGGAAGGCAACTATGCCATCACCGACTCTCTCATTGCAGAGCTTCGCTTTGACATAAGTGCCACAAGGGTATTCAAGGCCGGCAGTTCGGCTATCTCCGATGAAGGTCGAAACGCCACAGCCTCTCTTGGCCTTTGCTACAGATTTGGATATTGATATGAAGTTGTTTTAATCAAAACAACTTCAAGAAAAGAGGGATGCCCTCTTTTTTTTGTTGCAATAGATTTGAAAATGGACCATTTACCAAAGAATGATGCAGCGATGCTTGTCTCGGCGATCAATTTCCTGCTTCGCGACGATCAATTCGAAAGCCTCGAAGACATCTGCAATTATTATGATGAGAGCAGAGCGGAGATAGAATCAATGCTGAATGCTGCAGGATACGTTTATTCTGAAGAGTTGAAGAAATGCTGCCCAAGTGTTTCATAATCAGTTTGGAGGAGAATCAAACTTATTTTAGGTATTTCGAAAAATTATTAGTACCTATGAAGGTAAAGTCTTCGGAAATGAAGGGATTCGGATCGCAGATCAAGAGATCGGCTTTTATAAGCGGAGTGGCAGAGTACCTGGGTTGTGGTATTCTGCTGATTGCCTTGTTGCAATTGCTGATGACTCTGTTTATACGTGTGGGGGCAAGTTCGGATCCGACGGAAGTGTATCTGAGGAATTTTTCATCAATAGTCGCTCTGCTTCTTCTTGGCTATTTTTTGATAATATGGGGATTTGTTCACCTGAGTAAATCCCACTTGGTAAATAGAATTCGTATGTACAAGATTGTCTTATTGGCAATGTCGATAGCTTCGATGTTCAAGACGGGGATTTCCATCTGCTACGTGTTCAAGTATCTCGCGGCAGGAAATCTGGTTTTATTATACTACCTTGGAGAGACGCTGGTGTGGGGATGTCTTACAGCGTTCTTCGCTTTGTACTATTTGAGGCTGAGGAAGAAGTGGAATATCGGGACAAAAGAATAAAATATGGAGACAAAAGTTTATTGTAAGCCTGAGTTTGAGCTGATCAGGCAGAATGAGTCAAACAAGGTGTTCTTCACCGCGAGCAGTGGCCCCGGTCCATCTCCCGCTCCTACAAGCGTAGGAGGTACACTTTCGAAGATGACATTCTCTAATGCCGAGTGGTGATTTTAATCTTATTAAGCTATGAAGAAGTTAATGTACATAATAGCTGTTTGCCTCGCGTTTGCAACTTGCAGCAAGGTTGAACAGGAAGTGGATCCCAGTCCTGAAAGTCCCACATCCTTCAAAAAGGGACAAAAAGTTACCCTGTCTTACACTACAGACGTACAGTCTAAAGTAAGCAGCTCTATTGATGCCTCCGGGATAAGTTTCACTTGGGAGGAAGGCGACAAGATTCTTGTCAGCGTAGGTGGCAGCACCGGCACATTCACATTGACCAAAGGTGCGGGCACTGCGACCGCTGAGTTCTCCGGGGAAATGCCTGCGGATGGAACAACATTCGATGTGCAGTATCCTACATCGACTCCGAGCCTGTCGTCACAGACATATCAGGCTGGTAATTTGCCTAAAGATAAGGTTCTTTTTACTGCATCGGGTTGTCAATTGGGTCAGAGCTATACGCTCAATAACCAAAGTGCCGTGGTATGTTTCAATCTCACGGGAGAAAAATCAGTCGGCTCGATTGTCTTCAACTCATGTACTCTTTCTTGCGGGGGAGTTGCCCTTTCAA
>DCIC01000029.1:2043-3354 GCA_002315825.1 Bacteroidales bacterium UBA1736 | reverse complement strand
ATTATTTAATATTTGAAGGCGAACCTTTCGGAGACAAAAGCCTGCACGGATATGACTGGTCGGCATATATCGAGAATATCAAAGAAAACGCACAGGCAAGGATTGCCGCATATAAGAAGGCACATCCTGCAAACTAATACCATACAAAGCTTAAAAAATGAAAAAGACCATTCCAATCCTGCTGGGCCTATTGTCTCTTGCATCCGTTTCCTGCGAAAAAACAAATAATTCTCAGGCGGATCTGCCCGAGATAGTAAAGAACACTACCGGTCACGAACAATGGGAAACGCCTGTTGATTATTCCAAAGCCACCAACTGGCTCAACATTCCTGCTATCACAAAGGATGTCGACGTCGTGTATTTCTATCCTACATGTTACACACCGTCCTCAACTTCCGAGCCGAATCTGTGCAGTATTGAAAACGAGGGGATGCGTTCGGGGGCGGCCGACATATTTGCAGAGCAGGCTACAGCGTTTGAAGAAGAATGCAACATTTTTGCCCCATACTACAAGCAATTGTCCGGCACTTATGCGCTGACACTTTCCAACGAAGACAATGAAACCCTGATGCGCTATTCCGCATCGCAAGATCCGACGCAGGCATTGGATTATTATTTCAATAATTTCAATGACGGCAGGCCTTTCATTCTGGCCGGACATTCGCAAGGTTCCGAGATCTCTCTCTTTCTCTTGGCGGACTATTTCAAGAATCATCCGGAATACTACAAAAAAATGGTCGCCGCGTACATTATCGGATATTCAGTCACCTCGGATTTTCTCTCGAAAAATACACATTTGAAGTTTGCGACAGGTGCATCTGACACCGGCGTCATCATTTCGTGGAATACCGAGGGGCCCGGCAACTCCGGTCAGCATAATGCCGTCCTGCTCCCCAATGCAGTCTCAATCAATCCATTGAACTGGAAACTCGATGCAACAAAGGCTGAAGTGTCGGAAAACCTTGGCTCCCTTGATGACAACGGGAATCTCGGAGCCGGGATTGCTGACGCGCAAATTGATCTTGATAGAGGTTCCGTAATCTGTACGAGCGTCGATCCGGCAAAATATGGTATTCCTATGACGGACATCTTCGGACCGCAATGCTATCACGGATGGGACTACGGCTTCTACTATGCCAATATTCGCGCTAACGCAAAGCAGCGTATTGCGACATTCCAAAATTAGTAAAGCTTTTACAGCCGCTCGGCATAGTTTATTCTCACCGATTGCGTTTCCTGTTTGAATTCAGGACGCCGTATCTCACAAATGCTTCAGTGCATTTGCTGCGTCGAGAAGATGTTACTTGCCGA
>DCIC01000029.1:0-1999 GCA_002315825.1 Bacteroidales bacterium UBA1736 | reverse complement strand
CCTTTTCCTCCTGAGATATTTCAAGTTTCTGCACGAAATCGACCTGATCGCTGAAACTTTCGTAGCCGTAATCAGAACCGAACATTATTTTGTCGATACCGAATACCTTCATGGCACACTCAAAAGCCTCATTTGATGTGTTGCCGCTTGTAGTGACAAGAATATTGCCATTCTTGACATAGTAAGAAACCGGATGTTTCATCTTGATGGCAGGTTCAGGAATGCAGGAAAGCCTGTTGTCGAGACGATCCAGCACAAAAGGCATATACTCCCCTAGATGGCCAATAATAATTTTGAGGTTTGGATGCCTGTCGAAGGTTCCATCCATAACAAGACGTACGACCGTCTTCATCACATCTTGGCCAAAACCAATCGCCGCTGCCGGGTACAGATAACCCAATCCTTTCATATCGGCATCATCTGACAAAGTCGGATGAATATAGATGGCACAATTCAATTCCTCGGCCTTTGCAAGGAGTGGCTCAAATTTAGAGTCGAACAGATGCTCGTCCATGTAGTTGGAATGGGTGTGCCAGTACTTGAAGCCAAGTTCGTTGACGCAGCGCTCCAACTCCGCAATGGCGTCTTCAACATAGGGAGTGGGGAGCGCAGCCGTACCCATTGCTCTGTCTGGATATTGCTTCATGATCTGGGCGACGGCATCGTTTGTCTTGCGTGCAAAGTACACCGCCTCATCGTGAGGGAGATCCTCAATCACAGCCGATGTGCTGAGAACTGCCACGTCAACGCCTTTGGCATCCATATCCTTAAGATGTTCTTCGAAGGGACGTGTCAAATAACCGAGCAGAAACTCTCCCTGCATCTCGATGCCATCACGAAGCCAGAAAATTTTCGTTTCCTTGTCATAGTATGGCACCTCTGTGCGTGTCGAAAGATAATCAATCAGTTCCGGAAGGTAGAAGTGATGCTCGAGGTCATACTTCCTGATGTGTTCGCCAGGTTCGTGACCAAGGAAGGAGGCGCATCTCTTGCGACCGTTGTCCTTGATGTTGTTGTAATACAGGGACCAGTCTCCGCCATGCAGGCTCTTGTCTCCTAGAGGGCCCGATTCAAGAAAGTCCGAATTCGTGGTACAGATAAGTGCACACCTTACAGAATCAATCTGAGCATCAGCGAACCCGGGCTCTACGATGTCGAAAGTGGTAGGATCACTAAGAGACCAGTTCATGCTTCCGAGATTCATCGAAACCGGAGCATATTCGGTACCGGTACTCCACGTTAGAGGATTTATGTTGTAACCATTTTCGGATAAGGTGAAATTACTCATCGTTGCACCTGGTCCCTCAGTGCTCCAGGCAACGAACACTCCTGTGTCAACTTCTCCGGTTGCCTTTTTGATGTTGGGGTACTTCTCGAACCACCATCCCGGAGCTGACATTCCAAGTGCGTAAGCAGCTATCATCCTTTTGTAATAATCAGGATGGTCCTGCATATACTCTTCCAGTATAACCCGAAGGACAGCCGAGCCCTGTGAATGACCGGCAAGAATGAACGGACGTCCGTTGTTGAAATTATCAAAATAGTAATCCAGAGAAGCGAATACGTCTCTCTTTACTCCCTGACGCTTCAACAATTGATTATATTCATCATTATTGGCGAGAGTAAAGGCAATATTGATAGGAATCTGCCTATAATACGGTGCAAATATGTTTGCATAGTCAGCAAAGCAAGACGGGCCTTGAGCATATGTGGCATAAGCCATCTGTTTCTCGGCATCGCTCAGGGCCTGGGTGGTGTCCGTACCATTCATGATGCATGTGGGATAATAGTAAATGACATCCACTTCGTGCGGGCAATATGACGGCGAGAGCATCCAGTTTTCTGCTACGGAATAATCCAGAACATCATCAGCGTCATTATTCTGCTTGCAGGAAAAAAAAGTTGTACCTGCAATGAAAATCATGACAGTAAGTTTAAGAATGCTGTGCTTCATAATTAGTTTGTATTATCTGTAAAAATATATTTTTACAGATAATAC
>DCIC01000008.1 GCA_002315825.1 Bacteroidales bacterium UBA1736 | reverse complement strand
CATTCTTCATTATCTTGCTGAAGTGGATGATTTCCTTGTTTGACTCTGCAAGGGCTAGTTCCGGAGTGGAAATCAGGCCGTAATCGATGTACTTGATTCCCTCAGGCTCCGCAGTAGGCTTGTCTTTGATGACGGATTTCACCAACTTCTCAATTTGTCTTGTAAACCAGATCATAATCATTGTATTTGCGATGTTGAACACTGTGTGGAGCATTGATATGCCATAGATTGTGGCCGTTGCGTCGTCCACGTGCATCAGGGAAACTATCCACTGAATGAAGTGGACGAACGGATGGAAGATGGCAAGCACCCAGATTACTCCGAAGACATTGAATACCGTGTGTGCGAGTGCTGCGCGCCTTGCGTCTACGCTTCCGACGGCGGCCGCAATATTGGCTGTTATGGTCGTGCCGATGTTTTCACCGAGCACCATTGCCGCGGCCATATCGAACTGTATCCAGCCCATATCGAGCATAATGAGGGTCAGTGCCACAGTTGCGCTTGAAGACTGCAGAATCAGCGTCAGAATGCTTCCGAACAGGAGGAACAGCAGTACTGAACCGAAGCCGTGGCCGGACCAGCTGGTGATGAATTCCAGGACCTGGGGCGTTTCCTTCAAGTCCGGAACGGAACTCTTCATCAGCGACAGTCCCAGGAACAGGAGGCTGAAGCCTATGATGAGTTCGCTGATGTTGCGGAGTCTGTCTTTCTTAGATATGCTGAATATGAATCCCAGCGCCATCAGAGGCACCGCAAGCGCTGAGATGTCGGCCTTGAATCCGAAGACTGCGATTATCCAAGCAGTCAATGTGGTGCCGATATTGGCTCCCATTATGACGCCTATTGCCTGGCCGAGCGTAAGGAGACCTGCGCTTACGAAACCGACCACCATAACTGTCGTGGCGCTGGAGGATTGGATAGCGGCAGTCACGCCCAGACCGGTCAGAACTCCTTTGAACGGGTTTGAGGTCATTTTCCCCAGCATATTTCGAAGGCCGCTTCCTGCCGCCTTCTGAAGGCCGGTGCTCATCAGATTCATTCCGTAGAGGAACATTCCGAGCGCTCCGGCGAGTGTTAGTAAGGACATTATCATTTCATCTGTTTTTTGCTGGCGCAAATGTGCGTGTTCCGCATATTGTGACAATGGTTCCGCCCTTTGTGTTTCGCGCTTTTAGGGCAGACTTAACAGCATTGCAGTCCCTTGTAACAAAATCTTAACAAGGCGTAATGATATTGTATCAGGGAATACACTAATTTTGCATCCGTATGAAAGTGATGATCGTAGACGACGAGGCGGATATACGTGAGATCCTGGCCTTCAACCTCTCTGCCGCAGGCTATGACACTGTTGATTGCGGCACTGCGGAAGCTGCTCTCGTGCAGATCCGCAAGGGCTCTGTGCCAGACATCATACTACTTGATATAATGCTCCCGGGAATGTCCGGTTTCAAGCTTGCCGACACTTTGCGCAAGGTGGACAACTGCAATGTACCCATCATTTTCCTGACCGCCAGAAATACGGAAAACGACCTTCTGACCGGCTTCTCTGCAGGAGGGGATGACTATATCAGCAAGCCTTTCTCCATCAACGAGGTCCTGGTCAGAGTCAAGGCTGTGCTGAAAAGATGCTCTCCGGAGAGCCAGAGTGCATCCAACATAGTATTGGGCGACCTGCTCATTGATACCGTCAACAAAAGCGTATCCGTGGCTGGTACGCCGGTGCAGTTATCCCGCAAGGAATATGACATCATCCATCTGCTTTGCTCAAATCCCGGAAAGACCTTCTCGCGCTCCGATTTCATACGCGAACTCTGGAAGGATGCTCCATACGTCTTGGACAGAACCGTAGACGTACATATTGCCCGCATCCGCTCAAAACTTGGCCCTTGCAGGGATATGATAAGCAATAGGGCCGGATTCGGTTATAGCATTGAATGCAATGAATAAGCGTCTGTGGATATGGGTTACGGCCGTATTCGCCGTCTTTGCCGCTGTAATCACAGTGGTGGCGCTCAGCAGTGAGCACAGTTACAAAAAGGCTATACTATCCTCCCGGCTGGAAGGCTATGCGGACATAGTTTCCCGTACCGACGATTATTCGAGGACTACCGCTCTTCTGCCAAATGACATCCGAGTTTCCGTGATCAAACTCGACGGCTCTGTGTTATATGATTCCTACGAGCCGACGGAGATTCTGGACAACCATCTTTCCCGTCCGGAGATCAAGTCCTGCCTTGACGGGAAGGACGGCTGCTCGATCAGAAAATCGGAAACTGCCGGTATCGAATACATTTATTTCGCAAGGAGATACGGCGATGTGATCGTTCGTACCGCATTGCCATTCGAGATGGCTCAGAGGCGTTTTCTGCATCCGGACTGGCTTCTGATGATCATCATACTCCTTTTGTTCGCAATGGCAGTTTTCGCGATATGGAAGCTTTCCGTGCGTGCCGACGAAGATGCCGAGAAGGAATCCGACCTGAAACTCCAGTCTCAGAAGAAGAGGATAACCGGAAATCTAGCACACGAACTCAGAACCCCTGTCACGAGTATTCGAGGATACCTTGAGACTCTCGTGGATAATCCCGACATAGATCAGGAGAAGAGGGAACTTTTCACTGAGAGGGCTTATCTGCAGACTTTGAGATTGTCCGATATGATTCGCGACATATCGCTCATTACAAAGATGGAAGAGGCTCCTGAGATGCTGAGTATGGAGCATCTTGGCATAAGGAAGCTGACAGACGAAGTGTTTGAGGAGTTCTCTTCAAATATTACAGAGAAGGGGATAGTGGTGGAGAACTGCATTCCAGAGGACCTTAGCATCAAGGGAAATCAGTCGCTGCTTTATGCCCTGTTCAGGAATCTTGTGGAGAATTCCATACGCTATGGCGGCGATGGAATAATGATTCATCTCGACTGCACTATATCTGACAGTATGGCTCACTTTACATACTACGATACTGGCAAGGGCGTCAGCGATGAGCATCTCGGAAAGATATTTGAGCGTTTCTATCGCATCCCTGAGGAAAATGCCCACAAGGCAGAAGGCTCCGGTCTCGGTCTTTCAATTGTCAAGAACGCTATCGCATTCCACGGAGGCACAATCAATGCTGCTCAGATGCAGCCTCACGGTCTCTGCTTCAAGTTTTCTTTAAGCTTGTCGTAGCTTGTATCAAGGAAACTGTCCAGGATCAGGTCGCAATGGCCTTCTAGAACCTCACGGCTGTTGCTGCTGGCCAGGGCCACGGTGAAGATCCCGGCGTCCATACCTGACTTCAGGCCGGAAAGAGAATCCTCGAAAACGATGCACTCAGAGGGCTGGCAGCCAAGGGTTTCGGCACCCAGGAGGAAGCAGTCCGGTGCCGGTTTCGGACGGCTGAACTGTTCCATTGTGAGTACGGCATCAAAGTAGGAGTCAAAGCCTGGAAGACCTTTCGCCACGCAGGCCATCTTGAATTTGTTGGAACTGGTGACCACTGCGCATTTTACACCATTTTCCTTAAGATTGCGAATGAGCTCCAACGCACCAGGGAACCAGGAGTAGGGGAGATTGGCCTCCATCTCGTGCAGAGCCGGCCACACTTCCTCGCTCACGTCGGAGAGGTAGGTGTCTATGGATATCTTGGGCGGAATGCCCTGCACCAGTTTCCCGAAATTCTCCAGATCCGGACGGTACATCTGTCCCATTCTGTTCCAGAAGGCTACGTAGTGCGGTTCAGTGTCGCACAGGGTGCCGTCCAGATCGAAGAGTGCTGCATTGAAAGTCTTTGACATATCATTTTAAGCTTCTATAAGACCGTGGATTACTGCATAGACGGTCAGACCCGAAATAGAGTTGATGCCAAGCTTGGCAGTGATGTTGCGTCTGTGGGTAATGACGGTATTGACTGAAATGAAATATTTTTCTGCAATTGCCTTGTTGGTGAGTCCTTTCGCCACGGCACTCAGGATCTCCTTTTCCCTCAGGCTCAACTCGCAGGTGTTCTCTTCCTTGGAGCTCTCCGAGCTGGCGGCGGCACGCAGTTTCTTGATAATCGTGGCTTTTGAGTCATAAACGCTGATCACTCCATCAAATGGGGCAGTAAATCTTTCCGGATAGTTTTCGTGGGCAAGTATGACCAGTTTGGGACCATTTGTTTGGCATGCCTTCAGCTTTTCCAGGTTGTCAAAGCCTTCGGAGACTGGATTCACAACTATTATGTCCGCATTGTTATTCCCTGATTTGTCTGAAAGTGACGATGAAGAGGCAACAACGACAAATTCTCCCGTGCTTTCTGCGAGAGATGCGAAACCGCAGGCCAGGGCTTCCGATGGCTCTACCAGGAATATTCTGTACTTGCGATTACTCATTTTTGCCAGCTAATTTAATCAGAAGAGGTACAAACAGGCGGTCCTCGATGATTACGTGTTTGTGAATGTCATCTTCCAGCCGGAACAGATATGAAAGAACTACAAGCTTGTCGGAAGACGCGATGTGATTGATCACAAGCATCTTCATATCCTTGAGGCTTGTTTCCATACCGTTATGGTCATGGCAGCCGTTGTTTGCGGCTAATTTTGCTCTGTCTATCTTTCGGCCTGCTATCAACGCATCTGCCTCGGGGAAGAGATGCCTTTCTTCGTATCTGAAGTGCTGAAAAACTTGTTTTTCATATTCGTCGAAGAAACGGTTCATCGCAGTGCTGACCTGTGCATCGCAGTCCTGAAGCATCGTGTGTACGGCCTCGTGAAGACGTGGAAAGCATTCTTCCACATAATGGCTATGCGATATTCGCAGATATGCGACCAGGTCCTTGAGACCATCCAAATCGATGTTGTCGAGGTGCACTGGAGCCTTATCTGACTTGCGGATGTCGGAAATGATATTGAAAACAGATTCTTTGTTGCTCATTGTGTCAGGTATTCTAAGCATAGCTGTGCATTCCTCCCAAGATGTAATTGACACCAAAATAGGTGAACAGCACCGCTATGAAGGCAAAGATACAGAATAAATTGTATGCTTTGTCGTTCTTCAGCAACTTGAAGCCATTGTTGCAGATGCTGAATGAGTAGATAATCAAAGTGATCAGCGCCCAAGTTTCCTTTGGATCCCAGCTCCAGTAACTGCCCCAGGCTACTTTTGCCCAGAAAGAACCTATGATTGTTCCAGCGGCGAGAAGGATTACTGCAGGGTACATCATTTTGCGGCTTGCTTGAGTTGCAGCGTGCCTGTCTTTGCTGAAAAATGCTGAAATGCTGTTAAGGCAGATAAGCGCAAACATAGTGTAACTCAGCATTATGCAGCCCACGTGGAAGGGGAGGAACGGAGATTGAAGCGCACCAGAAACGGCCCCTAGATATGGAGAGGATATGTCGAGTGAAGCAACGAGCATTGCAAATCCTCCCACAAGAAGTCCCTGTGGCGATGCGAAGAGCAGGGCTGCAAGTGCTATGGCTTCCATAAATTCCGCACCGGACTTCATTGGGACACCATGCAATACCAGAGCGCGGAGCAGCAGAAGTGTCGCAGGATACAATGCGAGAATATATGAAGCGAAACGCAATTTGCGCACATTTGGGAATCTTGTCAGCACAAACAGGAGCATACCAAGCATAATGGCGATAATGGCCGGTATTTTCGTCATTCCTATCCGGCTGTAGATTTCTTCCAGCTTCCTTGTCCTCTCGTCCGGGGCAGCCATTCCCAATTTGTCCAATTGGTATTTGTGCACCTTCTGCAGAAACTCCACAGCCTGCTTGTTTTCCCCCTTGAAGACCATCTCCCCAACAACGGTGAGAACTCTTCGCATAAATACCCATTCATCCGAAGGAATGTCTGCCGGCAATTGCTGAGCAGGACTGTACCAGCAGGTAACTTCCCCGGATTCGTCGGTATATGGGAAAATGGCCAGCGGCATACCGGAGGCCACATTATTCATCAGATAACGGTTTTCCTCCTTTTTTGCTGGCACATCCTTCCAGCTGTCGTAATAGAACATCCAGCCGGAAAGCACCTGAGTTGATGAATAGCCCTTTACACGCTGCCTTCCATATACTTTACGGACATATTCATCCGCAAAACAACGGACACTTGTAATACGTCCGTTATGATAGATTTCCAGTTCTCCCAGACTTTCAGCCACCTCTGGAGTAAAAACCTTAGGTGCAGCCGCCATCGGCAGCTGCACACTAAGAAACAAAACAATTACGGTTACAATATAGATCATATTGCATTTATGAATGCGACGACTGCGTCTCGCTCTTCTTTCGTGAGATTATAGAATTTCTGGGTTGATTCGTATGCGTCACTTTCTTCTGATGTTCCGTGCCACATAATGGCCTCCACAGTATTTCTTGCCCTGCGGTCGTGCATACGGTCCTCGTGTCCTGCGCATATACCTGACAGCCCTCTTCCCCAAAGCGGGGTGGTGCGGCACCATCCGGTCCTGATATCATTTATCATACAGAGGCGATGCTGGATCATATCAGTATATGGCCATATTGTCTGATTCGGGTAGGTTGGCATCACTTTCTTCTTTCCGTCTACGACCTTCTCTCCGTTGACAAAGAAGAGGTTCGGGTCGTATACCTTGTCCTCTCCTGTCTTCCAGGATGGTTTATGGCAGTATGCACAGCCGATTTCGCGGAACAGTTTGTGACCCTTCTGTACCTTTGGATCATCGAGGTTACGTGCTGCCGGAACTGCGAGGCCACGATGCCAGATCATAAAGTCTGCATAGTCATTGTCCTTCATCTCGGCTGGAAGATTCGTGCTTGTGAGATAGTTGTAGATATCCTTCTCCACATCACCGGTAGGATCGACTCCGGTAAGTTCTTTGTACTTGTCGAGAGGGAAGTACTTGTAGAAGTTTGCCTGCACGTCTGGGTCTTTAGAGGCGGTTTTCGCGTACAGTTTGCCATTGATGTCAAGATAATGGTAACTGCGATCCTTCCTGGTCACATTTGTGATGTTCCAGATTGCATTTGCGCCCGGACCGTCGAGGACAGGACCTCGGCTGAGAGCATAGGTGAACTTCTTGGCGTGTTTGGTGCCATCACCCTGACGGCTGTTGCTGTACTGACTTGCCCAGCTGCCGTTCTTGTAGATTGCAGGGTTGAGATTTACACCGATGCTCTCTTCCTGACGGTATTGCTCAAGGAGGTCATCGTCGTCTATTGCATCCAGAAGGCCTGTTCCGTATACACCAATCGTGCTTTCCAGACGGAATGTCAAGTCTGAATATGACATATTGGCCTCGTCAAACGGCACATAGAATGCGCTCTGAGGGATGCTGAGTTCGGGATAGATGAGACTGTATGTTTCTCCGTCCGGGAACTTGTTGCCGTGCTGGTCAGTGTATGGCAGCCACTGAAGGTTTATCTGGTCTTCGTCAACTGATGGCTTGAAAGGCCCGTTGGACATAGTCTGCGGCATACCGGCGACATTGCTCAGGTAGGCGCCGGTCTCCTTGTTGCAGATCACGAGCAGATATCCGTTGCCGTATTCCTTGGCATTGTAGGATTCCACGCGTTTGCCATAACCATAACCGGGGTGGCAATCGATGCAGGATGAACGTACTGCAATAGGGCCGAGGCCATTGAACGGTGCCGTATTTCTATTATAGGTACGCTCGAAGAAGTATTCGCCATATTTGAACTCATTGTCCATCCCGACACGGCTGACAGCTTCTGCCGGGTCCTGATATGCCGATGCAGTACTGTTGAATGTCGTGCCCAGTTCGCCGCCAGCGAGAGTCTGTATCTTCAGTTCGTCCTTGCTGAGGTAGCCATCGACATCCGGCTCGGGATTGTTGATGTTGCAGGCACAAACGGCAATTGCAAGTGCAGATAATATAACTGTCTTCTTCATAATTTTACTGTGCTAATTCTGTTACAGCTGCCGAGATGACCTTGTCCAGAGCTGAACAAGCCTCAATGGCCTCCTTTGCGGATTTGTCTGTGAAATTCAGGACGAATGGGACCTTCATTGCTTTAATCTTAGCGAGGGCATCTGCGATTGCGGCATCCATCTTTGACGCTGTTTCCGGGCTGTTTTTCTCGAACCAGGCGTTCAGTGAAGATTTATAATAGACATTTGACACAGAGGTGATATTGTCATAGAAGTCAGTGATCGAATTGTAGCTGTATGGGCTTTCAATATAGGAAACGTCCTCTCCGTTGTGAGCCTTTCCGATCTTGGATGTGCCGACCTCATCTACAATAGTGCTGCAGGCCTGAAGTATGCTCTGCACGGCGTGGGTCTTCGAATAGAAGAGCGATCCTGCCTCTCCAGCCCTGAGGAGGTTTTCACCATAGCTGTAGTCTCCGCCTCCGACAGTGACTTGGAGTTCGAGTTCTTCGACCATATTTCTCCTGGCTTCCGGTGCTGCATCGCCACGCCAGGCAACGTCCAACTGAGCCGTACGGTTACGAAGGTCGCCTGATAGGGGTGCCGCCAACATTTGCACCAAAAGTCACAATAAGGACTCAAATTAGCTGATACGCTGCTACAAAAGTCACAATAAGGGACCAATAAGCACTGAAAATCTTGTTGCGCCCCTAAAAATGGTCCAATAAGAGTCATGCTCATTTTCGAATTCGGTAGATCACAAATAACGCATATCACTTGGAGGTGGTATGCGTTTAATTGCTTTAGATTCCACTATGGGGACTGTCCTGAGATATTCAGTTGAGAACCAACTATATGGATACTCTAATCTGCATCTACCTGAATTTTACGTTGGGGCAGAAAGCTTTTATCAGCGGACCATATTTTTTCATTTCCGCATTACTCATCATTCGGGCTTGATTAGACAAGCGTGTGAAAGATCCGTCAGCATTTTGTTGCCATACTTGAACATGCACAACGCCACGTTCAAAACGCCTTCCGTCAGTTTTGTTTGTATGCGCATGGCTCCAGTCGAAGTCAATAGTCATCTTGTGGTCCAGGTAGACTCTGGCCTGGCAAACGCCTGACTCATTCTGACGAAAATACATGTCAGAGGTGACAGCATATTGTGGCAGATTAGAGTGGTTTCCGTCTGTACCGCTGCGCTTGACAATTTTACCTTTGACGCCGCCGACAGTCTTCGCACTGCCGATGGTCTCATATTCGCGTTTGGCTCCGCCTAACGCGATTGCTTTAAAGAATTCAGCGCCGTTGCCCATATCACAAGTCGTCATAATTGTGGTTATACTTGACGCCTACATAATCACGCTCCTTCAACCAGTCAAGAAGTGTGATTGCCCGTCCTAATCCTACAGAGCTAAGATCCAATGAAAGGGCCTCTGAAAGATTCATAAGATGTGCCTCATTCGTCTCATTGGTTCCCTTTCCTACCAGATACTCATCGTACTCTACACGAACAAGATAAATCTCGTCGTCATTATCTGTTTCAGAGAGTATTACATCATTGGACAGAGTTACTTCATACTCTTGCTTGAATTTCATATTCCGGAAGAAGGCCGCTTCATTTTCTGACTGGTACTTACCTTCGAGGGATGTGAAAAGCTGCTCATCAACATCCCAAAGCTTATTCTTATTTGCTTCCATTTCTAAAGTGTGTTGAGATATAATCAGGAATAAATTTTAACGGAGTGTGCAGCCCCGGCACGTCAACCTCGGGGCCGTATACTAAAATGAGTGTTGGTGATTTTTCCAACTCCAGACATCTTAATCCATGACACCACAATTTGAATGACTGTGCATCCTTATGGCTTCCCATTGCGCTGACTGCCACTACACTGTAATCCGGTAGTCCTTCAAAACAATAGGACAAAGAATTAAGTCCTCCCCAACTGGCGGTAGGGATAACATTGTATCCGCACATCTGCCAAAGGCTCCCGACGAAACGCGTTCTGTATATGTTCTCTTTGTTTGGAAACTCGGTCGAGAGATCTTTCCAAAGAGAAAAATCTGGTGTGAAGAGGTAATCAAATTTACTTAGAGAGTACGTAGTCCTTTCCAAGTTGCACCAAACAGCATCCCTGAAACTGTAATCATTCAGGAAAAAATGCGCGGCTTGTCCCTCCCCACTATACCTGTTTCTTTGTGTAAACGGTATAGCTGTGAAATCGGTATTGCCATTATAGGCTTCCATTTGAGGAAAATTATTCGTGCTCGTGAATTTCATGCCCTCCATTAGATGCATGTTTTCATAGATAACTTTCCTTTTTGCTTTTGCCGGTAGGGCGTCTAGTTGATATGATCTACCCCTGGCGTTATGTGACAAAAGGTATGAATCCTTGTCACTGAACAAATTATTGTCTAATCGGTTCATGATATTACTGTTTTTTCTGGCTGTTTTTGCCGTTAAACAAACTTCTATACAAAGCCGATTTCAGGGAGAGTCTTGGTTTCTTGCAAAATATACTCTAATTTTGCAAAACTTTTTAGAACCGTTAGCCCTAGCTTTTTGCTTGATGGCAGTCGTGCAATCGGCAAGCTGACTTCTATGCCTCACTGGTCTGGCAGGACTGGTGAGGTATTTTATTATACTATACTAAGTTATGTCATAGGCACTATCTTATTAATTAATAACTCTTGTATTATCACTCTTGAACTTGTACATCCCTGTTTCATGTGATATGCGTCCAAGAACGATCCATTTATTCAAGCCTTTCTCGGAAGCCCATTGGGTATATTTTTTCTGAATTACAAATGGATTTAATACTACCTCCGGTGCGCTTTTCCATATTTCTTGAGGTATAAGTTTCTCTGCTGCATATACATTTGCTTCATCCTCAGCAGGGTCTTCATCATCTACACTTATGGAAATGATTGGAAGATCCTCGATTTTGTGTAGCGCAAGGTGGCCGACTTCATGCATTACCGCAAATGCGAAATTATCTATACGGTCAAATCGTTTAGTGACCACAATCGCAGGGACCCCATCTGTACAGTAAAATGAATAACCATCGATAGAAGCCTTATCCAACTTTTTGACGACATTGAATCGGATTCCATATCTTGAAAGAGTGTCTGCGGTCCTCTTTTCGGTATTAATATTTTCGTTGAATATCTCACGCAACTCTTCAGAAAGATTATCTAATGTATCTTTCTCGAATGATACGGATATTGGCTGGTCCTTGACCGAGTATCTTGCGAGAATTGCCCATGTATTAATCATCCTGGCGTCCAATCCAGTTTTTTCTGATTTATGGAAACGGCCAAAACTATATTGCATTTCTGCAGGAGAAAGGAATCCCAACTCCGTACGGCAAAAGGATATTTGGTCTCGTATAGCATACGAGTCCTGAGCCAGTTTTTTCATGATAAGCCTCATGTCACATACTTTATCGTATGCGTCATAATCAATTTCTGCTGCCCTATCCTCAATTGACATCTTTTCTAGTTCCTTCTTCGACCTGTCAAAGCTATACTGCAATCTTATCCAATGGATTGCCGGGATGTGAAGGACATCTTCCAATTTTGCAGCCACCTGATCATTGATAGCCCTTTCACCTTTGATTATTTCGGAAACATGAGATGCCTGCATTCCTAATAGTTCGGCAAGGGTCTTCTGTTTCATCCCTCTGGCCTTAAGCTCAGCTTTAATAACTGAACCAGGAGAAATGGAAATGACTGTAGTTAAACTCTCATTCATGGCTTTCACTGATTTGTAAGGGAAGAAACTCAACAACTTCCTCGTGGAGCAGCAAGACTATGAAAATCTTTAAGGAGGTGTCAATAGGAATCAGAATAGTCCCGTTATCTTCTCTTTTGATTTGAACGACAGATTTATAGAAATCAAGTTCTTCTATAATGTCGATTGAATTAGATATTATTGTATATATTGTTATAAGTGTTTCGATGAGTGCAGGCTTTCTAGCGAGGCCTTTGTAGACCCTGCTCTTGCCTGTGTGAATGAGTCGTTCCAACTCTATGTCTATGAATTTTGTCTGCATAGCAATTTTAACTCGTACAAAGGTAATAAGATATTTTTGAATAATTCCCAAAAACTGGGAATATTTTTCATCTGTTTCCTTTTTCGGCTATGGCAGTCTTTTCAGCTGTATTGAATTGAACTATTTTCAACATAACTGGTAGTCTGAGTTAGTTGTATTCATGGTTGATTTGTTGCCTTTAACATTTTTCGAATCTGCTATGACGCATTTGGTGATGCCCTGTATTTATAGGGCAGAAAGGGGTAGCGCTGCCATTTTGTACAAAAGTACCAATAAGGACAAAAAATCAAGTTGCACTCCTTAAAAAGGTCCAATAAGGTAAGCGCCTCCGCATGGACGTCATAGCTAATCATTGAGTGCAACTGGAACGATGAATCTTCGAGCATTTTCGAAAAATAATCAGTTTTGGCGCTAAATCTTTCCGTCTGTCTAAAAGCATACGATCAAATAAATTTTTTTCAAATAAATCATGACGCATTTGGCGATGCTCTGTATTTATAGGGCAGAAACAAATCAAAAAAGTCATGAAACTTAGAAGGTTATTTGCGATTATCGGTGTGGCGCTTGCATGTGCGCTGTTTTCTTCATGCACGAAGGAAGAGAGTGTGTCGGCGTTTGACAACGTGTTATGGACTGGAACCTATCCGTCCCAGACGCTGA
>DCIC01000122.1:36558-38244 GCA_002315825.1 Bacteroidales bacterium UBA1736 | reverse complement strand
CGATGTCTCCCTTTCCCTTGGAGAGACATTGCCTCTGTCCATTTCTCTAAATGAAGATGCGGTTTCACTTTCAGAGTCAATAGTCGTGAGTTATGGGAGTATCGATGCATTCAAGACAGGTGCCTCACAGTCCATAGGGGGCAGGCGCATCCAGGAGGTCCCTTCCATTAGCAGGGGAATTGCTGATGTGGTGAGATACAATCCCCTTGTCCGCACTGACGGAGTTTCCGGAGCAATGTCATTTGCGGGAGTGAACAACCGATACAATAGTTTTCAGATAGACGGAGTAATGAATAATGACGTATTCGGTCTGAGTGACAGCGGCTTGAACGGTGGACAAGCTGGTACTCAGCCTGTTTCGATGGAGACGGTGGATCAAATCCAGATCAACATAGCTCCATTTGATGTCAGGCAGTCTGGATTTACGGGAGCGACTATCAATGCTGTTACCAAATCGGGAACAAATCAATTCCACGCTTCTGCCTATGGTTTCGGTAACAATCAGAGTCTTTATGGCAGATATTCGCTTGCCGATGGAAATCTGAGCAGCCGTTATTCCCGTCAGATGCAGTATCAGGCTGGTGTGACTGTCAGTGGCCCCATTGTCAAGGATAAATTGTTCTTTTTCGCCAGTTTCGAGGCTGCGGACAATCAGTATCCCAACAACTATGGATTGGGCTCCGCTTCTTCGAATGTGGATCCGCTTGTGGCCCAGGAGGTTTACGAATATTTCGTAAAAGAGTCCAAGCGACAGGGAAATGAGTATAAGGGATATCTTCCAACAGATCTGCAGGTATATACCAAATCAGACAAGGCTACTGCCAAACTCGACTGGAATATTAATGACAACAACCATTTCAATATCCGTTGGAGCCTTGTAGCAGCAAAGCGTTTGAATGCTGTCAGTGAGGCCAATTTTATTGCTGCTTCTGATTACAGTTATGATTTTGTTTCAAACACCAACAGTATTGTGGCGGAGCTTCAGAGTAAGTTCTCTCAAAACTTGGAAAATGATCTTCGCGTTTCATTTGTAGGTGTGAGCGATGCCAGAAGTCCACGCGGAGACAGATATCCTATGGTTGTCGTCAGCGGTGTAGGCAATGGCTCCGTATGCTTCGGAAATGAACGTTCTTCAGTGGCCAACACCGTAGGGCAGAATATTTTTACTCTGGCTGATGACCTCAACTGGCTGTTGGGCTCACATACTGTGACGTTTGGAACACATAATGAGTACTATTCCTTCTCCAATGCTTTTGTTCAGGATAAGTTTGGGACATATTATTATGCGACCCCCGATGATTTCTACAGCGGGGTCATCAAACAGTACAGATATCAGCACGTCAATCAGGATGTCGCTGGTTCGGACAATTGGGTTCCTTCCTTCCATTCCGGACAATTGGGCTTCTATGCTCAGGACAAATGGGCAATAAATGATAATTTCTCATTGACATATGGTTTGAGGATGGATATTCCTCTGTTCTTTGATCTTCCTGTCGAGAATAAGGAGTTTACTCAATATGCTTCCTCCCGCGGCTGGAATGTCAAGACCAATCAGATGCCGAAATCATCTCCGCTTCTGTCACCAAGGCTTGGTTTCCGTTGGGATGTAGCCGGTGACGGTAGGTATATTCTCAGGGGAGGAGCGGGTATTTTCACCGGACGTATCCCGTTTGTATGGATCAGTAA
>DCIC01000122.1:30283-36388 GCA_002315825.1 Bacteroidales bacterium UBA1736 | reverse complement strand
TGAAGATGAACCAGAGTGCTAAGTTTGACTTAGGCTTTGATTTCAATGTCCTTGGAATAGACTGGACAGTCGAAGGCCTTTTCTCCAAGACAATCAATGATATGATGTACAAGCAGCTTGCATATTCAACTAATGGCGCGACATTGGGGTCCACTTATCCTTCACTCTCTTTCGACGACAGACCTATGTTCAGTCAGACAACTACAGGAACTCCTTTCACTGGAATATATGAGCTGACAAATACTAATAAGGGTTATTCTTACAATCTGACAGCCCAGGCGCGGAAATCTTTTAACTTCGGACTTGATGTCAATGCTTCATACACCTATTCCAAGTCTATGTCTGTTTTCAACGGGAATTCTTCCGTTGCTCAGTCCAACTTTGCCAAGAATCCTACCCACGGGGATGCCAATGATCCGGAGTTGTCCAATTCTGCATTCAATATCCCTCATCAGATAAAGGTGGCTGTCTCATATCACAAGTCTTATGGCGCATCTGACCGATGGACATCCACAGCGAGCGCTATATATATCGGTTCGTCTGGTGCGACTTATTCTCTTGTCTATTATGGAGACTTGAATGGGGATTCATCCAATTCCAATGACCTGCTTTTTATTCCTACCGATGAGCAGATTGACAAGATGCAGTTCAAGGCCACAACTCAGTACTCTGCAGAGCAGCAGGCGGCCAACTACAAACATTGGCTTTCTCATACCAGTTATTTGAAAGATCACAGAGGGGAGTATTTTGACCGATTTGCTGACAACTTGCCTTTCGAAAGTCATCTGGACCTTCATCTCGCACAGAAATTCAGCTTTATGGTCGGATCCCAAATGCATTCATTGGAGTTGAGCTTTGATATCATCAATTTTACAAATATGCTAAATCCTTCCTGGGGGCGCAGTTATGGTATGGGATTGACAAATACATTTACTCCGGTTACATACTCCGGAAACGGACAGTTCCAGTTCCTTCACGACGGTGATTACAATATGTTCTCATATAATGATAATCTATCCAGATGGAGGGGCCAGATTGGCTTGAGGTATTCTTTCTAATACAATCCCTCCTCATTTCATAGATATGAAACAATTCCGCGTCATACTCGAGGTGCTGATACTTATAGCTATTCTTACCTTTTGTGTGGAGAAGGAGGAATCTATCTATGTCTGTGAGCCGGGCACCTGGATGGAAATACCCAAGATGAATGCGGAGGACAGCCTTTCTTTTTTTACCCATAAGGCTGTCATCAATGGTTCTCTGACAAGGAACTATTCTTTCTGCTGGGACAGTGAGGCTTTGGTGGCCAGATGGGTGGCATATCCATTGTGCAAAGGCCTTATCGGAGAGGGGAAGAGGACTAATGCCTGGGGCCTTGATCCTTTGATAACCCAGGACTGTCAGCCCGTTCTGTTCTCCGGTTATAAGACCGAGACCACGGAAAGCTATGATCGCGGCCATCAGATTCCTTCTGCTGACAGGTTGGGGCGCGCTGGTAATGTCCAGACATTCTATTCGACTAATATGACCCCTCAAAACTCTCGTCTCAACAGTGGATTGTGGGCTGAGATTGAAAACAGGGTCAGGGAGTGGTCTTGTGCTTGTGATACTCTATATGTGGTCAGCGGATGTGTTGTCGAGGGTAGTAAGAAATATGCTTTTGATAATGATGGGAAGAAGGTCACGGTGCCTGTGGCATATTACAAGGCTCTGTTACGTTTTGACAGGAGTGGCAGGACGGGGAAATCGGGATATTCAGCCCTGGCTCTGTATATTGCCAATCAAAATCCCGAGACATCTCATTTCAACAGGGAAATGGCCGTTACTGTGGATGAACTCGAAGACAGGATAGGAATTGATCTGTTCCCCTCTTTGCCCGACCCTATTCAATC
The DNA here is from genome assembly GCA_002315825.1 of Bacteroidales bacterium UBA1736. Lineage (GTDB taxonomy): Bacteria > Bacteroidota > Bacteroidia > Bacteroidales > UBA932 > Cryptobacteroides. Next base: position 34,496 of record DCIC01000122.1, on the reverse strand, counting down.
AGCCGTCGAGTCAGAAAATCCTTCTGACAATTCTTGTTGGTGGTAATAAATGAAACCGAACGGCTATCATTCTCTCTCAACATTGTTCAGACAATAAATCATTGATAGTATGAAAAAAATAATTCTGTTAACAGCAACAGCTATGACACTTGTATCTTGTCATACCAACCCTCTGCTTTCAGAGTGGAACACAGCATACGGCATTCCTCCATTTGAGGAGATTGCCTTGTCTGATTATATCCCCGCGATGGAAGAGGGCATCAAACAGCACGACAGCGAGATTGCTGCCATAATAGCTAATCCCGAGGCTCCTACATTCGAGAATACGATTGCGGCCTTGGAACTCTCAGGCCAGACATTGAGCAAAGTATGCGGTGTTCTTTTCAATGTGGCCGAGACTGAGAACTCTCCCGAAATGGAAAAGATAATCGAGAAGGCTTCACTGATGCAGTCCACTCACAGTGATGACATTTATATGAACAAGGCTCTCTATGAGAGGGTTGCTGCAGTAGCCGCTGCCCCTCAGTCCTCTTTGACAAGGGAGCAGCAGATGGTTTTGAAGAAATTGGTCAAAGGGTTTGAGAAGAACGGTATTGGTCTTGATGAGGCTGCCCAGGCCGAGCTCCGTGAAATCAATGCCGAACTGTCCGTAAAGTCCAACAAATTGGGTAACAATATTCTTGCAGAAAGCAATGCTTTCAAGGAGACTTTCGGTATCAGTGTGTCCGCTTATCCTACAGCAATGGCTCAAACACAAGATAGAGACTTGCGTGAGAAGATGTTTATGGCTTACTCAAGCAGAGGTCACAATGGGAATGAGTCTGATAACCGACAGCTTGCTCTTGATATCATAGGATTGCGTATCCGTAAGGCAAAGCTGATGGGCTATGACAATCCGGCCGAGTTTATCCTTGAGGACAAGATGGCTCACGATCCCCAGACTGTCGATTCTTTCTTGAGTGGAATTATGGAGGCATCAGTCAGAAAGGCGAAGGAAGAGATTGTCGATATGCAGGTTGAAATGGACAAAGATATTGCTGCAGGGAAGTTGCCCGAGGGGTCACGGATTCAACCTTGGGACTGGTGGTATTATGCTGAACTTGTCCGTAAGGCAAAATATGATCTGGATGAGAGTTTGACAAAGCCATATTTTGAGGCCGGAAATGTTAAGAAGGGCCTTTTCATTGCAGCAAAGACCTTGTATGGTGTCAATGTCGAGCCATTGGAGGATGTTCCTGTGTATAATCCCGAAGTGGAGACATATAAACTTACATATGATGACGGTTCTTTGATTGGAATCTTTACAACGGATTATTTCCCCAGAGATTCAAAGAGGGGCGGAGCGTGGATGAACAATATCAGGGATCAGTATTTTGATGCAGAAGGCAATGAAATCCGTCCTATAATTGTGAATGTAGGCAATTTCTCTTCTCCTGATGAGAATGGTGTGGCTCTGCTGACAATAGATGAAGTACAGACTGCTTTCCACGAGTTTGGCCACGCCCTTCACGGATTGCTCTCTAAGTGCCATTATCCTTCTGTCAGCGGAACTTCCGTTGCAAGAGACTTCGTTGAGATGTTTTCTCAGTTTAATGAAAACTGGGCATTCCAGCCCGAGCTTCTCGCTCAGTATGCCGTGCATTATCAGACAGGCGAAGTGATTCCTCAGGAATTGGTGGAGAAGGTCATAAATTCGCTCAAATTCAATCAGGGCTTTATGACAACCGAGCTTTGTGCGGCTTCCATTCTGGATATGAAGTGGCATGAACTCACCAGCATCGAGGGCATTGACGTAGATGCTTTCGAAGAGAAAGTATGTGAGGAGATGGGTCTGATAGACGAAATAATCCCACGCTACCGCACGACTTACTTCAACCATATATTCTGCAGCGGATACAGTGCCGGTTATTATGGCTATCTGTGGGCTGAGGTCTTGGATAAGGATGCTTTTGCAGCCTTTGAAGAGTCACCTGCAGGTGTGTGGGATATTGAACTTGCTCATACTTTCAAGGAGACGTTCCTTGAGAAGGGTGGAAGCGAGGAACCAATGACTCTATACAAGTCCTTCCGTGGACGTGAGCCTGAGTCAGAGCCTATGCTTCGCGCTCGGGGATTGCTTTAATCCTCGATTCTATAACTTACGAAGGCGAATTTGTCGCTTCCGGGAGCCCAAGAGTTGACGTTGATTGTCCCCTGGCCTCCAAAAAGTGTCACAATCGTCTTTGGTTGTCCGCCATTTGCGTCCATGAGCCTGAGTTCCACATTCTTGTTTGCAAGATGCTGGCCGGGCTCAAGGTCGCCTTTCTTATAGGTGATATAGACAACATTTTTTCCGTCCGGGGATACGTGTCCGAACCAGGAGTTTCTGTCCTCATCAAAGGTCATCTGCTCCTGAGCACTTCCGTCAGGTTTCATTCTCCATAACTGCATCAAGCCCGTACGGACGGAATTGAACCATATATACTTTCCGTCAGGGGTGTATTCGGGACCGTCATCAAGTCCCTCGGCGTCTGTCAGTCGAGTTTCAACTCCTCCTGAGGAAGGGATGCTATAGATGTCATATTCGCCTTTTCGGCTTGCACAGTAAACAAGAGTCTTTCCGTCAGGGCTCCAGCCGTGCAGATAGCTGGGACCGAGGGGAGTGATCAACTGGGGGTTTCCTCCTTCGATGGGAAGGACATAAATACGGGACTGATAGTCTTCTGCAGTACCATTGCTGACAGCGATGTATTTGCCGTCGAAGGACAGACAGTGGTCGTTATTGCACCTTGTGGCATAGCCGGTGTCCAGTAATTCGGGTTCGCCACCGTCAGGAGAAATTTTGTACAATTTGCCGCCACTGTTGTAAATCAACCATTTACCATCGACGGTCCAGTTCGGGGCTTCGATTCTTGTAGAGTTGAATTCCTTGACAATAGAGCGCTTGCCTGTCTGCATGTCATAGACCTCAAGAATGCTGGTCACTACTGTGCCTCTTGTCTGTCCCTGCTGGGCCTGAGCCAAAAAAGCACCTGCGGTGATAGCGACTGAGGTCAGTGCTAGTTTTAGTGTTTTCATAATAATGCGGTATTATTGCTTGGATATATAACTTGTCATCAGTTTCATTTTTCCTCCATCGGACGGGATGAAACTGATATTCCTATCCTTCGCTGTCGCCAGGACGGCCTCTCCAGCCTCTATCTCCAGATTACCTATTCGTCCTTTTCCTTCCATACAGATTATGACCAGAAAATCTGCTGTAGAAGGTAGTTCCTTGGTAAAAGGTTTGGTCAACTCAAATGTCGAAGTCGTGAAGTAAGGGCAATCGACCAACAGGCATTCGTCGTCTGTCTTTTTTTGATAGTGGGTACGGTAGTCGGGCAGAACGCTCCAGTCAATTGCATCCAATGCCTGCTCCGTGTGGAGCTCGCGGGGCTTTCCGTCCAGACCTTTTCGATTGTAATCAAAGATTCGATATGTTATGTTGGAGGTCTGCTGGATTTCTGCTATGTAAGAGCCTCCTCCAATTGCATGGATGCGCCCAGAAGGGATATAGAAAACATCGCCTTCGGCAATGGGATAGGACTGAAGCACATCGGTAATGCTGCCGTCCGCGACTTTTGCCTTGTATTCTTCCTTGGATACTTCTTTGGAAAAGCCGGAAACCAGATGGCCGCCTTCAGATTTGATGACATACCACATCTCCGTCTTTCCTTTGCAGTTGTGGCGCTTCATTGCCAAATCGTCATTGGGGTGGACCTGGATGCTTAAATCGTCGTGTGCGTCGATAAACTTTATCAGAAGAGGGAATTCTCCTCCGAATACTTCATTGAGTGTCTTGCCGGAATCCGGGCCTTCGGCCACGATTGACTCATTGCCCGGGACTCCGGAGATTACCCATTTTTCAGTACCCCACACGAGGGTTTTCAGTATTGGCTTGAACTTATACATATCAGATGAGAGGTTCTGCTGTCATTGTTGCGGGTTGAGGGATGCCCATAAGTTTCAGTATCGTAGGGGCCACATTGCAAAGAGCGCCGTCCTTGACTTCCTTCACAGAGGACTCGTTCACTACGATGAATGGAACTTCGTTCAAGGAGTGGGCAGTGTTGGGAGTGCCGTCTTCGTTTACAGCATAATCGGCATTTCCGTGGTCTGCAGTGATAAGCACTGCATAATCGTGTTCAATTGCTGCGTTCACGACTTTTTCTACCAGAGAGTCGATGGTTTTGAC
>DCIC01000122.1:27698-30208 GCA_002315825.1 Bacteroidales bacterium UBA1736 | reverse complement strand
AGGATAATAAGATCCTCTTTCTCCGTATTAATGGCTTCAATGAGTTTGTCTGCCACTTCGGGAGCACTCATTTCCGGCTGAAGGTCATATGTGGCCACTTTAGGAGAATTGACCAGAATACGGTCCTCGTTCTCGAAAGCTGTCTCGCGGCCGCCATTGAAGAAGAATGTCACGTGGGCGTATTTCTCTGTTTCTGCAATACGCAGCTGGCGTTTTCCGGCATTGGCGACGGTCTCTCCCAAAGTATCTTTGACTATTTCCTTGTCGAAGAGGATATGTACCCCGGTAAATGATGCGTCATAAGGAGTAAGACAGCAGTAGTACAGGGGAATGGTATGCATACCTTCTTCGGGCATGTCTTTCTGCGTGAGGATGCTTGTGAGCTCGCGTGCACGGTCGTTGCGGAAATTGAAGAAAATGATGGCATCGCCTTCTTCGATTTTGGCAACAGGCCTTCCGTTTTCTGTGATTACGATAGGTTTGATGAACTCGTCAGTGACATCAGCATCGTATGAGGCTTTGATTCCTGCAAGAGAAGACTCGAATTCTGCTCCCTTGCCGTCTACCAGCATATCGTATGCTTCCTTGACACGGTTCCATCTCTTATCCCTGTCCATAGCGTAGAATCTGCCGCATACGGTAGCCACATTACCAGTGGTCTGAACCATCTTTTGCTCAAGTTCCTCTACAAAGCCATAACCGCTGTGAGGGTCAGTATCGCGTCCGTCCATAAAGCAATGAACGAATACTTTGTCAAGACCCTGTCTTTGCGCCTCGGCAAGGAATTCATATAGATGGTCCAATGATGAATGTACTCCACCGTGTGAGGCAAGTCCCATAAAATGGAGCTTTTTTCCGCTTTTCTTTACATAGTCATATGCGGCCTTTATCTCAGGGTTATCGTAAAGAGCGTGCTTTTTGCAGGCCATATTGATTTTGACAAGATCCTGATAAATAGTGCGTCCTGCACCGAGATTCATATGTCCGACCTCCGAGTTGCCCATTTGCCCGTCAGGAAGCCCGACATATTCACCGCAGGCCTGGAGATGAGAAAAAGGATATTTGGCGCGGAGAGAATCGATAAAGGGCTGTCCCTGAGTGTAAATTGCATTTGAATGATCTTTCCGGCCTTCTCCCCAGCCGTCGAGAATCATAAGAAGTACTTTTCTGTTCATTTTGTTTTATTTGTTTTCAATTAATTCGTAATCCAATAATTTCTGCTCGAGGTTCGTAGCCTTGACCTTGATCCTAACAGGGTCTCCGAGATGGAAAACCTTGTGGGAACGCTTGCCTACCAGTCTGTAGTGCTCCTCATCAAACTCAAAGAAATCAGATTTGATCTCTCTGAGGGATACCATCCCCTCAATCTTAGTGGGTTCGATCTCTACATAGATCCCCCAGTCGGTAAGGCCAGAGATATGCCCGTCAAACTCCTGCCCGACCTTGTCCTGCATAAATTCCACAACCTTGTATTTTATGCTGGCCCGTTCAGCTTCGGCGGCAATAATTTCTCTTTCTGATGCGTGCTGGCATTGGAGCGTGTAATATTCTTTGCTCTGGCTTTCCTGCCCGTTCAAATACATTGCAAGGAGGCGGTGAACCATTGTGTCAGGGTACCGCCTGATCGGAGAGGTGAAATGGGTGTAGAACTTGAAGGCGAGTCCGTAATGGCCGATATTGTCGGTCGTGTAGCTTGCCTTTGCCATTGACCTTAGCGCCATTATCTGGAAGGCTTCATATTCCGGCTTACCCTTGGCCGAATCAAGAAGACCTGTCAGTGCCTGTGAAACGGAGTCGGCTCCCTTAATGTCATCCATTTTGTATCCGAAATTGCCTGCAAACTCCTTTAGACTCAGTATTTTCTCCGTATTGGGCTCTGCATGGACACGATAAACGAAGGTTTTGGCCTTTTTGGATGGAACTTTGTTCATCTTCCCTCCCGTGGCAATGAATTCGGCGACACTTCGGTTTGCCAGCAACATAAATTCCTCAATCAACCAGTGGGATTCGTTGGAAACCACCTCGTGAACGGAAATCGGTTTGCCATCGGAGTCGACTTCAACTTTCATCTCGGGCCGGTCAAAATTGATGGCTCCATTCTTAAAGCGCTTTGCTCTTAAATTAAGGGCCAGATTATTGATCGTCAGGATTGCGGAAGATATCTTGTCCGTGTCTTTGTTTTGTGATATGATGATGTCCTGAACTTCTTCGTAGTTATACCTCCTGTCAGAACGGATGACAGTCCTGCCAAGCCATTGACCTGCAATAGCAGCCTTTGGGGTAATCTCGAATACGGCGGAGAATGTCAGCTTGTCTTCATCGGGGCGAAGAGAGCAGAGCTTGTTGCATAGCTTTTCGGGAAGCATTGGGACAGTTCTATCCACCAGATAGACCGATGTGCCCCTCTCTCTTGCTTCCTTGTCCACAGCCGTATCGGGGCGGACGTACCAGGAAACATCGGCTATGTGAACTCCTATCTCATAATTGCCGTTGCTTAATTCTTTGAAAGA
>DCIC01000122.1:22611-27483 GCA_002315825.1 Bacteroidales bacterium UBA1736 | reverse complement strand
GGCATACCCAACACATCTGTAATATGCCCCCAGGGACTGATTTCATTCTTGTTCCAATGGTCTACGATTACGGCCACCTTCATTCCGCTCTTTCCTCCAAGAGCGAGGGCTTCTTCCTGAGCGACACTGATGTCATAAGGCATATTTCTGCTTTGCATCAGTACCCAGGCCTGAGCTCCGACGAAGTGAAGGATACCGACGTGGGCCCTGGAACTTCTTTCTTCAATCCGCACCACTTCGCCTTCGCGTCTGCGGTCGCGTCCTTGTTGCTTGGTAACTGCTACTGTGACGATGTCTCCGTTCAGAGCATTTTTGGTTTTGGATGCTTTTACATAAATGTCATCCTCCTGCCCGTCCACACAGACAAAGATAAAACCTTCTCTGGTCATCTGGACTTTTCCTGTGAACTGTGGACAGGATTTCACTGATTTGTGGCCACCATTGTTTCTTCTCTTGTTTCCGCTTTTTCTGTGGCCTTTTCTTTCTGTCATTTTCATAAATCTTTATAATCAAACAAAGATAGCGAAAAAAAACTAGAAGGAGGAACAGGACAGAGAGTCTATCCCCATTGAAATCAAGAGTTTTGCGCAGGACGGATCGGAAGCCATTTCTCCACATACACATATCTCGATATTATGCCTGCGGGCGGCGTCAATTGTTATCTGAATGGCTTTCAGCACTGCCGGGTCGGAAGAATTATAAAGGGTGGCCACACTCGAGTTCCCTCTGTCTGCGGCCAGGATATATTGAGTCAGGTCATTTGTCCCTATGCTGAAGAATGAAACCTCTTCTGCAAATTCATCTGCCATCAGGACACTGGCCGGAGTTTCTACCATTATTCCTATGCTCTGTGGGTATGAACAAGGGATACCTTCTTTGTTCAACTCGTCAAAGCATATGTCCAACAGTACTTTACAGCGGCGGATTTCCTCAATGGAGCTGATCATGGGGAACATAACACGTATGTTCCCTGCAACCGACGCTCTCAAGATGGCTCTCAATTGCGTTTTGAAGATATCTTCATATTGCAATGACACCCGTATGCCTCTCAATCCGAGGAATGGGTTCTCCTGTCCTTTAATCTCCAGACCGGCGACGGGCTTGTCTGCTCCTATGTCCATTGTCCTGATGGTCAGAGGATAATTGCGGCAGGCATAAGCTGCCTGCAAATAGATGGAATACTGCTCTTCTTCGTCGGGAAGTGGATTTGAAGAAAGGAAAATGAATTCTGTCCGGAACAAGCCAATTCCTTCGGCGCCATCTGAAATCGCTTTGTGTATGTCTTCCAGGTTTCCTGCATTGCCCATCAATTTCACTTTGCGGGAACTGCTTCGAATCAGTTCCGCTATGCAGGGGCTTGCAGACCTTCTTTTCAGAATATCCTGATATTGCCTTATGGTTTGCCCATCAGGGTTGACGATGACAATCCCTTTGCTGCCGTCAATAATCAAAGTGTCCCCGTTGTGTATCAAGGAGTAGCAGTCTTTCACTCCGGTTATGGCTGAGATGGAATGCTGTCTTGCAATAATGCAGACGTGGCTGGTAATGCTCCCTTTTGATGTGATGAATCCAGAAGGTAGCGAAAGGTCAATCAGAGCTGTGTCGGAGGGGAGCAATTCTTCAGCTACAATGATGTCTCCTTCCCTGACATCATTGAAATCATTGTTCGAACTTCCGGTAAGGCATTGAGTAATCCTTTTGCAAACATCCCTGACATCGTCCCCGCGAGCTTTCAGGTATTCATCATCGATGGCCTCAAATTCTGAGACAATGGCAGCGGAAGCGGAGCCTACGGCAGCGACTTCATTCTGACCACTGTCAATAAATTCCTTAATGGTATCTTCCAAAAGGGGGTCCTGAAGGATCTCAAGCTGAGCGGCAAAGATATCATTCTTTTCAGCGAGCAATTTCAAATCCTCTCCGACTTTTTCAAGGGCGGTCGTAAGACTCGATGCTCGGCCGGAACTGTTCTCGGGACGGCCCGCAAGAAAGGCATTTCCCATTGCGAGGGCATCACAACGGACAGACGTCGTGAGAGTAAACATATACTATTGCGTAATATTGCTGATAAATGAAACGACTTTGTCCAAAGCCTCACTTTCTTGATCTCCCTCGGCACTTACGGTCAGTGTTGTGCCACATTTAATTCCCAGAGACAAGACTGAAAGCATACTGGCGGCGTTGACAGTTTTGATTCCGTTGCTTATTGTGATTTTGTTCGGAGCCAGGTCCTTGACCAGTTTTACCAATTCTCCCGCGGGGCGGGCGTGCATCCCCGAAGGAGCATTCAAAGTGACTTTCTGAGATATCATTTCAATGTTTGTTTTATTATTTCAGGGTCATCGGTACAGCAAAGCTTTTCCAATATCTGCTCATCTTCCAGAATTTCTGCAAGGTGAGAGATAATCTCAAGATGACTGTCCCCTTGTCCCGCGATACCTATTACCAGACGCGCTTTCTCTTCTCCGAAATCAACACCTTCCGGATACTGAAGAACGGCTATGCCTGATTTCAATACTTTTTCTTTTGCTTCAGATGTCCCGTGCGGGATAGCGAGTCCCATACCCATATATGTTGTTGATAGCTTTTCTCTTTCGATCATAGCCTCAACATACTCGGGGAGGACACATCCGTTGGCGAGCAGAAGATTGCCCGCTCTCCTTACAGCTTCTTCTTTGGTTTCGGACTCCAGCCTTAAGAGGACATAGGGACTTTCTTCAGAAGTCGAAGAGGAGCAGGATATTTCAGTCTCCAGTGAATCGATGGCGGGGTCCTTGAGGAAATTATTGATTATCACAATTCGTGCAGATCCGCCTGTCTCTCTGATTCTGGCGGCAGCTCTGTCCGAGAGAAATCTCTGGCAGACGACGATGTCTGCATCGGAAGGAATGTCATTCACAGCGGTGTGTATGATCTCCGTATTAATGCCTTTGGCTTGGAGGCGCTTCCTGAATGCTGTGGCACCAAGAGCGCTGGAACCCATTCCGGCATCGCAGGAGAAAACAATTTTGTGAATATCCGAATGACCGGTGGCTTTATCTTCCTTGTTGTCTTCTTCAGCCTGGAAGTCAGGCGTGCGCTTGATCATTGGGGCTGACAATAGGAAAGAAACCACAGTTCCAATGACTACACCGGCAATGGCGAGTATGGTTTTTCCCTTCGGGGCCATAAGGATAATGGAAATGAGACTTCCCGGAGATGCGGGGGCGACAAGCCCTACATTGAGCAGAGTATAGAAAAGCAGCGCGCAGATATTGCCTCCGATTACGGCAAGGAGCAGTGCTGGTTTTGCAAGGACATATGGAAAATAAATCTCATGAATACCTCCCAGCAGCTGAATAATGGCTGCACCCGGTGCGCTCTGTTTGGTGTTTCCTTTTCCGAAGGCCCAGCAGGACAAGAGAATTCCAAGGCCGGGACCAGGGTTGGGGTCAACAAGGAAGAGCATTGATTGTCCGACTTGCGAAACCTGCTCGATTCCGAGGGGCGTCATTATGCCGTGGTTTACTGCATTGTTCAGAAACAGGACCTTGCAAGGGTCAACAACTACCGAAAGCAGCGGGGATAGCTTATGGGCGAGAAGGAAATTGACACCGGCGCTGGCGGCACCGACAAGAGCTCCGACAGCTTTGCCGATAAATAGATACGCGACAATTGCCAATATCATTCCTATGATTCCGAGGGAGAAATTGTCCACCAGCATCTCAAAGCCCGGACGGATTTTTCCCTGTACAAGTGCGTCAAACTTCTTGATGCAGTATGCGGCGATAGGCCCCATTATCATTGCCCCGATGAACATAGGAATATCTGATCCTATGATGACTCCCATAGTGGCCACGGTGGCGATTACTCCGCCCCTGAGACCTGCGACATTCTTTCCCGCCGTGTATGCTATGAGCAGGGGCAGCAGGTATTTGAGCATCGGAGAGATCAATTGCGCGATATGAGGATTGGGCCACCAGCCTGAATCAATGAAAATAGCCGTTATCAGCCCCCAGGCAATGAATGCCCCGATGTTGGGCATTACCATTGCGCTCAATTTCCTTCCGAATCGTTGAATCTGTTCCTGCATTGTTGCGGATATTAGGTTACGGGTTCCCAAATATATATTTTGTCGCCACGGCGCAGGCGTTCGCTCACGGCGACGGAGCAGCGGACCCCTTTTTGAGCTATGTCCGTATCCTGGAGGTTGACCCTGATGTCGTTGACTGTAAATTCCACGACTCCTGTAGTGGCTCCGATGGCCATCACTTCAGCACCTTTGGCAAGAGGAAATGATTCGACTGCTATTTCTGCGACGTTTATGCGGTCGAACCAATTGGTGACTTTGCCACAGTATACTTTTTTTCTGGTGGCACTTGACCCATAGACATCACTCCATTGTCCAAGATATGCCCCTTGATAGTATCCGTCCCAGAATCCTCTGTTGAATACTTCTGAGAGTTCCTCTTTCAATGCTGCGGCAAGTCCCGGGGAGTAGGTCCCGTCACAGACGGCATCTGCAGCCCTCCTGTAACAGGAAGCGCATCGCTTTACATATTCGGCGCTGCGGGCCCGTCCTTCGATTTTGAATACCTTAACTCCTGCGTCAATGATTTTGTCCATAAACTCAATGGTGCAGAGGTCTTTTGGGGACATGATATACTTGTTGTCAATGTTAAGTTTGTTGCCGGTTTCAAGGTCGGTCACTTCATAACCTCTTCTGCATACCTGGAAGCAAGCTCCTCTGTTGGCGGAGGCACCATAACTGTGGAGGCTCAGGTAGCATTTGCCGGAAATGGCCATACATAGTGCACCGTGGGCAAACATCTCGATTCTGACGAGCTTTCCGGAAGGTCCGGTGATATTTTCTCTGACTATGGTCTCGTGTAT
>DCIC01000122.1:0-22450 GCA_002315825.1 Bacteroidales bacterium UBA1736 | reverse complement strand
GCCATATCCGATGCGATGATGGCATCCACTCCTGCGGCCTTTGCGGCGTTGAGAGTTAACTTCATATCCTCCAAATCCTCTTGATAGAGTACGATATTCAGCGTGAGATAAGTCTTGACTGCTGCATTGCGGCAGATCCTGCAAACTTTATCCAGATCCTCAGGGGCGAAGTTGTTGGCGGAATGGGATCTCATATTAAGATGTCCCACTCCGAAATACACTGAATCGGCCCCTCCTTGTATCGCTGCCTCCAGACATTCAAAGTTGCCAGCCGGGCACATTATTTCAAGTTCTTTTCTGTCCATTTCAATATGCTCTTTCTACCAGAGATAATGCGAAACTCTTCAGCGTACTGTCTTTATCCAGAGCTTCAATATGTCCCAACGCTTTGTTTGTCAATCTTGCAATTTCTCTTTGAGCCTCAGTGGCAATGCCGAGCCTGTCATAGATTGACTTAACGGCAGTTATTTTCTTTTCGGGACAGTCGGATGGCATCTCCAATGCTTCGAGTAGCTCATTGTTCTCCTCAATAATCTCAAGAGCTTTGATCAGCAGCCAAGTTTTTTTGCAATTAAGAATATCTCCTCCGATCGGTTTGCCGAAAACTGCCGGGTCGCCATAACTGTCCAGATAGTCATCTGCCACTTGAAAAGCGAGTCCCATATCGTATCCGAAATCATACAGGTTCTTGACTTTTTCTTTGGATGCTCCTCCAATCAAAGCTCCAAGAGCTGCGCTGCAGGCAAGAAGAACGGACGTCTTAAGACCGATCATCTTCATATAGTCCTGCATTGAGACTTCTTTCTCTGCCTCGAATTCCATATCATACTGCTGACCTTCACAAACCTGTGCGGCCGTGCGTCCGAATATTTCCAGAACATCGGAGAGGACGCTTCCGGGCGCTTTAGATACTCTGGCAAAGCTGTCGATGCACATCACGTCTCCAGACAAAATGGCTGTGTTTTCGTCCCATTTTTTCCATACCGTCTCTTTGCCGCGCCTGAGGTCAGAGTTATCCATAATATCATCGTGTAGCAGGGTGAAGGAGTGGAATACTTCCAATGCCGCGGCCGGCTGCAGAATCCTTTCATCAAATTTGTCGTTGAACAGAGAGTATGTAAGCAGACATAGTCTGGGACGGAGCCTTTTGCCCCCTATCGCTATCATGTATCGCAGAGGGTCATAAAGCCCTTCGGGCTCCTTTTTGAATTTGTAGGACTCGAAAAGGTCTGCGATGTACTTATCCAATTCTTTTTGTGTCAGCATAATTCACAAATATAGCATAAAAAACATCCCGTCCCTAAAAAACTTGAGGAAGGCAAGAAAAAGAGGATGACCTCTAAGTCTTGGACTTATTTAGTCATCCTCCCGGAAAAAATAGCGATTGGCTGTCTCAGCCCAGTTTTCTTTTAGGGATGAAGAAGTCCTTCATCTCAAGACCACATTCTTTTGCGATAGTATGGCAATATATCAGACGACCGGTCTGCTGGTTGCGGGTGTCACTTCCGAAAGTGAATTTTACTCCGGCCTTCTTTGCTTTCAAGATGAATTCCTTGTGGGGAACGTGCATCAAATCGTTGATTTCAATCGCAATCACATTCTTCCGGCAGGCTTCTATAATCATTTCCTGACGTTCCTTGGTCCAGAGAGTGTGATATTCGCGCTCAATGGCATTTGGGAGCAGAAGCGGGCAAGCGAATATATCAATTGGTTCCTCTTTTGAGAGTATCTTCATATAGTAATCCATATTCGCCTGCATAAAGGTCTCAGCAGAATCGATGTATGAGGCATATGTGTACACCTCAATCTGCTCGCCATATCCGTTAGCCTTTGGAACGACCTGAGGGTCCATTGCTACGTAGTCAGCCTTTGCGATAAGTTCGGGGCTCAAGTTCTTGCTCCATCCAAGACTCATTGGCTGAAGTCCGATGTAGACCGGATATTTACTCATTTCGTCCAGATACGCCTGAAGATCCTCGTTGGTTTTTATGCCCCAGGGGGCGACATTCTGCATTACACCGAAACTAAGACCCATTTCACGGGACTTGCGTACAATGTCCTCGATGGATTGACTCTGAGAGGTGTGCACGTGGAGATCGTACATTGGATACTGTCCTTCTTTACTTTCCTTTGCCAATGGAGCTGTGGAGTGGTGTAGAGACGGGGTATCTTTGGCGCTGACTTTCAGGGCTGCTGCTCCACCCAGGATAAGGAAACTTGAAGTTCGGAGGAAATCTTTTCGGTTCATAAGCGAAAATATAAAGTAAGTATGTGCAAATCTATTAAAAGAATATGTCAATTACTTGTTTAAATTTTACTTATTTTTGGCAATAATGCCATTTTGTACAGATCAGATGAAACGCGAAGCAACAGTAGTAAAGAATACCGGCAGTCATTATCTGCTGACCCAACTTCCCGGATGGGATTTGTTTCCAGCCGTACTGAGGGGTAAAATCAGGTTAAAATCGGTTTCTGCGACAAATCCGGTTGCGGTTGGTGATGTTGTGGAATATGAGTGTGGCGCTGAGATCACCGAAGAGAATCCGGCGCTGATTGTGTCTGTCAAACCAAGGAGGAACTATGTCATCAGACGTTCCACAAACCTTTCCCGCCAGTCCCATATTATAGCCGCAAATGTTGATGAGGCTTTCGTTGTCGTTTCATTGTATTTTCCTGAAATCAAACTTCCGTTCCTTGACAGGATTCTAGTTACTTGTGGACTTTATGGAATCCCTACCACAGTTGTCCTCAATAAGGTGGATATGTACAGGGAAGAAGCCCCGGATCAAATTGAGGGTTTTCTAGACATATATACCCGAGCCGGTTACAGAGTGATTCAGACATCGGCCCGCAGCGGAGAGGGTGTGGCGGAACTGCGTGAGGCTTGTAAGGGAAAAGTATGTTTGTTCTCTGGAGAGTCGGGAGTGGGTAAATCTTCTCTTATAAAAGGAGTTGACCCTTCTCTGAACCCGAAGACGGGAATGATTTCCGAAGTCCACCTTCAGGGGCGTCACACTACTTCATATTACGAAATGTACCCATTGTCTTGTGGTGGCTATATTATTGATTCTCCTGGACTTAGGGGTTTCGGCCTCGTGGATGTCCAGAAAGAGGAGGTATCAAAGTATTTCCCCGAAATGCTCAGGGTGTCGGATGATTGCCGTTTCATACCTTGTACTCACACTCACGAACCGGGCTGTGCAGTAAAGGCCGCTGTGGACAGCGGCTTGATATCAGCTCAAAGGTATAATTCCTATTTGGGGATGCTTGATGAAGACAAGAAATTCCGTTAGTCTTTGTACAGCCCCTCTCTTGACAGAAGATGATTGAGATTGGCAATGCCATATACAACCACTGCATTTACTATTGCTGAGTGTTCCATATACTCGGGGATGACCTCATTGTAAAGGTCATATTCCGTGTGCCAGATTTTCCGGTAGTTGAAATTGTAGCCCTTTGGGTCACTCTCGATAAAAGAAATGGCGGGAATGCTGTTCATTACGAAGTATGCGTGGTCAGATCCGCCTGCCTTTTTTGGCTTTTCCTGAGGCTTGTCTCTCTTGATGACAGTGAAAGGCATCTCGGGATTAAGACTCATAATCGGTTCGCATACCTTTACAAAGTCATCGTACATTGCTTCGGGGACAGAGATTCCTGTTGTGGCGTTTGGACCTCCGTCTCTATTGAAATAGTTGGATATCTTATCCCAGGGAACAGTTTTGTTCTCGACGAAATATTTGGATCCCAGAAGTCCGTATTCCTCACCTGTCCATATGCAGAACATAATGCTTCGTGCCGGCTTTGCTCCGCTGGCAGTAAGAAGTCTGGCGGTTTCCATTGTCACCGATGTGCCGTTTCCATCGTCCACTGCTCCGGAAGCTATATCATAAGCATCCAAATGCCCTCCGAGCAGAACATATTCATTGGGATATTTGCTTCCGCGCAGGATTCCGATGATGTTGTGGTATTTGACCGGACCTTCGTTGAAATGGTTCCTGATGTCGAATTCGAGTAGGAAATCATCCATATGGAGGACTTTTTGCTCAATGATTGCGTATTGAGTCTCATCCAGTTTGATGTCGCATACGGTGGGGAGATTGTCCATCGTAATGTTGTAGCAGTTGGCTCGGTCATAATGTATCTGCAGAGGAAGTTTTGATGACTGGATGAAACCCAGGACACCGGCTTCCACCATTTCCCTGTAGAACAGGGCCGGCTCATATCCACCTGTATCTGCAACGGCGGCTCTTCTCTCATCGGCTTGGGCTGACCAGTCAATGGCCATTCCTCCAGATGTTCCTCCAATAAGGACCCAAGCCCCTTTGAGAGCCCCTTTCATCCTTTCCAATTCGCGCTTGTTTTTAGGCTCAATCAAGACGTGGCCTTTCTGAGGGCCTTTTGTTCCTGCGGTATAGCCCGGTGTCCCGAAATGGAGAGTCATTCCATCTTCGCTCAACATTCTTCCGTACCAGGGGCCTCTGTTGAATCCGACCTTGATCTCACCGACTTCTTGAACCATAACTTCCAATCCCCAGGATTTGAATTGGGATGCCACCCATTTCTCGGCATCCTCCAATGCGTGGGAGCCGACAGGCCTTCCTCCGATTCTGTTTGCGAGGAAGTCGTCGTGAATCATTGTCCTGTTGTCATTCTGACCGATTTCGATAATCTTTCGGGTTGTTTTGTCCTGTGCCTGACTTGCCAATGAGGCTAACATCAAAGCGATTGCTAGTATCCGTTTCATATGCTGTTTGTATTGTATAATTCTCTTAATACTCTTAAGGATTGGATGTTGAGTGTGGTGCCCAGATTATCGGAAATATATCTCAACATAAGATCTATATTGTCCTTGTCATCGGAGTCTGAATATGGGAGAAGGTCAGATCCTGCCGGCGAGAATCCGAGCTCGATTGCAAGTTCCACCAGAAATCCGGTATTGAACGCGGAGTAACCTTTCTCAAGATGTTCCAATCTAAGAATCATATTCTTGCACCATTCATACATTCCGTCCTGGGATGGTCCTTCCTGTAGAGTCCGGTATAATACTTCACTCAAAAACAAGGACATAGCATTTTTATGAATATTGCCTCTGATGCTCGTGAGGGGGTGGACTGAATTGAAATTGCAGGCTCTCCAGAGCTGCGATTTGGGATTCTCTGTTATGTCGGCTTCGAGGATATTCAATGGAAGGAAATAAGCCATAGGAGATCCTTTCTTTATGCTGACGATAAATGATCTTCTGCCGAAATCCTTGCTGAGGGTATGAATTACAGCGGAAGAATCTCTTGTCTTTGTTAGAGAAAGAATTATGAGCTCGGTGGGATGAATCATTTGTTGTCTTTAAGCCACATCTCCATCGCTTTCAGAGCTTTACCTCTGTGTGAAACTTTATTTTTCTGTTCCTCGCCGATTTCGGCAAAGGACTTTCCGTCAAATCCGTCCGGGAGAAAAATCGGGTCATAGCCGAAGCCGCCGTCCCCTGTTCTCTTTGACGCGATCACTCCTTCCACACTGCCTTCAAAAATGTGCTCTTCTCCGTCCAGAATCAAGGTGATTACGCATTTGAAGCGTGCTGTCCGGGGCATTTGAGGCACTTTTGCAAGTTCGGAAAGGACTTTGTCGATGTTGGCCTCAAAGTCGTGGTTACCTGCATATCTCGCAGAATGTACACCGGGATCTCCGTTCAGAGCGTCCACCTCCAGGCCGCTGTCATCCGCAAAGCAGGCAGCTCCTGTCTTTTCATATATGTATCTTGCCTTCTGTGCGGAGTTGGCACGAAGTGTGTTTCCTGTTTCCGGGATCTCCTCCAATATCCCCATTTCGGCAGGGGAGGTGAGTTTGAAGCCGTTTCCAAGGATTTCGGAAGCTTCATTGAGCTTGCCGCGGTTGCCGGTTGCAAATATCAATCTCATATTGTGCAAATATATGAAAAGAGTTGTTTATTTTTGCGCTATGAAAAAAACAATTGCCTTCCTTTGCGCCACCCTCGTGGCGATTCCTGCATTTTCCCAGACAAAGAGTTTCAAACTAGGACAATGGACTGAGATTCAAAATGCTATTTTGAAAGAAATCAATAAATCATATGTTGATTCACTCCCTTTGGACAGGATGGTCAAAACTGGGATTGACGCTATGCTGGAGAATCTGGATCCATACACGGTCTATATTCCCGAAGAGGAAAACGAGGATCTTGAGATGATGATCAATAAGACCTATGGAGGAATAGGAGCCATCATCTACAAGCCCGAGAAGGACGGTAATGTCATTATCAACGAGCCGTACTTTGCTTCACCGGCGCAGAAGTCCGGATTGACCCCGGGTGACGAGATTGTTTCAATCGATGGCGTTTCTGTAAAGGGTTTGGATTCAAAGGCTTGCAGTGACAGGATGAAAGGTAAGCCCGGTACCTCTGTCAGTTTTCAGGTCAAGAAAGTCCGTACCGGTGAGTTGGTCGACATTGATGTTACCCGAGAGCGTATCCATCTTCCCGATGTGGAATATGCCGGAATGCTTGATGATACTACCGGGTACATTCTCCAGTCGGGATTTACGGAAAATGTGTCTCAGGACGTAAAGGATGCTTTTCTCAAGCTTCGCAATCAAGGGATGAAACGTCTGGTGCTTGATCTCAGAGGCAATGGCGGCGGTATCCTGCAGGAGGCAGTGAAGATTGTTGCTCTCTTTATACCCAAGGGCTCCGTAGTGGTGACATCGCGTGGGCAGAGTGGGGATGAGGTTGTGTATAAGACACAGACAGAGCCCGTCGATACTCGGATCCCTATCATCGTAATGGTGGACGGAGGTACGGCCTCTTCGTCTGAAATCGTGTCGGGAGCTCTTCAGGATTATGACAGAGCTGTCATAATGGGCAAAAGGACATATGGTAAGGGACTGGTCCAGAGTATCCGCCCCTTACCGTACAATGGTTCCTTGAAGATAACAACTGCCAAATACTACACTCCTTCGGGACGTTGCGTGCAGGCCATAGATTACAGCCACAGAAATGAAGACGGCAGTGTAGGACATATTCCCGACTCCTTGACCCACGAGTTCAAGACTGCTTCCGGCCGTATTGTCCGTGATGGCGGCGGAATCACCCCCGATTATGAGATTGCTCTCCAGGAATACAGCAGGGTGACTTATTCGTTAGTTTTGAGCGGAGTTTTGGAGCAGTACGCATTGAAATACGTTTGTGAACACCCAACAATCGCGCAGGAGGACAAGTATCATTTGACAGATGCCGAGTACAAAGATTTCGTCGAATATGCCAAGACCCGCGAGTTTGATTACCGCTCAAGTGCAAAGACTCTCTACGATCAGATGGTCAGGGAGTTGGGTAAGGACGGACTGGAAGAAGGTCTGAAAGATGAACTTGAGACTGTCCGCAAGGCATTGGAGATGGACAAGGAACAAATCCTCAACCTCAAGAAAGATGAAATCATTCCTTTCCTTGAAGAGGAGATTGTTGTGAGATACTATTTCCAGGAGGCAGGAGTCAAGATTCGTCTGCGTTATGACGATCAGCTCAAAAAAGCTATTTCGACCCCAGTACAATAAGAATCATTCCAATCAGCATTACGCTTAGTGCCAAAGCTTTGGACTTGACATTTCTTTCTTTGAAAAGGATCACACCTCCGATAAATGTAAAGATGACAGAACTCCTTCTGGTCAGTGAAATAATGCTCAGAAGGGCTCCTTCTTTACTCAGGGCATAGAAATACAGATAATCCGCGAGGGTGATGAACACTGCTATCAGAAGTAATATCCAGTCCCAATGGAATTCTGTCTGTTCTTTGTTGCACGCCTTCATAATCAATATGATGAGTCCCAGAATGGCCGTGACATATAGGTTGCACCAGCTCTGAACGAAGAGGGGCTCCATATATCCCATAATGTGCTTGTCAAATAAGGCGCTGCATACTCCGGAAAGGACTGATATGCCCATATAGAATACCCCTCTGCTTTTAAGGAAAAAGATTCCTTCTTCCTTGCCGGATCTGCTGAGAAGGAATATGGAACTAAGAGCGAGAATCACCCCGGCCCATTGCATCCCATTGAGCTTTTCTGCAAAGAATACAAGCGAGAAAATCAGAACGAACACTGGCCTGGACGCCTTGATTGTCCCTGCAATGGTAATGGGTAGAAGTTTGATTCCGTAAAGTCCTGATACCCAGGATAAAGTGACTAAAAGTGCTTTGGCGAAAACAATCAAATGGTCTTTGACTTCTCCGTGAGAAAAGAAAGGAATCAGTAGAAGTGTAGAGAATAATGTAGCCCAGAACAGGACGTGGAAAACATCATTTTTCTTAAGTGCCTGTTTTTTCGCCAAGTCATATATGCCCAGCATAAATGCCGAACCGACAGTTGCCCAAATCCACATAATGATAATTTTTTCTAGAGTGTCTGACCTCCGATAAACTCCCTCATGATGCTGGTGGGAGGAACTGCTGCAATTTCTGAGGGTTTGAGTACTCTGAAATGCCCAATCAAATCCAAAAGGTGTTGTGCTTTTTCATATGCCGGGGAGGATTCAGAAATACCTTCCAGCAATGGTTCTGTGTAGTATTTCAATAAGGGGATGTCATAAAGTGTGGACGAATTGAAAACAGTTTCCGCATTTTCTTCGAATGGGAAAATGTTCCTCTCTTCACCTGCTCTGACATTGGGCCATTGAAGAATATTGGTCTCGGGAGATATGCCTCTTGTCCTGCTGTCCCGAAGAATTCTTCTCAGCAGCCTTTTGTCAGTAGTGGAATTGTGCACTTTCTCTCCTCCCGGAAGTGCTGAAAGAGCTGATATATACACTCTGTAAATATTTGCCGGATCTATTGCGGGAGTCAGAGCCGGATTGAGTGCGTGGATTCCCTCCATACATAATATGTCATTGCTGCCAAGGGTGATGCATTTCCCCGAGCGGACCTGGCATCCTTTTACGAAATCAAATTTGGGGATTTCAACAGTCTTTCCTTCCAGAAGCATCTTGAGATGTTCATTCAACAATTCAATGTCCATTGCACCTAGAGCTTCGAAATCATAATCGCCCTTCTCGTTTTTCGGGGTCTTTTCCCTGGATACGAAATAGTTGTCCAGCTCGATGACTTTTGGATTCAAACCCAGGACCTTGCATTGCTGAGCGATTCTCAAAGCTGAAGAAGTCTTCCCGCTGGAGGAAGGCCCCGACATCATTATTATTTTTTTAGAACGTCTCCTATAGTAAATCTGGTTTGCGATATCTGCGTACTTTCTCTCCTGTCTTGCTTCGCACAGGTTGATGAGTTCTATCCCGCGCCCTTCGTCCAGAGTCGCGTTCAGAGCTTCAATGGTGTCAATACCTACTGCGCTGCACCAGTCTTTGTACTCCTGTCTTGCTGCGTCAATCTTTGTCATAATAATTCTGATAGGAATTCTCCTGTTATTGAGTTGCTGTTTTTTGATAATTGTTCGGGAGTGCCTTCTGCAACAATACTCCCGCCTGCGGCTCCGCCTCCCGGACCCATATCTATAAGATAGTCGACGGATTTTAGAACGTCCAGATTATGTTCTATGATAATAACTGTGTTGCCTTGATCAACGATCCTCTGGAGCACGCTCAGGAGGACCTTTATGTCTTCGAAGTGAAGTCCTGTAGTGGGTTCGTCCAACATATACAGTGTGTTGCCGGTGTCCTTTCTGAAGAGTTCGGCCGCAAGTTTCATTCTCTGGCTCTCTCCTCCGGAAAGAGTTACTGCGGATTGCCCCAGGTGGACATACCCCAAACCCACATCCACAAGAGCTTTGAGCTTCTGGGATATTTTTGGAATGTTTTTGAAGAATTCATAAGCCTCGCTGATCGGCATATCAAGGACATCACTGATGTTTTTGCCTTTGTATCTGACAGCAAGAGTATCTTCTTTGTATCTGCGTCCGCGGCATTCGTCGCAGACAACATTGACCGATGGGAGGAAATTCATTTCTATGACTTTGATGCCTGCCCCCTTGCATTCTTCGCAGCGTCCTCCAGTGACATTGAAAGAGAATCTTCCTGCTTTGAATCCTCGCACTTTTGCATCAGAGGTTTCCTCGAAAAGAGAGCGGATATCGCTGAATACTCCTGTGAATGTGGCGGGATTGCTTCTTGGGGACCTTCCTATGGGACTTTGGTCAATCTCAATCAATTTGTCGATATTCTCCAAGCCTTCAATCCGCGCGTAAGGGAGTGGCTTCTGCTTTCCGTTGTAGAGTTTGGCTTTGATGATGGGCATAAGTGTCTCGTTGATGAGTGTACTCTTGCCACTTCCGCTGACTCCGCTTATCCCTATGAACATTCCGAGAGGAAAACTTACGTTTATGTCCTTAAGATTGTTCCCGCGGGCTCCATACAGTGTGAGAGTCTTGCCGTTCCCCGTTCTTCTGGTTTGAGGTAAACTTATGGACCGCTTCCCTCTGAGATAATCCAAAGTGATGGAATTGTCTTCTTCCTTCCATTCCCCGACGGGACCATTATAGCAGATTCTCCCTCCTTCAATTCCGGCACCGGGTCCCACATCGACAATCCAGTCGGCGGAAGTCATAGTTTCAAGGTCGTGTTCGACTACAATCACCGAATTCCCTTCATCTCTGAGCTTGCTCAGGGATGCGATAAGCTTGCGATTGTCCTTTTGATGGAGTCCAATGCTGGGCTCGTCCAAAATGTAAAGGACTCCGACAAGTTTTGACCCTATCTGAGTGGCCAGACGTATTCTCTGACTCTCTCCTCCAGACAGTGATGCGGTCGCGCGGTCCAGAGACAGGTAGTCCAGCCCAACATCCATAAGAAATCTCACTCTGTCATCCAACTCTTTGAGTATGTCCCTTGCTATGTTCTTCTCTCTTCCGCTGAGCTTGTCCCATAGAGAAGTGAGCCAGATCTGAAGATCAGAGATCTCCATTGAGGCGACCTCTGATATAGTCTTGCCGTCAATCAGAAAGTATTTGGTATTTTCATTCAGTCTGGTTCCGTGACATACCGGGCATATGATTTTTTCTTCTATATCTTCCAGAATTCCCGGCCAGATGGCCATTTCGGCCAATACTCCGTCGCCAACTCTGAAATAATCTTCAGAGCCGAACACGATGTGGGCAATAGCTTCATCCGGTATTGCCGCTATGGGGTCATATATGGAGAATGCATATTTGCGGGACAAAGCTCTGAGAATGTCGAACTTTTTGTTCTCGCGGACTTTTCCTAACGGGATGATGCCACCCTCCGCTATGCTGAGAGTCTTGTCTGGGATTATTGTGTCAAGATTTACATCGACCACTTTACCCAGACCCTTGCAATAGGGACAGTATCCTTGGGGAGAGTTGAATGAAAAGGAGTGGGGTGCCGGCTCCTGCAGGGATATTCCGCTGTCCGGGTCAACAAGGTGCTTTGAGAAATGTTGAAGTGTCCCCGTTTCAATATCTTCGATGGCTACCGATCCCTTTCCAAGATTCAGTGCTGCAATGATTGAGTCCCTGACACGTTTCTCGTCCCCTTCCTTTGGCTTGAGCTTATCTATTACTGCTTCAATGAAATGTCCTTTGTATCTGTCCAGAGATTCTATCTCGCTCAGATTGCATATAGTCCCGTCGACTCGGACCTGGGTGTATCCTTTCTTCCTGAGCTGATCGAACAACTCACGGTAATGTCCCTTTCTTCCTCTGACTAGGGGAGATAGAAGGATGCATTTCTTTCCGGAATAGTTTTTCATAATCAGATCGAGGATTTGTGAATCATTGTATCTGATCATCTCTGTGCCGGAAACCGGGGAATATGCCCTTGATGCTCTTGCGTATAAAAGTCTTAGAAAATCATATATTTCTGTAATTGTGCCGACGGTAGAACGAGGGTTGCTGCCGGTGGTCTTCTGTTCGATGGCGATGATAGGGCTCAGTCCATTGATACTTTCAACCATAGGCTTTTCCAGAATACCCATAAAGTGCTTTGCATAAGGAGAAAGAGTGTTCATATACCGCCTCTGTCCCTCGGCGTGGATGGTATCGAAGGCGAGAGACGACTTTCCGCTTCCGCTCAATCCTGTTATGACAACAAACTTGTTGCGGGGAATGCTCAAGTCTATATTCTTGAGGTTGTGGGCCTTGGCTCCGTGTATCTCTATGAATTTATTCATTGTCCACTCTTATCCCATCGACGCTTCCGTCTTCATCTTTTTCGTTGAAAGGTACCAGAAACGGGTTGTCAGCTCGCTCTCTTCCTATGGAAGTGGGCCCTCCGTGTCCGGGGTAAACGAAAGTGGAACTGTCCAGCCACATAATCTTTTCCATAAGGGATACAATCTCCTTATCATAATCGCCGTAATCAAAATCAGTCCTTCCTATTGCACCGGCAAACAGGGTGTCTCCGCTGAAAAGGATCCTTTCCTTCGCAATATTATAACAAACGCTTCCCGGTGAATGACCGGGAGTGTGAATTACTGTGAAATCAATCCCGGCGAGAGTCAGAATCTGTCCATCGCTTATGTCAACCGTATCCCAATCTTTTTGGGGGGATTTCATCAGGAACTTCTTTGAAATATCTGACATTTCTTCCTTGACGATTTTGTCTTCGGGGTGCATATACACTGGAATTCTGTATTGCGAAACGCAGTCACTCACTCCGAATATGTGGTCGAAATGTGCGTGGGTCAGTAGGATTGCCACCGGTTGAAGCTTCTCATCGCTGATATATCTGAAAAATGAATCTTTCTCATCATCGTGGATAAAACCCGGATCAACGATAACTGCTTCCGGACTATCCCCTCTTACAATCATAGTGTTCTCTTCCAGAAGGGAGAATGAAAATTTCTTTATGTTTATCATTTGGGCTTGATAATTGTACGTGCAAATGTACTAAACACTTGTGATAAATTATTATATTTGCGCAATATTCAATTGTACACAACATATGCATATCGCTGTCGCTGGAAATATCGGAAGTGGAAAGACGACATTGACCAGAATGTTGTCCAATTATTATGGATGGTCAACCAAGTTTGAGCCTTCCGATTTCAATCCATATCTGTCGGATTTTTATTCTGATATGGAAAGATGGTCTTTCAATCTTCAGATTTATTTTTTGAATAAGAGATTCAGGGATGTGGTCGAGATTTCCAAATCCGATGCCGTCGTGATTCAGGACAGGACCATCTATGAGGATGCGTATATTTTTGCCGCCAATCTTCACGATATGGGCCTAATGACTTCCCGTGACTACGACAGTTATATGGAGCTTTTTGATCTGATGATGTCTCTGATCAATCCACCTGATCTGTTGATTTATCTCCGCTCATCCATCCCAAATCTGATATCACAAATCCAGAGGCGTGGGCGGGAATATGAGAAGAGTATCAGAATAGACTATATCACTGGATTGAATGAGAGATATGAACAATGGGTAAAATCGTATAAGGGAAGGATATTGGTGATTGATGTGGATGAAATCAAATTCGCAAACCGTCCTGAAGATTTCGAAATGATAACAAACAAGATTGACGGGCAGTTGTTTGGATTGTTCCCTTCTGATAATGAGTAGTATATAATGAATAAAAGACTGACGATTATTGATTTTGTCAATAAGTATGCTGACAAATATTCGGATAATATCTTTTTGCGAGAGAAAATAGACGGAGAGTGGCGGGGGACGACTTTCTCACAGACACGTAACGAGGGTCGAATCCTTGCTGCCGGACTGATGTCTTTGGGGATGGCAAAAGGGGATAAGTCATCTTTGCTCTCGGAAGGAAGGAATTTGTGGATTCTCGCCGAGCTGGGCGTTTTGTTCGCCGGAGGAGTCAATGTGCCTTTGTCGGTCAAGCTTGAAGAAAGCAATGATTTGCTCTTCCGTATCAGACATTCGGACTCCAGATTTGTCATAGTGTCCTCGCAGCAGCTACCCAAGCTGAGGAAGATATACTCTGATCTTCCTATGGTGGAGAAAGTGATAGTGTTGGACTCAGTGCCCGACCTGCAGGAGAATGAAATGTGCGTTGATACCCTCCATACTATGGGAGAAGAGTTCATTGCCAATAATCCCGGAGTGCTGGAGGAGAGAATGGCCTCAGTCGGACCGGATGATTACGCCAATATCAGTTATACTTCCGGAACGACTGCGGATCCGAAAGGAATTTTACTGACTCATAGAAATTATACCGCAAATGTAGAGCAGGGCGCATCAGTCATCGGCATTGACGAGGGAGAGGTGATGCTGATAATTCTGCCTCTTGACCACTGCTTTGCTCACGTGGCCGGTTTTTATACAATGATGTCCTACGGCGGAAGTATAGCTACCGTACCTGTGGGAAAAACCCCGCTGGCTACATTGAAGAATGTTCCTTCCGCAATAAGGGAGGTTCGCCCCCACGCTATGCTTTCTGTTCCTGCGCTTGCAAGGAATTTCAGAAAGAACATTGAGGCGGGGATCAAGGCCAAGGGCCCGAGGGTGGAGAAGCTGTACAACTTTGCTCTCAACAATGCGATAAAATATAATAAGGAGTATTATAATCGGGGAGGGTTGAAGGATTTCTGGAGAAAACCTCTCGTGGATTTGTTTGACAAATTGATCTTCAAGAATGTCCGTGAAAGTTTCGGTGGAAGGATGAAATTCTTTGTCGGCGGCGGCGCTCTTCTCGATATAGAACTGCAGAGATACTTTTGCGCGATAGGAATGCCTATGTTCCAAGGTTACGGTCTTTCTGAGGCTACCCCTATCATTTGCTCAAATTCGTTGGGGCATGCAATTTTCGGATCGTCCGGCCGGACAGTCGAGCCTATGGATATCAAGATATGTGATGATGAGGGCAATGAACTGCCACACGGCCAGAAGGGAGAGATTGTCATAAGAGGCGAAAACGTTATGGCCGGATATTGGAAGAATCCCGAGGCTACCGCCAAGACTGTTGTAGATGGCTGGCTTCATACTGGAGATATGGGGTATATTTATCCTGAGAATCCGAGATACCTCTATGTCACAGGCCGTTTCAAATCTCTTCTTATCTCCTCTGATGGAGAGAAGTACAGTCCTGAGGGGTATGAGGATTCCCTCGCTGATGGATCGAAATACATAGAGCAGGTCATTCTGCATAACAATCAGAGTCCATATACCATTGTACTCATTGTCCCCAATAAGGACAGTTTGAGAGAGTATGTCAAGAAGGAATGTAAGATCGATGATGTAAAGTCAGACGAGGCGGCGCGGAAAATGCTTGAAAAGATCCAGTCTGAAACGGATTCTTACAAGACAGGAGGAATTCATGCCGGAATGTTCCCCGAGCGTTGGCTCCCGGCGTCAATTGTTGTTCTTGGCGAACCCTTTACGGAGAAGAATGGTCTTGTCAACAGTACTATGAAGATTGTAAGGGGTAAGGTCGAAGCCTATTATGCGGACCGTATAGATTACGCCTTTACGGCGGAGGGGAAGAACTTGTTGAATCCCAAGAATTTGGAGTCGATAATTTGACGGTGTCCCATTTGAAGAAAATATACAAAGAAGAGAGCGCTTTTCCCCAAAAGCGCTCTCTCAGTATATAAAACGAACTTAACAAATAGACACGAATCCCTTCGTTGTCTGTTGCAAAAGTATAACATTAAATCGTATTAAACAAAAATTATCTTAATGATTTGTCTTTTTCTGTGAGAAAGTGTTATTTCGAAGCTCTGTTGCAGAACTTTTTTAAGACTTTGTTCATATGAAATGCCCGGGTTTTCTGTATTTGAAAAAAAATACTTAACTTGTGGAACTTTTTGTATTGCGCATAAAACTATTAACCAAATAATAATTCAGTATGGAAAAGAAAAAAACCAACGTCATTGCGATTGTGACAATGTTCTTCTTGTTCGCAATGATTTCTTTCGTTACCAACCTTGCGGCTCCTTTCGGAAATATCTGGAAGCAGTCTTACTCTTGGGCAGGAATGTGGGGAAATATGATGAACTTCCTCGCATACCTCTTTATGGGTATCCCTGCTGGAAAGATGCTTTCAACCAAGGGCTATAAGAAAACAGGTCTTATCGCTCTCGCTCTCGGTATCATCGGAGTATTCGTACAGTTGCTCTCGAGCAAAGTTGGAGCCGGGGTCAAAGTGTTCAATGTCGGTGAGGATATAGTTTGTCTCAACTTTGTCATCTATCTCCTCGGTGCATTCATCTGCGGATTCTGTGTTTGTATGCTCAACACAGTCGTAAATCCTATGCTTACCATCCTCGGTGGCGGCGGAAACCGTGGAAATCAGCTCGTTCAGGCCGGTGGTGCCTGCAACTCACTTTCAGGAACATTGACTCCTCTCTTCGTAGGTGCTCTCATCGGTACTGTTACTGATAAGACAGCTATGTCAGATGTCGCTCCTCTTCTCTGGATTGCTATGGGCGTATTTGCCATCTCTTTCATCATTATCCTTTGTGTTACAATTCCTGAGCCTTCTCTCGGAAAAGTTGAGGCCAAGTATGAGAAGAGTCCTTGGAACTTCCGTCATACAGTGTTCGGAATCTTTACAATCTTCTGCTATGTGGGTGTTGAGGTAGGTATCCCCGGAACCCTCAATTTCTATCTTTCAGATCCTACTTCTGCCGGTGCAGGCATCGCTAACGGAGCCGCTGTCGGTGGAGCTCTTGCCGCTATGTATTGGCTGCTTATGCTTGTAGGCCGTCTTGGAAGTACTGCCATCAGTGGAAAGATTTCTCCCAAGGCTCAGCTTGTGACAGTTCTTTCATTCGCTCTTGCGTTCATCTTCCTTGCTATCGTTGTTCCTGCAACAAAGACCATTTCAATGCCCGGATTCGATATCCATACAGGTTTCAGCATGGCTCAGGTTCCTGTCAGCTGTCTGTTCCTTGTTCTCTGCGGTCTCTGTACTTCCGTTATGTGGGGATGTATCTTTGCATTGTCAGTTGACGGACTTGGAAAATATACAGAGCAGGCTTCCGGTCTTTTCATGATGATGGTAGTCGGCGGTGGCGTATGTCCTCTTGTTCAGAATGCAATTGCTGACAAAGTTGGATATATCGGCAGCTACTGGTTCGTATTTGCACTCCTTATCTATATGCTCTTCTTCGCAGTGATAGGATCCAAGAATGTCAATAAAGATATCGTTGTAGACTAATTTTCGGTAAAAATTATAATAAAATGGAGAAACAATTTGTCGTAGGTGTTGATGTCGGTGGACAGACAACCAAACTCGGAGTAGTTGACGCACGTGGTATCGTGCTTGCACAGACCGTGATTCGTTCAGATGTTTTCGGCTCTGACGCTGCTGCGTTCATAACAGCTCTTGCCGATGCAATCAAAAATATCATTCGCGAGGCAGGTAAGGAGGGTCAGATTCGTGGTATCGGAGTTGGCGCTCCCAACGGAAACCACTATACGGGATCTATTGAGTTCGCTCCCAATCTTGCTTGGGCTGCAAATACTGCAGTTCCCCTTTCCTCTATGCTTCAGGAAAAGACTGGTATCCCCGTATCCGTTACAAATGATGCAAATGCAGCTGCAGTAGGTGAGATGACTTACGGTATTGCCAGAGGGATGAAGAATTTCATTATGATCACTCTCGGAACAGGTGTCGGCAGCGGTATCATCATCAATGGAGAACTTGTTTATGGTCACGATGGATTTGCCGGTGAGCTTGGTCACGTTACTGCTATCCGCCACAATGGCCGTGTCTGCGGTTGTGGAAAGCAGGGATGCCTTGAGGCTTATTGTTCAGCAATCGGTGTTGCCAAGACAGCACGCGACTGGCTGGAAATGAGCTCAGTCGATTCTGTTCTCCGCAATGTTGACAATATTACATCAAAGGATGTTTATGATGCAGCTAAGGTTGGGGACAGCCTTGCAAAGAGGGTTCTTGAGTACACAGGAGATCTTCTCGGCCGCACTTTCGCTGATTTTGTTGCATTCAGTGCTCCTGAGGCTATCGTTCTTTTCGGTGGACTCGCACGCGCAAAAGAATTCCTTTATGAGCCTATCATGAAGTCGATGAATGACAATCTGCTTCAGATATGGAAAGGTAAAGTGAAGATTCTGTTCTCAGAGCTCAAGGCTTCTGATGCCGCCATTCTTGGCGCATCATCCCTTGCTTGGGAACTTTAATATTTGTTATATAAAATGAAAATCAAAACAATTGCTGCTACCCTGTTTTTGGGTATGACTATCGTTGCCTGTGCTCAGAAGCCCGGCAAAAACGCTGACGAATTCCCCGCAACAAAAGGACAGATTGACACCGTCAGCTATCTTCTCGGTATCAATTTCGGAAGCTTCGTGAAAGCTTATGACTTTGGTAAGATCAATTATTCTGAATTGACAAAGGGTATTGAGGATTTCATTAATGCCGAAGGTTCTGCAAACGATCCTGCTTTTGCTGAGCAGTTCAAAATCAGTCCCGAACTGATGAATGATGTGTTCAATACTTATCTTGAGAAGAGAAGAGAGTTCGTTAGCACTGCCAACAAAGAGAAAGAGGATGCTTTCCTCTCCGCAAATAAGGAGAAACCCGGAGTGGTTGTTACTCCTTCCGGCCTTCAGTATAAGATTATTGCCCCCGGAAGTGATGTCAAACCCGGCCCTACTGATGGCGTGAAGGTGTTCTATAAAGGAACACTCCTTGATGGTACTGTCTTTGACGAGGCGCCTGCAGACGGAGAGCCTGTCGAGCTTACTCTTGACAGAGTTATCAAAGGATGGCAGGAAGGCATTCAACTTGTAGGTGAGGGTGGTGAGATTGAACTTTACATCCCTGCAGCTCTCGGCTATGGTGAGTCCGGCACTCAGGGAATTGCACCAAACTCCACACTTATCTTCAATGTAAAGGTGGCTGAGGTCGTTCCTGCAACGGTAGAAGAGTAATCAGATGTCTATCCATTTGATCGAATCATCTCTTTTCCACCAGGTCATCTGGCGCTTGGCATAATGTCTGGTATTCTGTTGGATAAGAGAGATGGTACGATCAAATGAGGCATCGCCATTGGCATCAAAGTAGTCAAAGACTTCTTTGTATCCGACGGTTTGAAGAGCAGTGAGGTTTCTGAACTCAATCAGAGACCTCACTTCTTCTATCAGGCCAAAGTCAATCATTTGGATGACTCTCTTGTTAATTCTGTCATAAAGTTCAGCTCTTGGACGGGTCAGGCCGATTTTTTCGATTTCGAAAGATCTGGGTCTGGGCTTGTCCATTTTAAAAGAGGAATATGGTCTGCCGGTGTCAAGGCAGACTTCCAGCGCTCTGAGGACTCGTGCACCATTTGATCTGTCGATCTGCTGATAAGAAACCGGGTCAAGCGCTCTCAACTCCTCGGCCAATGTTTCAAGGCCCGACTCTTTCAGACGGGCAGTAAGCTCACTGCGCAGTTTAATGTTGGCTTGAGGTACTTCGGAGATGCCGTGGCAGATAGCATCTATGTAGAACATTGATCCTCCTGTCATAACAAGAGTCTGGTGTCCTTCCCGGAACAGACTTTCTATCAGTTCCAAAGCTTCCAGTTCGAATAAGCCAGCGGTGTAATACTCCGTGACTGATTTTGTCTGAATGAAATAATGCCTGACAGCATCGAGCTGTTCTTTTGAAGGTACAGCTGTGCCAATGGACATCTCTTTGTAGATTTGTCTCGAATCGCAGGATATTATTGGTGAACCGTATTTTAAAGCAAGGTCAATGCTGAAATCGGTTTTCCCGACAGCGGTCGGTCCAAGGACAATGATGAGTTTGCGGCTCACAATCAGTAATCCAAGCCTTCGTTGGCATCATAAATCTGAGCCGTCTCGTCATCTTCTTCCTCTTCCTCCTCATCCTCATCTTCTTCTTCATCGTCCTCGAAATCCTTGTCCATATCGATGTTGAGTAACTCTGCGAGTTTGCTCTTCGGCTTGTCCTCTCCGGGGAGGTGACGCTTCTCGTCGGGGAGATCCTCGAAAGCGACGTATCCGTTTTCGAATTCAATGGGATTTGGACCTTTGGATTCGATGATTACAGGAGAAAAAACACTTCCCTGAACCTCGCCCTCGAAAGTGATATTGATGCTTTTTTTGTTGGTAATGTCGTAGAAATAGACGAAACTGGTAATCCCCGCTTCGATGGTCCGGCTGATACTGATCTCATCTGCTGTCCCATCACCCAAATCGAACAAGCCGTATCTTGCGACCACCTTTCCTTCACTATCCATTGCTTTAAATAGAATGAGCTGATCTTGAGGGAATTCCATATCACTTCTCATTTGCTTGTGCAATGAATATAACGATGAATCTCCATCTATCTGGTAAATCCTGTAAAATCCTTTAATTCCGTTGAGGGAAACCTTGTATTTGTAGGACATATCTTGGTTTGAATACTTTTTTGTCGTGTCAAAGTTAGAAAAAATCACTAAATTTGAAAAGGTATGGGCCAGATAAAAGATACATATCAGAGCATCACCGGTATTTCTGACGGCCTGTTCAAGGATAATGGCAGCAGATTCATTGCATTAGCATATCCGGTTGAGACTGTGTCTGAGGTAAAGGATATTGTCGATTCTCTCAAAAAAGAGTATCACGATGCCCGACATCATTGTTATGCATATCGGATCGGTCTGTCGGGGGAGCCTTTCCGCGCGAACGATGATGGGGAGCCATCCGGATCTGCAGGCAGGCAAATACTGTCTCAAATTGATTCCTTCGGCTTAAGCGATATCCTTGTGGTTGTGGTGAGATATTTCGGAGGGATAAAACTCGGGATACCCGGTCTTATCCGGGCATACAGAACTTCCACTGCTGATGCATTGGGTAAAGCCAATGTCATTGAAAAAGTGGCGAGCCGTCATTATAGCCTTTCTTTCGATTATCTTGAGATGAATAATGTGATGAAAGTGCTCAAGGAAATGGAGATACCTCAATATGACCAGGAATTTTGTCAGACCTGCTGCCTTAAAGTTAAAGTCCGTCTTTCACAAGCTGATGATTTTTTGCAAAGGATTGAGAAATATTTACTATATTTAAATGATATTTAATCTTACTACGAAGTAGAATATGAATAAGAAACATGTATTTAATGCCGGGCCTTGCCTCCTTCCTCAGGCTGTCCTTGATAATGCTGTCTCCGCCATCAAGGATTTTAAGGGAACCGGAGTTTCAGTCCTTTCCATTTCTCACAGAACAAAAGAGTGGGAAGAGACAATGAACGAATGCCGAGCTCTTTGGAAAGAACTTCTGGCGATTCCGGATGGTTATGAAGTTGTTTTTCTCGGCGGAGGAGCGTCGATGGAGTTTTTATATGTAGCTATGAACTTCCTTGAGAAGAAGGCTGCATACCTTGATACAGGAGTATGGGCGCACAAAGCATTGAAAGAGGCTCAAGGGCTGGGGGATGCTTATGCCCTTGCCTGCTCTTCGGACAAGAACTACTCATATATTCCCAAGGGATACGAGATTCCCTCTGATTTGGATTATTTCCACATCACAACCAACAATACCATATATGGAACCGAGATCAAGACCGATATCGATTGTCCTGTTCCTCTCATTGCCGATATGTCGTCAGATATTCTCAGTCGTCCCGTTGACGTGAGCAAGTATGCTATGATATATGGAGGGGCTCAAAAGAATGCGGGCCCTGCGGGTGTTGCGTTTGCCATCATCAAGAAGGATGCACTGGGAAAGGTGAGCCGTTATCTCCCGACTATGTTGGATTACAGGGTTCATATCGACAAGGAATCAATGTTCAACACTCCTCCTGTGTTCTCAATCTTTGTAATGAACGAGACACTCAAATGGGTGAAGAGTATGGGCGGAGTGAAGGCTTTGAATGAAATCAATGTCAAGAAGGCAAAGACTCTTTATGACGAGATAGACCGCAATACTATGTTCAAGGGAACAGCTGCAGTCGAGGACAGATCCATAATGAATGTATGCTTCGTAATGTCTGAAGGAAAAGAGCATCTTCAGGATGAGTTTATGCAGTTGGCCAAGGACAATGGCATCATCGGCATCAAAGGACACCGCTCGGTCGGCGGATTCAGAGCCTCTGTGTATAATGCTTGTACGCAGGAAGATGTTGATGCGCTCGTGGATTGTATGCGCGAATTTGAGAATAAACATAAATCAGCATAAGATGAAAATTTTGCTTGCTACGCAGAAGCCTTTTGCCGCCGCTGCTGTTTTAGGAATCAGAGAAATTGTGGAAAAAGCAGGACATCAACTGGAAGTCCTTGAGAAGTATGCCGAGGTTTCGGAACTGCTTGCTCACGTTTCAGATATTGACGCTATGATTGTTCGGTCCGATAAAGTCGGAGCTGAGGTATTTGACGCCGCTCCTAATCTCAAAATCGTGGTCAGAGCCGGCGCCGGATATGATAATGTGGATTTGGACAGTGCCACTTCCCATAATGTGGTCGTTATGAATACTCCCGGACAGAATTCCAATGCGGTGGCAGAGCTGGCCATTGCTCTTATGATCTATATGGCAAGGACTCAGTTTACCCCGGCAACGGGTACTGAGAT
>DCIC01000037.1 GCA_002315825.1 Bacteroidales bacterium UBA1736 | reverse complement strand
CCTTCTCCGGCGTGCAGAGGGTTTTCAGCGGTGATAGTGCGTATGATGGATGTCTTTCCGCTGCCCACCTTTCCGACGATATATGCGAAGTCTCCGGGAAAGATATCCATATTGAGGTCAAAGATGACCACATCCTCGCTGTTCATTATATCGGCGTGGTGGAAAGAAATCAATGCGTTGTCAGCCATATTTTTGTGTTTTTACCATATAAAGGTGCATACTGCCCCGGACTCCAGGGTCTGTGTTGCGTATCGCCCTTTGTATTGGATTGTTATAGTCTCTCTTCCTGATTTGGTGTTGGCTACCAGCAGGACAATCTTTCCTTCTGGGGTCTTGAATGCTACGTTCGGGAGAACTTGTGAGGATGATATGTAAACGGATCTGAATACGCCGGGATTCTGCTCATCCTCGGACATGCTGATAGCCGGATCGTCTTCTCCGGTCGAGAAGATTCTCACCGAGCCGTCCGGGACGAACTGTGAGATATGGGCTATCACGTAGTAGGCAATATTGAGAGAAGTCAATTTCCCATTGTCTATTGTGATGGCGCCCTGGCACATTGAGCATCCTCCGTTGTCTGTGTGCGGGTCATTCATAGAATTGTTGGCCAGATTCCAGAGTATGCTGTTCCTGCTCCAATTGCGCATTACATCCACAATCAGTCTCTTGACGCTGGGGGCGATGTTGATCTCGGGGCTGCCCGGCCTTTCGGTGGTCATTTGCTCGGTGAAGTATATGTCCTTGTCGGGTCTTGCCATATGAGTGTGTCCCATTGCGGACATGTCTCCCATATAGTGGTGATAGGCGATTCCCGACACATATCTGTCGGCATCCTTGTCCAGAAGGGTGGTGAGAGGGTAGTCCGGGCGGTCACAGTTGTGGTCGAAAATAATGATTTTGGTGTCCAGTCCTGCGGCTTGAAGCTTGGGGCCAAGATGTTGACCGACAAACTCGGCTTGATCCTGCGGAGACCAGGGCATACTGGGGGTGTTTCTATTGTTCAGAGGCTCGTTCTGGACTGTCAGAGCGTCGATTCTGATCCCCTGTTTGCCCATTTCCTGAACATATTTGACCATATAGTCGGCATATACTCCGTAGCAATCCTTGCGAAGCTTGCCTCCTCGGACATCGCCTCCCTCTTTCATCCATACGGGTGCGGACCAGGGTGAGGCCATAATCTTAATGTCAGGAGCAATTGAGAGGACCTCTTTCATTACAGGAATGACGTCATTCAGGTCCTGGGAAAGGTTGAAATGCTTCAATGCGAAATCGGTCTCTCCGGCCGGGATGTCATCGTAAGAGAATACGAAGGCATTCATATCGGATGCTCCGATGGTCAAACGGATGTAATTGATACCGGCCTCTGAGCTCTTCCTTCCGAACAATTGATTGAGAAGCCTTGTGCGGCTTTCTTTGTCCATACTCATAAGGTGGCCGGCGCTGCCTCCCGTCATTGCGAATCCGAAGCCTTCTATCTGCTGGAATGACTGTCTCTCATCCACGATGATGGCACAGTTCTTGCCCCCTGGGGCGTTGTCGGAAAAGGACAGCAGACCCTCTGAGAATTCCAACAGAGAGCTTCTGTCTTTTGTTGTGAGACATTGGTCGATGGTTTGTGCTATCGTCGCAGGTGAGAGAAGGCAGATTGCTGCCGTCAGTGATAGAAAGAATTTCCCGATATTCATATGTGATATTGTTTGATTCAAGAGACAAATATATCCAAAAAAAGAGTAAATTTGTATCTTATATGGTTATTAACTTGTAAATGTTTTTTATGAGGAAGATTAATATTCTGGCTGTATCAGTATTCGCTCTTCTTGCTCAGGCAATGGGTCTGTACGACAAGGGTATGTATGATGGCGCCAGAGCAGTTTTCCAGTCTGTTTCCCAGCAGGCTCCCAGTCCGGTCAGTGACGGTTATATTATTCTCTGCGACATCAAGACGAGGAACGGCGCTTACCGGCAGGCCGTAGAGGCTTACGATGCCAAATACGGCAGGACTGTCCTGTCTGACAAGATTCACTTTGAGAATGCCTCGGTATTGTTTGATGAGGGTATTTTCGACCAATCCGCATCCGAATACGAAAAGGTGAATGAGAAGTCGCTCTCCCGCAATGAATTCGCGGAACTGTATTTCAAAAGAGCATTCTCCTATAAGGAGATCGGAGAATATGAAAAGGCGGCAGTGGGTTTCAAGCGAGTCGAGATGATGTACTCTCCCGAGTATTCACCCGCAGCCCGTTATGCTCTGGGATATCTGTATTATGACCGTCAGGATTTCTCCGAGGCCTTCAACTGGTTCAAGAAAGCTTCCACGGATGACAGATTTGCACAGACTGCCAATTATTATATGCTTGAGTGCCGGTTTATGGACAAAAATTACGCTTATGTCACCGAGCACGCTGACGAAGTGTACCAGAGCGTGCCTGCGGAAAGGAAGCAGCATATATCCAGGATTATCTCTGAGGCTTATCTGGTTCAGGGAGATGCTGTCAAGGCCAAGCAGTATTTCGATCAGGATGCTCTCCAGTCCTCTTCGATGTCAAGGGCTGATTATTTCTATGCCGGTTCTCTTCAGTATGCGCTGGGAGAATACCAGAACGCAATCTCCAATTATTCGATGATGTCGGTGCGTACGGACAGTATCGGCCAGATTGCAAACTATCAGTTGGGCTATTCATTCATCAAGACAAAGAATAAGGTTTCGGCTTTGAATGCATTCCGTGATGCGGCGGCGCTTCCCTTTGATGCCGCTATCCAGGAGGATGCTTATTTCAATTATGCCAAACTTGCATTTGACCTCAACAACGATGCCAGCGTTTTCACTGCATATCTGGATAAATATGCATCTTCCAAGAAGGGTGACCAGATATATGGCTACATAGCGCTAACCGCTCTGTACAACCATAAATATGCTGAAGCTGTCGAGGCTTATGACAATATAGATGAGCTCGATCAGTCTATGAGGGCCAACTATATGAAGGCTAATTATCTAAGAGCCAAGCAATTGGTTTCAAGCGGGTCTTGGAAGGATGCTGTCAACTACTTGCGTGCAGCTTCATTCTATACCGACAGGCAGGACAATTTCAATAAGCTGACACGCTACTGGCTTGCAGAAGCATTGTTCCAGTCCGGAAGTTATAGTGAAGCCCATACTGTGTTTGAGGATCTGTACAATCTTTCCGCCCTCGATAAGATGACAGAAGGCAAGACACTGCCATACAATATCGCTTACTGCTACCTTCAGGAAGGGGATTTTGATACTGCATCCAAGTGGTTTGACATTTATATCACAAGCTCGGACAAGACCAATAGGCAGGATGCCCTTTACCGGAGAGCGGATTGCGATTATGCCAAGAAGGATTATCAGGCTGCGGTCAAGACCTATGCGAAAGCCTCCGGGGAGTTTTCTCAGCCAAATGATATCTATCCATACTACCAGATGGCCATATGCTATGGGCTTCTGGGCAAGGGAAGCGAGAAGTTGAATACATTGCTGAAGGTCAAGAAAGCCACCAGTGATGCTCCGTATTATGATGAGGCTCTATACGAACTGGGGCGTTCATATGTGGAGATGAAAAAGGACAGTGATGCCAATACCTGCTTCCACACTTTGAAGGCGTCCACGAGAGACAGTTCGTTCTATGCCAGGGCATATATTGAGCTTGGAATGATTGCATCCAACAACAAGAAGTACGAAGAGGCACTGGATTATTATAAAGTGCTGGTGGATAAAATGCCTCACAGCGGTTATGCAGAAGATGCAATGCTCGCCATCGAGTCCATCTATCAGAGAATGGGAGAGCCCGACAAATATCTCTCTTACATAAAGAGTTTGGACAACCCTATCAATAAGTCAGCTTCAGAGACAGAGATGCTGTATTTCAACTCCGCTGAGCAGATGTTCCTGGGGGGTAACTATCAGAAGGCTCTGGCCGCTCTTGACAGATATGTTTCGGAATATCCTCAGGGCAAGCAATTGCCTCAGGCATTCTTCTATATTGCTGAAAGCTATAAGGAGTTGGGACAAAAGGAAAAGGCTTGCGATTATTATGCAAAGACCGCCGACATCTCATCCGAGGGTTCCTTCGTGGAGATTGCCACTCTGAATTTCGCCAATCTGTCTTTTGCGCTTGAACACTATTCAGATGCTTACTCAGCATATGACAGTCTGCGCGAAAAGGCCAACATTGAGAACAATAAGTTCACTGCCGCTGTCGGTATGATGCGCTCGGCATATAAGTCCCGCAGTTATAGCAGTGCCATAAGATGTGCGGAAGCCCTCAAGGCTGACAACCGTTGCGGCGCTGATTTGCTCCGGGAGGCGGATTATGTTCTGGCTCACTCGTATCTTGCAACCAGCCAGAGAGAGCAGGCTTTCGCCTTCTTCAGAAATCTTGCGCTCCAGCCTTCTACTGATGAGGGTGCTGAAGCAACGTATATGCTTATCCAGGATGCATATGACCAGGGTAATTTTGTCAATGTCGAGAATTTGGTATACAAGTTCTCCGATGCTTCCGGTGATCAGTCATATTGGCTCGCGAAGGCCTTTATCGTTCTGGGAGACAGCTTTATGGAGCAAGACAAGGTATCTCAGGCACGTGCCACATTTGAAAGTGTCAGGGACGGATACAGTCCTGTAATGGGAGCATCCGATGATGTTCTCGAGAATGTGAGAATGAGACTTGAAAAAATGAAGGAATATGAGAACTAGCATATTATTTACCGTTTTACTTTCATTGGGCATATCTGTCGCCGCATCGGCCCAGTCGTTCAATCCGCGTGTGGAGGTGACGAACTCATACCAGACCAAAGCTATGGTAGGAAACAAGAACAGTTTTGAAATGTCTGTTCCGGATTCCCTGATGAGTTTCGACTACGATTTTGACTATTCTGTGTTCGACAGTCCCTACAAAGGATCCTACGAGTTCAGCCCATATCTTATCAATATGAAACCACAGGCTTCGAACTACGGGGGCCAGCAATTCTTCTTGCGTGCCGGTGCGGGTTATTCCCTTCATCCGGAGGCTAACATTGTCTATACACCGAAGCTCAAGTCCAATGACTTGAAAATAAGGATATTTGATGATTTCAGCGGCTTCTTCGGCAATTATCAGATGATTAAGGGCTATCATATGAGCGCCGATGATACATATCTTGTATCCAATCAGCAGGGAGGCGTCTATGCCGGATCGGATATGGGCAACACTTTCGGCGCGTCTGTAACCTATACGGGAGAAAAGACCATTTTCTCTCTGGAGGCGACATACAGATTGATTGCGGCAAGTGACACTACAGGCAATCATATGTACAATCAGGGATCTGCGTCCTTACGTTTCGCATCCAATCCATATGGGGGCAAGCGATTCACATATGATTTCACACTTCAGGGGAAGATGGGAGAAGATGACATTACATACAACAATATGGGATTTGCGGTCGGAAATACTGAAATCAACGGCAAGCTTGCTCTTCAGTACCGTTTCCCCAAGCATTCCAGTATCGGTGTGGATGTCGGCACTGCTATGGGATTCTATAACAGGATGTTGTCTTCGTATGTAATGAATTATTATGCGGTGCCGAAGTATATCTGGACAAACGGACGGTTTATGGCCAATCTCGGAGTCAGGGTATCATATCTTATGGGACAGGACAATACTATCAATACCATTGCTCCTATGCACGCCACCAAGTCCAATCTGCTGTATCCCGATGTGCATTTGAGCTACAGGGTGATGGAAAATAATGGGCTTACAGTATTCGCCGATTGCACCGGAGGTGACAATATCAACCAGTATTCGACCCTTGTGGAGAGAAATCATTTCTTCAATCCTGTATATCTTCTTGCGTGGACAGTGACGCCGATTATGGAAAATACCATTGACAAGTATATTGCTACCATTGGAGTGAGAGGACAGGTCGGAGGACACCTTCAGTACAAGGCTTCTGCCAGCTACAGCAATACCGCCAACTTTGTTATGGACGGTCTTTACCAGACCTCGAGAAAGAATCCTGTTGATCTGATGAGTAGCTACAATTATGTCGGTATCAAGCAATTCTATGTGGAGGCTTCTCTTCTTTGGATTTCAGAAAGAGTGGAGGCAAGAGGGTATTTCAAATACCTGAAAGCTACTCCATACGTATATGATCAGATAGCGGTGTGCGGCGTTCCTTATCGGGCAAACGGATACATTACATATAACTGGTCCAAGAGAATCTATGTGGGAGTAACCGCTGAGTATAATTCTGAAAGGCCCACCTACTATGTCATCCCTTCCTGGGTTGATTTGGGTGTCAATGCCGAGTATCGCTTCAATAATAAGATCTCGTTTTGGGTAAAAGGATGCAACTTGTTGAACCAGACCATTCAAAGAGATCTTCTGCACGCCGCTGACGGCATCTATGCGACCGGAGGTATCAGCCTTTGTTTCTAAAAAAGAATGTGTAACTTTGTATGATTTTCGGGTCGCTTTTCCTGTGCCCTGAATCAGTCAATAAAATATATTTCAGTCAGTATGGTGGAGAACGAAGAGATAAAAAAAGCCCAGGAGCAGTATTCCGCGGATAGTATTCAAGTGCTGGAAGGCTTGGAGGCCGTCCGCAAGAGACCTTCAATGTACATTGGTGACATTTCCGAAAGGGGATTGCATCATTTGGTCTATGAGGTTGTCGATAACAGTATCGATGAGGCGATGGCCGGGTATTGCAATACCATCCTTGTCAATATCCTTAAGGACAACTCTATCAGGGTTTCCGACAACGGACGAGGCATCCCTACCGGTATGCACGAGAAGGAGCATCGCTCCGCTCTTGAAGTGGTTCTGACTGTTCTTCACGCCGGAGGAAAGTTCTCCAAGAACAGTTACAAGGTGTCCGGAGGTCTCCACGGTGTGGGCGTGTCTTGTGTTAATGCATTGTCTGATAAGCTTATAGCGGAAGTGAGCAGAGAAGGAAAGCTGTTCCGTCAGGAGTATTCGAAGGGTAAGCCTGTCACAGAAGTTGAGGTTGTGGGGAAGAGTGATTCTACAGGTACAATCATTACCTTCCACCCTGATCCGAGCATTTTTACTCAGACAACCACCTACAAGTATGACACACTTGCTGCGCGTCTAAGGGAACTGTCATATCTGAACAAAGGTATCACGATAGTCCTTACTGATGAGAGAGAGGTGCTTGAAGGCGGGGCATTCCGCAGCGAGACTTTCTTTTCCGAGAAAGGACTTCAGGAGTTCATCACATATCTTGATGCCGGTGCGGATACCCTCATCCCTGATCCTATC
The DNA here is from genome assembly GCA_002315825.1 of Bacteroidales bacterium UBA1736. GTDB lineage: Bacteria > Bacteroidota > Bacteroidia > Bacteroidales > UBA932 > Cryptobacteroides. Next base: position 10,680 of record DCIC01000037.1, on the reverse strand, counting down.
TGTGTGACATCGGACAAGATCATCCCGATCGATATAGCACTCCAGTATAACAATGGTTACACTGAGAAGATTTATTCATATGTAAACAATATCAACACCATAGAAGGAGGAACCCATCTTCAAGGTTTCAAGATGGGATTGAGCCGTACGCTGAAAGCCTATGCCGAGAAAAACAAACTTCTGGAGAAATACAAGGGTGACATTGCGCCCGAGGATTTCCGTGAGGGTCTTACGGCCGTGGTTTCCGTAAAGGTGTCGGAGCCTCAGTTTGAGGGTCAGACCAAGACAAAGCTCGGAAACACTGAAGTGACCTCCGCCGTTTCTCAGGCAACCGCTGCGGCTATGCAGATTTTCCTTGAGGAGCATCCTAAGGAAGCCAAGTTGATTATTGAAAAGATAGTTCTTGCCGCTACTGCTCGAAATGCTGCGCGCAAAGCCCGTGAAATGGTTCAGCGCAAGACCGTAATGTCGGGAGCCGGTATGCCGGGCAAGCTTGCGGATTGTTCGGAGCGTGATGCTCAAAGGTGCGAACTCTTCCTCGTGGAGGGAGATTCCGCAGGCGGTACAGCCAAGCAGGGCAGAGACCGCAGGTATCAGGCTATTTTGCCGTTGAGGGGAAAGATTCTCAATGTCGAAAAAGCTGCGGGAGACCGTGCGTTCGATTCGGAAGAAATCCGCAATATCTACACTGCCCTTGGCGTGACTGTGGCCCAGGAAGATGAGACAGGAGAAAAGCATATGGACCTTAGCCGTCTGCGTTATCACAAGGTCATCATTATGACCGATGCCGATGTCGATGGAAGCCACATTGCCTGTCTGATTCTTACATTCTTCTTCAGATATATGTTTGACCTTATCAAGAATGGATATGTTTACCTGGCAACACCTCCTCTATATCTCGTTAAGAAGGGAGCCAAAGAGGTGTACTGCTGGACAGAGGAGCAGAGGGAAGAAGCGGCTCAGACATTGGGGAAAGGCTCGGACAAGGGATACACTGTGCAGCGCTACAAAGGTTTGGGAGAAATGAGTGACCAGCAGCTATGGGATACAACTATGGATCCAACCAGAAGGCGTCTGCGCCAGATTACAATCGAGAACGCAGCTCAGGCGGAAAGAACATTCTCAATGCTGATGGGCGATGATGTCCCGCCACGCAGACAGTTTATCGAAGATAATGCACATTACGCCAATATTGACGCATAAATCTAAACCATATACCGATGTTGGATATTTTTGACAGAATCGAAAGAGATTCCGGTGGCCCGATCGGGCAGTATTTCGAGCAGGGTTTCGGATATTATATGTATCCCAGGCTTGAGGGAGAGCTCGGACCTCATATGACATTCAATGGCAAGCCTGTCCTCAATTGGAGTCTTAACAATTATCTCGGTCTGGCCAACCATCCCGAGGTGCGAAAGGCCGATGCCCAGGCTGCAGCTGACTGGGGACTGGCGTATCCTATGGGTGCCCGTATGATGTCGGGGCATACCCGTTACCACGAGGAACTCGAGAAGACCTTCGCGGCTTTTGAGAAGAAGGAAGACGCTTTTCTGTTCAATTTCGGTTATCAGGGAATAGTATCCACTATCGATGCTTTGACAGCAAGACACGATGTTATTGTTTATGACGCTGAGTGTCACGCTTGTCTGCTGGATGGAATCCGTCTCCATTTAGGGGAGAAATATAAATACCGTCACAATAATATAGCCGACTGTGAGAAAATCCTTGCCAGAGCCTGTGCTACCGCTCAGGAAAATGGAGGTGGAGTGCTTTTGATTACTGAAGGAGTATTCGGTATGACCGGCGCGATGGGCATACTTGATCAGATAGTGGCTTTGAAGGAAAAGTATCAGTTCCGAATGATGATCGATGATGCACACGGATTCGGTCTGCTCGGCGAGCACGGAAGGGGAACCTCCGAGCAGCTGGGATGTATGGAAGGGATTGACCTCTATATCGGAGCCTTCGCCAAGTCTATGGCCTCTATCGGAGGCTTTGTGGCCGGTCCTCATAGCATAATAAATTACCTGAGGGCGAATATGAGGTCGCAAATGTACGCAAAGAGCCTTCCTATGCCTCTAGTTATCGGAAATATGAAGAGAATGGAGATAATCGATTCTCCCGAGGGCGATGAGTTGAGGAAGAAGTGCTGGGCAATCACTCACGCTATTCAGGATGGTTTCCGAAAGGAAGGATTTGACATCGGAGAGGCACAGGCGTGTGTCACTCCCGTTCATATCAAGGGAGGAGTACCTCAGGCCACCAAGATGGCTAAGGATCTCAGAGAGAATTACAAGATTTTCTGCTCTATGGTCATATACCCTGTCATTCCCAAGGGTATGGTCATTTTCCGTATCGTGTCCACTGCGGCTCATAGTATGGAGGATGTCTCATACACGCTGAATGCCTTCAAGGAGATTAAATCAAAGCTTGATGCCGGGGTATATGATGGTGATGATATTGCTGAAATGACAATTCAATAACAATGAATACGCTCTTCTTCAAAGACAAGGTCATAATAGTCACGGGCGCGAGTTCGGGTATTGGACTGGCCTCCGCCAGACTCTTCCACCGATTGGGCGCCAATGTAGTTATGGCTTCCAGGTCCATTGACAGATTACAGGAGCTCTGTCGTGAGATGTCTCCTGACGGGTCCGGGATTCTTTGTGTGAAGACCGATGTGAGTAATGAGGAAGATTGCCGTATTCTTGTAGAGAAGACTGTTGAGCGTTTCGGAGGCATTGATATTCTTGTCAACAATGCCGGACTGTCAATGCGTGCAATGTTTAAGGACCTGGATCTTAAAGTCATTCACACTTTGATGGATGTCAACTTCTGGGGTACAGTCAATTGCACGAAATATGCATTGCCCTTCCTTTTGAAGTCCAAGGGCTCGGTGGTGGGCGTGATTTCCATCGCAGGGTATTCGCCTCTTCCTGCAAGGACGGGATACAGCTCTTCGAAATATGCCATCAGAGGCTTTCTTGATGCGCTCAGGGTGGAGCATTTGAAAGATGGGCTGAACGTCCTCGTCTTTGCGCCCGGATACACGGCCTCCAATGTGAGAAATGCTGCGCTGACATCTGATGGAAGCGCTCAGGGAAAGACACCTCTCGAGGAAGGCAAACTGATGACTGCCGAGGCGGTCGCAGAGGAACTTGCGAAAGGACTTGCAAAACGCAAGTCGGTTGTTACGCTTACATTGTTGGGGAAGGCGACTGTGCTTTTCCACCGTATCTTCCCCAGACTAACAGATAGATTGACTTATGGCTATATTGCAAAAGAAGCGGACAGTCCATTTAAGTGAGGGCATCATTCCATTTGTCCTGCTGTTTGCGGCACTGCTGATACTGTTGCCGAGGACAGCAAGATTTGCGTATGACTATAAGAAAGGTCAACCCTGGTTGTATGAAACCCTGATAGCTCAGTTCGATTTTCCTATTTATAAGAGTGATGAGCAGTTGATGCAGGAGCGTTACCGAGAAGGTGTGACTGTGATTCCATATTTCAGGTACAATGAGGCGGTTACAAGCCGCAGTCTGGAACAGATAGAGTCTCTCTCATTTGAGGGTAATTCCTCCATCAAACAGAAAACCATTCAGTCTCTGAGATTTATTTATGCTCACGGTGTAACGGCCGAGGAAATCAGTCGCGCCGATAGAGGTACTCTGCAGCTTTCAGAAGAAGTCCTGTATTTCGTTCGAAAGGATAAACAGGCAGTAAAGACTCCATATTCGGATGTGTATAAGCAGTCGGATGCCCGACGCAAGTTGCTTGCCGATGTCTCAGACGCTTTCCCCTCGGAGAATGTGGAACGGATTTTTAAGTCCGAGGGGGTATATGATATTCTGGTGCCCAATCTGATTTTTGACCATCAGACCACGGAAATGGCGATGCACGAGAGCGCCTCCTCATTGTCGCCCACCGAGGGGTACGTCAAGTCAGGGGAGCTTATCGTATCGGAAGGCGAGGTCGTATCGGAGGAGACGGTCCGCATCCTGGATTCTTATAAAAGAGAGTACGAGAATTCATTGGGAGGCAATCATTCCGGAGCAGTGCATTGGCTGGGCAATATTATTCTGGCACTTTTCTTTACTCTTCTATTGGCCCTGACAATCAAATTTGTCGATTCTTCCCTCCTTCAACACTACAATAAGGTGTGCTATATCTGCTTCCTCTTCCTTCTTATGACATTCCTGGCATTGATGGTCGGAAAGAACGATGTGACATATCTGTGTCTTGTACCTTTTCCTCTGGGTATCCTTTACCTGAGGACGTTCTTCAGCCTGAAGACATCCTTGCCTCTGTATATAGTATATCTTATCCCTCTGGCCATTTTCCGCCAGAATGGAGCTATGTTTATGTCGATGTACCTTTTGTCCGGGATCGGTGCGGCACTTTTCTATAGGAGTACCTATTCCGCAGAAAGGCGCCTGCTGCTTTCTATCCCTATGACAATAGTGCTAGTGGTCTCATATCTGGGCCTCAGATTTGCCGAGCTTGTCACGGGAGACTGGCAGAGTGTGATTCTTTTCCTTTTTATCGGCTCCCTGCTGACATCCCTTGGGTATAACCTCGTGTATCTGTTTGAGCCTGTTTTCGGCCTTCTTTCACAGAAACATCTTAATGATTTGACAAATACGGCAAGTCCTATGATGAGAGAGTTTGTCGAAAAAGCTCCCGGATCTTTCAACCATTGTCTGGATGTTACGAATCTTGCTGAATATGTGACAAGGGTGATAGGGGGAGATGTTCTTCTGGTCCGTGCCGGCGCTATGTGCCACGATCTGGGTAAACAGCTCAATCCCAAGTGTTTTGTAGAGAACTGCACTTTTGATGAGAAGGAAGCTTATCACGAAAAGCTGACGCCTGAGCAGAGTGCACAGGCAATCGTCAGTCACGTCACCGATGGTCTTGTAGTTGCCGAAAAATACAGACTTCCCGATATAGTAAAGGATTTCATTCTCACACATCACGGGACTACACTGGTTCAGTTCTTCTACTCAAAGTATGTCAACGCCGGTGGCAATCCTGACAATAAGGAGCCGTTTATATACAAGGGTAAGAAACCACAGACCCGGGAGCAGCTCGTTCTGATGTTGTGTGATGCAGTAGAGGCGGCGTCCAGGACTTTACCCGAGGAGAGAAGGAACAAGGAGGGATATACAGAACTTGTGGAGAAAATTGCCAAGGGCAAGGAGAATGAGGGACAGTTTGATGAGGCAAATATCACAATCCGGGAGCTCAATCTCACAAAAGAGGCCCTTGTGGAGGCCCTGCTGATGAAATACCACGGCCGTATTGTATATCCGGAACGTAAAAATTAGTGAAATAATTATTCAATATATTTATGAAAATCAAGAAAAAACAAATTGACGATCTTAATCTTGAGCTGACAGTGAATGTGGCTGTAGAAGATTATGCGCCTTCAGAGAAGAAGAAATTCAATGAGATTAAGCGGAAGGCAGAGTTCAAGGGCTTTCGCAAGGGTATGGTACCGATGTCTCTTATCCAGAAAATTTATGGAGATCAGGTACTCGCAGATGTGGTGAATGATGTGGTAAGCGACGCTATCACCGAATACATCACAAAGAACAAACTCCGTGTCATCGGAGAGCCTCTTGGAAGTGACAAACAGAAAGAAGTTGAATGGAAGAGTGGAAATGAATTCAGTTTCGTTTTCGATCTCGGTCTTTCTCCCGAAGTTAAGGTGGAGGTAGTGAAAGAGGACACCGTCCCTTACTATACCATAACAGCGACAGCAGAGAGCAAGGCGGCAATGAGAAATAACCTCCTTATGCAGTATGGTTCCCTTCAGGAAGTCGAGAATCCTACTGAGGAGTCTTATGTATATGTTGACCTCACTCAGGGCGAAACAAAGATTGAGAATGCATATATTTCAGTGAGGGACCTTACTGATGCGTACAAGACTGCTTTGCTTGGCTTGAAGTCTGGATCTGCGTTCAAGCTCAATGTCAATGAGGCTTTTGAGTCTGAGACTGACCGTGCAACCCTTCTGCGAATCAAGAAAGAAGAACTTGCTCAGATCAACCCCGAATATGATGCGACAGTTGTGAATGTCAAGGCTTTTGTTCCTGCCGAGGCCGTTCCTGAAACATTCGATAAGATATATGGTGAGGGAAAGGTCAAGACGGAAGAGGAGTTCGAGGCTCAGATTGCTAAGGATCTTGCATCCAACTATACTCAGGAGGCTGATTACCGCGCGAATAAGGATATCCGTAACTATTTCGTTGAGAAGGCTGCGCTTTCTCTTCCCGAGGAGTTCCTTCGCAGATGGCTATATGCTGTCAATAAGAAGAATATGACAGTCGAGCAGATTGCAGAAGAATTCCCCGCATTCCTTGAGGATTATAAGTGGCAGCTCGTCCGCAGTTCTTTCGTTGACAAGTATGACATCAAGGTTACAAAAGAGGATATAGAGGAAGCTGCAAAGGCGTTCGCTGCATATCAGTACGCAATGTACGGTATGGGAAACGTTCCTGAGGAAATTCTCGCCGATGCCGCTCAGAGAATAATGTCCGACGAGCGTCAGGTTGCAAGACTTGAGGAGCAGGTTGAGGACAATAAGGTCTTTGCGGCTCTCAAGCCCGAAATCACTCTCAAGAAGAAGAAAATCTCTCTCGAGAAATTCCGCGAGTTGAAATAATTATTTCAGATCATCCAGCCAGATTGCCGGGTAGGCATCTGAAGGCATATTCCAGGCTCCGCGTGGCGAAAGACACACGGAGCCTGTTTTTGGTCCGTCCGGGGAGCAGGAACGCTTGAACTGCTGACTGAAGAAACGACGGATAAATGTTTCCAGCCATTTGCGGATTGTTGCCTTGTCATAATTCCCTTCTATTTCCGGGTGGTCTGCACCGAAAGTATTGACTGCGAGCTCCAGAATCGCAGACGGTCTCATCGCGTGGCGTACAAAGTGATATAGGAAGAAGTCGTGCAGCTCGTATGGCCCTACCAGGTCCTCGGTCTTCTGGCGGATTTTTCCTTCGCTGTCCGAGGGAGTAAGTTCGGGGCTTATGGGGGTTGCGACTATGTCCAGAAGGGTATCACTGATTTGGGGAAAACGCTTCCTGGCGCAATGAACCACCATTGCTTTCATCATTGTCTTGGGAACACTGCAGTTGACATCATACATTGACATATGGTCCCCGTTGAATGTCGCCCATCCTAGAGCAAGCTCAGAGAGGTCACCGGTGCCGATGACAATCCCTGAGTGCAGGTTGGCCAAATCCATCAGGATCTGAGTCCTTTCCCTGGCCTGGGCGTTCTCATAAGCCGCATCGTGTGTTATTCCATCGTGTCCTATGTCCTGGAAATGCCTTTCTACTGCTGGGACGATGCTGATTTCTTTGGGGCATACTCCGAGCTTCTCCATCAGTGTGTCGGCGTTTCCCTTTGTCCTTTGTGTCGTTCCGAGACCGGGCATTGTGACCGCTATGATATTCTTTCGAGGTATCCCCAGCCTGTCAAAAGCAATGCAGGTGACCAGAAGGGCAAGCGTGCTGTCAAGCCCTCCAGATATGCCGATCACTGAGCATTGGCAGTGAATGTGCTCCAGTCTTGAGCACAGTCCGGTTGACTGAATTGAAAGTATTTCTTCACATCGCTGGCTCAACTCTTCCTTGTCATCAGGAACGAAGGGATTCCTGCCGTTATGTGATGAGGTGTAAGGCGGAATTTCTGCCCCTTTGTCATTGAGATTGCCGTAGATTATTGATGATTCCATACGGAACAATTCGTTTTCAGCGAGCAGAGCGCCATCTTTGAAAATCATAGCGGCCCCACTGCAGACTCCGTCCTGTGTTGACTCTCCATAACCCGAGGAGCAGTACACAAGCACTTTTCCTTCGGATTTGAGGGATAGATTGTATCTGAGGCTACGGTAGGCTGTCACTTCCTCATAGCGTGAGTCCTGATGAATTTCAATGCCCTCAAATATATAGTCATCCTCGTGAAGAACGACAGCTATGCCCAATTCTTCAGCCCTGACACGGATTCTTGCTTCGGCCCGGGCGGCCTTGTCGATGAGTAATTCTTGGAAAACCAAATCACCGCAGCTGGCCCCCATAATCGCGAGCTCCGGGAAGACTATCATTTCCGCTCCGTTTTCAGCTGCTTGAGCCGTCAGTCTGAGTATTTCTTTTTCGTTGGCGTCTACATCTGCAAGCCATACGCGGGGGACTGCGGCGGCGATAATTCCATCAGTTTTCTTCATCCCTGTTGAATTGTAAAATAACTGAGCAAAGATAGAAAACTTGAAGGCTGGTTATTCTTTTTTTGGGAAGTATTTGTTAGTTTTGCAGAGAATAGGATAAATACGGACCGATGCTCGAAGAAATCAAAAATAATTTTGAACGGCTGATTGCTCTTTATGAGGCGGAGAAAAGTAGGGGAGACGTACTTTCAGCCAAGTTGTCTGAGGCGCAAGAGTCCTGTGAGTCCTATAGGAAGCAGATTTCTGATTTGGAGAGAAAGATAGACAATCTCAGACTCACTGAAGCATTCACGGCTCCATCGGATGCGAGCCGGGGTGCCAAAGAAAAGATTGACAAGTTGATCAGAGAAATTGACAAGTGCATTTCTCAATTGGAAAAGTAAGATATGGCGGATCAGGAGAACAGTGCTCAGAGCATTACACTAAAGATTGCAGGCAAGGAGTATCCGCTTAAGGCAACTTCCCCGGAGATGGAGCAGATTATGCGTATTGCTGCTGAAACCATCAACCAGAAGCTCGCTGCATACAATTCCAAGTTTCCGGATAAGACACTTCTGGATAAGTTGTCATTTGTGACTCTGAACGAAACTATTGGCCGCTTGTCGGCCCAGCGCAAATGTACAGCGCTCGAGGCCGAGGTTAAGCGTCTGGAGGACGAGACAAAAGCCTATCTTGAGAATATTGAAAAAAGTAGCCGTTAGTTCCAGTGCGCTGAATTCAACAGGTTTATTTAAACCGGGTTTTCTCGCTGCAGGATGGCGTGCCGGATTTATATCCGGATACTTGAACCGTGGCGGAGCCTTAATCTTGTCATACAGGGTTTTCTGACATTCCGGCTGACGGCTTTTTTCAAAAATATGCTTTCTGCCTATATGAAAGTGGATTTTTTTATTTTTTAACGTTATGTTGTACTATATACTGACAGCCGTTCTTGCCGCAGTCGTTGCGGTGGCAACTTATATGGCCTTACATAAGTACTTGCTTAAAGGGCGCAAGGAAGCCATCCTTGAAGCAGCGGAAATGGAGGCTGAAACTATCAAGAAAGACAAAATCTATCAGGCCAAAGAGAAATTTCTCCAACTGAAGAGTGAGCACGAGCAGTACGTCAATGAGAAGAATGCCCAGATACGCGAGACGGAGAATAAACTCAAGCAGAAAGAGAATTCGCTCAATCAGCAGAATCAAGAGCTTGCGAAGAAGATGAGTGATGCTGAGAATGCCAAAAAATCTCTTTCCGCGCAGAGAGAAATCCTTGAAAGGAAAACTGAGGAATATGAGCGTATGTCTCTTCAGGTCAACAAGCAGCTTGAATCCATAGCCGGGATGACCGCAGCCGAGGCCAAGACTGTTCTTATGGACAATATGAAGGCGGAGGCACGCACTCAGGCTCAGGCCTACATCAATGATGTAATGGACGAAGCTCGCCTGAATGCAGCAAAAGAAGCTAAGAGAATTGTTATCAATACTATCCAGCGAACCGCCACGGAAACAGCCATTGAAAATGCCGTCACGACCTTCCCCATTGAGAATGACGAAATAAAGGGAAGGATTATCGGACGCGAGGGTAGAAATATCCGTGCCCTGGAGGCTGCCACCGGCGTTGAAATTGTTGTGGATGATACTCCCGACGCTATTTTGATTTCCGCCTTCGACCCTGTTCGCAGGGAGGTTGCCAGACTTGCGCTGCATCAGCTTGTGATTGACGGACGTATCCATCCGGCCCGTATTGAGGAGGTTGTTGCAAAGGTGCAGAAGCAGTTGGAGGAGGAGATACTTGAGACCGGAAAGAGGACTTGTATTGACCTTGGTATTCACGGAATGAGTATGGAGCTTGTGCGTCTGATAGGTAGAATGAAATATCGTTCATCATATGGCCAGAATCTGCTTCAGCACTCCCGTGAGGTTGCCAATATTTGTGCTATTATGGCTTCTGAGCTTGGTCTCAATCCAAAGGTCGCAAAGAGAGCCGGTCTGCTTCACGATATCGGAAAGGTTTCTGAACTCGATCCCGAGCTTCCTCACGCTTTGTTGGGTATGAAGCTTGCCGAGCAGTATAAAGAGCGTCCCGAGATATGCAACTCTATCGGTGCTCACCACGAGGAGACGGAGATGACTACTATTTATGCTCCATTGGTACTTGTCTCTGATGCCATTTCCGGTGCCCGTCCCGGTGCCCGTCGTGAAGTTATTGAGTCATATATCAAGCGTCTCAAGGATATGGAGAATCTCGCTCAGGCCTATAATGGAGTCACAAAGACTTATGCTATTCAGGCCGGACGTGAGCTCCGTGTGATTGTGGGGGCTGAGCAGGTGAGTGATGAGCAGGCTGCCGTTCTTTCTGCTGATATCGCAAGGAAAATCCAGGAAGAGATGACCTATCCCGGTCAGGTTAAGATTACTGTAATACGCGAAACACGTTCTGTGGCTTTCGCTAAATAGTCTAT
>DCIC01000121.1:19664-22205 GCA_002315825.1 Bacteroidales bacterium UBA1736 | reverse complement strand
GTGCAGAGGCGCGCATTGCAGGCTCTCCACGATGCGGGGAAGAAAGTCATATTCGTATGTATGAGCGGAAGTGCGGTAGCTCTTTCAAATGAGACTTCCTCTTGTGATGCTATCCTCCAGGCCTGGTATCCCGGCGAGGAAGGAGGCACCGCCATTGCAGACGTATTGTTCGGTGAGATTTCTCCTTCCGGGAAGCTCCCTGTGACGTTCTACGCGAGTGATGCGGATCTGCCTGATTTCGAGGATTATGATATGGATGGCCGCACGTACAGGTACTTTACCGGCAAGCCGCTTTGGCCGTTTGGATTCGGACTCAGCTACACTACCTTCGAATACGGGAAAGCCAGCATCACCAAAGAAGGCCTGAAAGTGACCGTACGCAATACCGGCTCTTTTGATGCTGATGAGGTGCTGCAGATGTACGTCAAGCGTACTGATGATACGCAAGGTCCCCGGATGGCTCTTCGCGGTTTTGCCAGAAAGCACATAAAGGCAGGACAGAAGCTGACATTCGTTATTCCTTTCGATTCGGAGACATTCCGCAGTTTTGATCCCGCGACAGGGGAATACTCCTCACGCCCCGGATCTTTCGAGATAATGTACGGACCTGATTCCGGCAATCTGCAGACTATAATATACAACTTCTAACCTGAGATATGTATTTGTTGGGATATGACATAGGGAGTTCCTCGGTTAAGGCCAGCATCATCGACTCACAAAGCGGGCGATGTGTGGCAAGTGATTTCTTCCCTAAACAGGAAGCACCGATCATTTCGCTGAAAGCCGGATGGGCGGAACAGGACCCTAATATGTGGTGGGACAATCTCAAGCTTGCCACGGCCTCAGTCCTCTTCTCGAGTGGAGTGGACAAGAATGACATAAAGGCGATAGGTGTCGCATATCAGATGCACGGTCTGGTATGTGTCGATCGTGACGGGGAGCCTCTTCGTCCTTCGATTATCTGGTGTGACAGTCGTGCTGTACCATACGGTGAGAAGGCGTTTGAGACGCTTGGCGCACAGAAGTGCCTTTCCCATCTTTTGAATTCTCCCGGCAACTTCACTGCCAGCAAGCTCGCGTGGGTGAAGGAAAACGAGCCGGAGATATTTGAAAAGATTTACAAAATAATGCTCCCCGGGGATTATATCGCAATGCGCCTGTCGGGGGAGATTCGCACCACAATATCCGGTCTGTCAGAAGGAATGTTTTGGGATTTCAAGAACAATTCCACGGCTTCTTTTCTTATGGATTATTTCGGTTTTGATGCCTCAGTGCTTCCTGAGACTGTTCCGACATTCGGCAATCAAGGCCAGCTGAGCAGAGCTGCTGCAACCGAACTCGGACTCGCCGAAGGTACACTCATTTCTTATCGCGCTGGAGACCAGCCCAACAATGCACTCTCTCTGAATGTGCTTGATCCGGGCGAAATAGCTTCGACTGCAGGGACTTCCGGTGTGGTGTACGGCGTTGGCGACAGTGTCAGCTATGACCCCGAATCCAGGGTGAACAGCTTCGCTCACGTAAATCACAGGCAGGACAGGACAAGACTTGGAGTGCTGCTGTGTATCAACGGGACGGGAATACTCAATTCCTGGATACGAAAAAACGTAGCCCCCGCCAATGTCTCATATTCTCAAATCGATGACTTGGCTGCACAGATTCCCATTGGAAGTGATGGGGTATGCATACTTCCTTTCGGCAACGGCGCAGAAAGAATGCTTGGAAATGCAGACAGCAGCTGCCACATAAGCGGATTGAATTTCAATATCCACGACAAGAGGCATCTTTTGCGCGCTGCGCAGGAAGGGATAGTCTTTTCGTTTAAATACGGGATAGAAATAATGGAGCAGATGGGTGTCCCCGTCAATAAAATACGTGCGGGGAAAGCCAATATGTTCCTCAGCGACATTTTTAGGGACACGCTTGCCGGCGTCACCGGAGCTTCAATCGAACTTTTTGACACCGATGGCAGTATAGGCGCAGCAAGGGGAGCAGGCATCGGAGCCGGAATCTATGCCGATGCCACCCAGGCCTTCAGCAGTCTTGAACGCCTCACTGTGGTAGAGCCTGACGAACACAATGCGGACAGGTATCTTGAAGCATATCACAATTGGAAACAAATGTTAAATTCAACAATACTATGAAAGAGTTTTTTCCTGAAATTTCAAAAATCAAATTTGAGGGGAAGGATAGCAGAAACCCCCTCGCATACCGTTACTATGATGCGGACAAGGTAATAATGGGAAAGAAAATGAGCGAATGGCTCAAATTCGCAATGTGCTGGTGGCATACCCTATGCGCCGAAGGCAGCGACCAGTTCGGCCCGGGGACAAAGATTTTCCCGTGGAATGCATCTTCCGACCCGATACAGGCAGCAAAGGACAAGGCTGATGCAGGTTTCGAGATAATGACCAAGCTCGGGATTGAGTACTACTGCTTCCACGATGTGGACCTTGTGAAGGAAGCTGATACTATCGAAGAGTATGAGAAAAACTTCAAGGAGATCGTAGCCTACCTCAAGCAGAAACAGGCACAGACCGG
>DCIC01000121.1:18996-19502 GCA_002315825.1 Bacteroidales bacterium UBA1736 | reverse complement strand
ACCAACTACGTGTTCTGGGGTGGACGCGAGGGCTATATGAGCCTCTTGAATACCGATATGGGACGCGAGAAGAAGCATATGGCCACGATGCTCACAATGGCCCGCGACTATGGCCGCAGCAAGGGATTCAAGGGAACGTTCCTCATTGAGCCGAAGCCTATGGAGCCTACAAAGCATCAGTATGACTATGATACCGAGACTGTTATAGGTTTTCTCAAGGCAAACGGCCTTGACAAGGATTTCAAAGTCAACATTGAGGTCAATCACGCCAATCTCGCCGGTCACACCTTCGAGCACGAGCTGGCCTGCGCAGTAGATGCCGGAATGCTCGGAAGCATCGACGCAAACAGGGGAGACTACCAGAACGGATGGGATACCGACCAGTTCCCGATCGACAACTTTGATTTGATCCAGGCTATGATGGAAATCATCCGTAATGGTGGATTCAAGGATGGCGGAACCAACTTCGATGCCAAGACCCGCAGGAATTCCACTGATCTGGATGA
>DCIC01000121.1:12604-18920 GCA_002315825.1 Bacteroidales bacterium UBA1736 | reverse complement strand
GAGCTCCTCGAGAAGTCTCCTATCAAGGAAATGGTGGCAAAGAGATATGCTTCTTTCGACAGCGGAGAGGGAAAGCTCTTCGAAGAGGGCAAGCTCACTCTCGAGCAGGTTTACGAATACGGGAAGAAGAACGGAGAGCCTGCACAGACAAGCGGGAAGCAGGAGCTTTATGAGGCAATAGTAAATATGTATTGTTGATATGAGTACAAAAGATAAAGGTTCTGCATTCTATCTGTTTTATATCGTACTGATCGCTGTCATAGGCGGACTCCTATTCGGCTATGACACTGCGGTGATTTCCGGAGCGGAAAAAGGCCTTCAGGCATTCTTCCTTGGGGCAACGGATTTTCAGTATTCTGATATGCTCCACGGCATCACCTGCTCCAGTGCTCTTTTGGGCTGTATTGTCGGCAGCGCACTGTCAGGATTGTTTGCGGGAAAGTTTGGAAGAAAGAAGAGCCTGTTTATCGCCGGAATCTGTTTCTTCCTCTCTGCCGCGGGGTCGTATTATCCTGAATTCCTGTTCTTCGAGAAAGGGGTTCCTTCCGCATCTCTGCTGCTTGCATTCAACCTTTACCGAGTCCTCGGAGGAATAGGCGTCGGAATGGCATCGGCTATTTGCCCTATGTATATCGCTGAGGTAGCTCCGGCCGACAGACGTGGAAAACTTGTCTCCTGGAACCAGTTCGCAATCATCTTCGGTCAGCTGGTAGTCTATTTTGTCAATCTTGTCATACTTGGGGACCACATTGCCCCCAAGATGGAGAATCTCGCCGCCGGTATCAGCGCTGTTGTCAATATGGATACTCTTGCCTCTGACGGCAACTGGAGTGTTACTACCGGCTGGAGACTTATGTTTGGAAGCGAATGTGTCCCTGCGGCGCTGTTCACGATTTTTATCCTTCTGGTTCCCGAGACTCCCAGATATCTTGCTTTGACAGGTCAGAACGAAAAAGCACTTTCGGTACTTACGCGCATCAACGGACGGGATAAAGCTTCCGAAATCCTTGAGCAGATCAAATCCACTGTCACCGAGAAACAGGAGAAGCTTCTCACCTATGGGTGGATGGTAGTATTTGTAGGGATAATGCTCAGCGTATTCCAGCAGGTTGTCGGAATCAATGCCGTCCTATATTATGCTCCCCGTATCTTTGAGTCTCTGGGTATGGGCAATCCTATGATGCAGACCGTGTTGATGGGAGTCATCAACCTTAGCTTCACGCTCGTGGCGATATTCACCGTAGAGAAAGTCGGGCGAAAGGTTCTGTTGATTGTCGGCTCATTGGGTATGGCTGTGGGTGCCCTTGGCGTATGTCTTTCAGATGTAGTACCCGGACTTCCGGGCGTAATCGGAGTAGTCAGCGTTATGCTCTACAGTGCATCATTTATGTACTCGTGGGGTCCTATCTGCTGGGTCCTGATTTCTGAAATATTCCCCAATACGATACGTGGAGCTGCAGTTGCAGTTGCCGTCGCCGCCCAGTGGATATCCAATTTTGCGGTATCGAGCACTTTTGTCCCAATGTACAACTGGAGTCCCTCTGTGACTTACGGCTTCTATTGCGCTATGTGCATTGTTGCCGCATTGTTCGTTTGGAAATTGGTTCCCGAGACCAAGGGCAAGACTCTTGAGGATATGACAAGATTGTGGTCCTCGAAAAAATCTCAATAAATCGTCCTCGAGTTGCAACCTTTTGAACATTGGAGCAGTCTAACAGATAAAACTTTTTGGTTATGAATCATGTTTTATTTTTTGATCCTATTGTTCTTTCGGATATTCTTGTTCCGATTTTTATTTGCGCAGTGATGCCCTGCGTCATTGTGTTTCTTGTGATGTGGGCAAACCGCAATGAGGTGAACCGTAAGGCGGAAGTCGCCCTTAAAGCCATTGAGAAAGGAGCCGAAATCGATCCTTCTTTCTTCTCGCCTATTAAAAAGGCCAAATCAGTGAAGCAGAGAGTGTTTGGCTATCTTACTACGGGTATGGTCCTCTTTGGACTAGGTGTTGCGTTCTTTCTGATTGCAGCAATCCTGAATCAGTTTGAGCTCTATCTGGTCGCTCCCGCCGGAATCTGTCTTTTCCTCGGTGTTGCGTTTATCCTCGCATACTTTATTTCACGCAAGCAGTTTGCCGCTGAAATCAAAGCCGAAGATGCTGCTGCCTCAGGGAAAGAATAATTCCGGACAATGGACAAAGAGCAATTTCTACGCGCGATTAAAGATGTGCAGGAGCCTTTGAGAAGGTTCCTGCTTGTCTTGTGCCGAGGAGATGTTTTCAAGGCGGATGACATTGCACAGGATGCCTGTGTCAAGGCGTGGGTATCCTTCGAGAAATTCCGAGGTGCATCCAGTTTTTCCACCTGGATATTCCGCATAGCATATAACTGCTGGTGTGACAGGCGGTATGATGATAAATCGGGCACTGTAGAACTGTCGGCTTCTGATTCAAGCCCTGATGCGGACCGTGCCGATCGTGCATTTAAGTATCAGGACCTCTATTCGGCAATAGATCAGCTCAATCCTAGTGAGAAAGCCGCAATCCTGCTCTATTATATGGAAGACAGGGATATCAAAGAAATTTCAACCATTATGGGCATACCTCACGGCTCAGTTAAATCCCTCCTGTCCCGCGGACGCTCCAAACTCAGAATAAAACTTCAAACACAATGAACGACAAAGAGATAACAAAGTTCTTCCACGACAATAGGCCCGTACCTGAGGATCCGGGTACCTATCTTGTGGGGCTTTCAGCCCGTATGGACGCTGCCGAAGAGATCAAAATGCTCTGTGAGCAATCCAGAAAGGATTCCCGCAGAGCCCTGCTTCTTACATTTATTCTGGGGTGTCTTTCGGGAGCTTTTGTGATTTCCCTCGTTATTTTCTGTCAGAATAATATGGGCGGAGCCTTCGGCATAAATCTCTCCGAAGTTTTCGGCTTTCTGAAACAATTCAGAACCGCGATTCTCATTCTAGTCCCTTCATTGGGGATGCTTTTGGGATATTGCCTCTGGAAAGCCTATGAAAACACATAGGTCTTTCCCGTAAGCCTTAAGAGTTTGGTTTTTTGGCCGGAAAATCTTATTTTTACAAATTAAAATTACTTGAACATGAGAAAATGCTTTTTGACGGCCATTGCGCTAGTGATTGCTTTACTTGCTTCTTGCGCAAAAGAGGATTTTTTGAAACCTGATTTTGATGACCCTGCGAAGATCTCTGAAGACCTTCGGAATCAGTTGTCGTCTGTCATTATCCTATACGAAGGGATAGAAAATGAATTTGAGGTGGCTGTGGATGATGATCTTTGTTACGAGCTCTACTACCTCGTAATGAATGAGGATGAGGCTGATTTCCAGTATACCACTACTCACGGCACGACTCTTAATCTTGTAAAATGCACGGACATCAGTTTTACCAAGGAAGGTAATATCGTACGGACGTCCGTGATTCCCTCTGACCGTTCGGATCTTTACATTGCCACTGTGTGGAAGGAAAACAATCCCGACGAATGGTATCCGGTATTCCTGCCCGTCAGGGACAAGGAGGACGATGAGGACGAAGTGGAAGGAACAAAATCTGAACCTTATATGTACGAAGGTAAGGAAGTAAGTCTTGAAAAAAGAGCTGCAGAAATCCTTACCCACCCTATTATTGTAGATACGATTGCCAAAGTGGATTTGAACACACGCTGGCTTAATGTGAACCGCCTTGTTCAGAGTACGAGATTGAATGATAATGACGAGTTGGAACCGGTCATTCAATCCACTTATTATAAGCAGGCTTGGGATATAGTTGAGAGCGGAAGTTCAAAGGATGATGTTACTAAACATCTGACCAAACAGGCTGGTCTGTCATTTTCTATTCCGGTTCCTATTGTCAACATACTGTTCAACGCAAGTGCGTCAAATACGGTTATTGAAGACAGATCCAGTGCGACCGAGAAAGAATGGCTGAAATGGGGCCATTATGTGGCGACAATGTCCGCTGTAATCAATCAACATGAGATTTATAAGAATCCAAGTCTTTATATCGGCTCTTCATTGAATTATTTGTTGAATACAATTCCGAATGAGAGGGATGATAGGTATCCAATGAATATGGAAGGCACATTGCAAATTCTTAAGGATTATGGCGTGTTCCTCAGTACAACGGGTTCTTTCGGCGCCACTATTCAGTACAAATACGAACGACAGGCCAATGTGTCCACATACTCACTCAAAGAAGATGCTGAAGCATCGTTGGGACTCTCCGGCATAACTCCATCATCAGGCGAGGTCCCCGAGCATTATACTATTGGTGATGCATTGATGGCATATGTAAGGGCTAAATTCAAGCTCAATACTACTTGGTCAGCAAATCTTCAGGGAAGTTTCTCTGAAGGTCAGAAAGAATACCACGAGGCTGTCCAAGCAAAGAGAACTTATTTCGTTTCAGGAGGAAACTGTGATACAGAACCGGATTATACCAAATGGGCGGCAACGGATAATCCGAGTAGTTGGAATCTTATCAGTTTCTCTGCAACTCAGGGAAAGCCTGCGCAATTAATAAATATCTATCAAATGATTGCGGATTATAATTCTCCGAGAGCTAAACTGATGAAGCAGGCTCTTTGGGGTAACCCGGAGGTTGAAAGCACTTTCCTCAGTGAAGATTGCCCTTACATCCAAGCAATTAAAAAAGAGGTTAAGGATGTTTGTTATGAAACAGTTGTAGCTGACGTGGTGATGCTTGCCGGTGAATATAAGGACAATCCCAAGACTATTGTCAGGGAAATGGGGCAAAAGAAAAGGCTGTATCATCCTTTGATAATCAACAATAAGGCTGGTGATATGACAAATAGTCATATGGGTAAAAGCCTGGAGGGTTATGGCTTCCAGGTGGGATGTGACAACGATGCCGATGAAGGCTTTTTTGATTTCTTTGCCTATGGTGACCACAGCAAGAATTGGCGGGACAAGACTCTCTGCATTTATTATGCTATGGACTCCTGGTCTGAATGTCCTGGAATAGCGGACGTTCTTATTGCCTCCAATGAGCGTGTGAATGACGGACGCTTTGGTAGTGCTCTGTCAGGATATGAAATGAGCGGTGTAACCCTTTGGAATGTCTGGAAATCGGCCAATGGCAGAAGAATGACTGACTGTGCCCTTTATGTAAAACGTGTTGATACCGAGCATCATACTCCTGATTTTCCTTATGTTACAGCGATTTCCCTTGTGGCCGGAGTCCGGAGAGATGGCCGCCCGCATTGGGAACCGGGCTTTCCGTTTGCTTCAACTGTAGGGACAGAATTGTGTTCATCAGCACAAGGTCTTACAGAATCTATTTATAATTATTACTGGAATCCTCTCGAGGCGAAAAACCTCTATACATCTGTCGTAGATGCCGGCACCAAACAGGTCTATACTCTTGGCGTGAATTCTTCTGTCACTGACAGAATGGGTGGCACGGAGCCGAATAGATATGTAATCAAGAGTGTCGATTCTTATTATGGACCCACCTCTGATGATGGATATAAGGTATGGTGGATTGATAATAGCAATGGAAACACATATTCAACAGAACATTATCCGGCATTTTTCTGGAGTTACAAGAATGATTCTTCTGATGATAAAAACGATACTAATGCTTGTGTTTTTCTCAATTACTCAACCACACGCTTGGATCCAGATCATATGTCTCCTTTGAGAGTAGCCAAAACGTTCCCATATCACGAACAATAACGAGGCAATAGCTTTCTGTTGTTATTGAAACGAATCTTTATTATCCTCCTGTCTGTCTTTGCTTTCTGGGTGGCTTCTGCCACCGGAAGGGGGGATTCGTTATCAGTATCGCTTCTTGCCGACAGTATTGTTGACAGTGCGATGACTTATCTCGGAACGCCGTACAGGTCCGGAGCAAAGGGAGCAGATCATTTTGACTGCTCCGGCTTTACGGGGTACATCTATAAATTGTTTGGGTACGAGCTGCAGTCAAGCTCGCTGGCACAGTTCAAAGAAGGAAAAACGATAGATCCAAAGCATTACGAATTTCAGAAAGGTGATCTGCTTTTCTTTGAAGGCAGACAACACAATAAGCGGGTGGGCCACGTCGGAATATACATTGGCAAGCAGACCGCAGGAGGCGGCATCCAATTCATCCACGCCGCTGTCGATGGGGGAGTCATTATTTCTGACACCAAAGAGCCCTACTACGCTTCCAGATATATGGGCGCGAAACGAATGATACCGGACATCAACCCTCCCCGGGATACAATGGCTCTCGCCTCGGCTTTGGTCGCTGACGGCATCTCTGAGACCCATACCATCCAATCCGGGGA
>DCIC01000121.1:9263-12481 GCA_002315825.1 Bacteroidales bacterium UBA1736 | reverse complement strand
ATATACTGCTATGGCAAAAAGAGAAGCATTCAAAATGTTCTTGAAACCAGGTTTCAAAGAAGAATACAAGAGGCGTCACGCTGCAATTTTTCCTGAATTGAAGCAACTGCTTACAGACACTGGTGTCCGCAATTACTCCATCTATCTTGATGAAGATACCAATATCCTTTTTGCATATCAAGAAGTGGAAGGAGATGCCGGATCTCAGGATCTGGGCAGCAACCCTATCGTTCAGAGATGGTGGGCCTATATGGCAGACATAATGGAGACCAATCCCGACAATTCTCCCGTCTCAATCCCTATCCCCGAACTCTTTCATATGGATTAAGCCCGGCTCGTGCCCGAAATAGTTGAAAATAGGCACAACGGTGAACCATCAAGAAGCACATATCCCCTCAAACCGAGTTTTTGTTGTGCGTTTGAGGGGATATGTGCTTCTAAACTACTGAATTTCGATTAGCAAGCCTTCGGGAGTAACAGTTTCGGTCACGCTCTGACTCATACCACGTATAATTGAAACCGAAATAGGATCCGCATTTTCCAGGACCTTCTCTCGTGCCCCCTTTACCAGAGCTTTGAAAACAAGGCTGTAATTCAGCTCACTGTATGTAATGTCCACACTGACCGGTCTGCGTCCTTTCAAAACATTGAACAGTAACTCCTCCAGGAACAACTGCATTCCCATCCTCTTGTGCTCTACCCCGTACTTCAGACAGAATGCATCAATGTCGGAGTTGATGGAATAAATGTCGGCAAACTCATCATTGAATTCATAATGTAGCGAGCGCAGTCTCTTGATGAAAGCCTGAGTCTCTGGGTGGACAGGATGATCGAAAATCTGTTCCGGAGTCCCGTCCTCCAGAATGCCGCCTGCGTACATAAACAGAATTCTGCTGCTCATATCGCGGGCAAACTTCATCTCGTGAGTCACGATAAGCATAGTCATACCCTGGGAAGCCAACTGCCTCATAACGCTCAGAACCTCACCCACCATAGTTGGGTCCAGAGCTGATGTAGGCTCGTCAAAGAGAATACAATCAGGATTCATACTCAAGCATCTGGCGATGGCCGCGCGCTGTTTCTGACCTCCGGAAAGACTTTTTGGATATACCGAAGCTTTGTCGGACAGTCCAACCTTGGTGAGCAAGTCCATAGCCAGAGTTTCAGCTTCTTCCTTGGGCATTTTCAGCAGTCTGACCGGTCCGAAGCATACGTTTTCCAGAATTGTCATATGCTCAAACAGATTGAAATTCTGGAATACCATCCCCATTTTGCGGCGGACTTTATTGATGTCCGTCTTGGGACTGAGGATGTCCTCTCCCTGGAACATAATTTGTCCGGAACTGGGCTTTTCAAGGCTGTTGATACAGCGCAGCAGAGTACTTTTACCTGTGCCGGACGGGCCGATTATGCTTACAACTTCGCCTTTCGAAATATGACAGTTGACATTCTGCAGGACGTTGACAATACTGCCGTCCTCATTTTGGAAATGCTTAGAAAAATTGATTATATCCAACATAATTATATCCTTTTCAGCAGTAAATCAAGAAGCCCTGTCAGCAGACTGGCAATGATGAAATAGAAGATAGTGATAGTTATGAGAGGGAAAAATGCTTCAAAACTGGCACTCCTGATAAGGTCAGAAGCCTTTGTAAGGTCGATGATGGAAATAAACCCGACTATCGACGTACTTTTCAGCAATGTGATGCACTCATTCTTGAAGATGGGTAATGAAATCCTTATTGCCTGTGGGGCGACAATGCGAAGGAATGTCTGGAAAGCGGAACATCCCAAAGCTCTTCCCGCTTCTGTCTGTCCTTTGTCAACCGATTGGATGCCGGTACGGTAAATTTCGCTGATAAACGCCGCACTGCTTATGGAAAAAGCTATGATTGCAACCGTCACGGCAGACAAACCGCTATGGGCCAGTACGACATAAAACATAATCATCAGAAATACCAGAATGGGAATATTGCGTAAGGCGTATATGTAGCCTTTGGCGAAATTCCTCACCCATTTTATACTGCTCATCCTCATAGCGCAGATAAATCCGCCAAGAATGGAGCCTCCCAGCAACGAAAGAATCGTAATCAGAATAGTTGCCCATAGACCTTCCATAATCAACTTCCATCGATTTTCCTTGATCAGGGAAGAGTAAGCGCTTCGCTTTATTCTTGCCCACAGGCCGGTCTCGTTGACATTTTGGTCTGCCACAATGAATACTCCTATCAGATCTGCATTGGGTGAGGCAAAGTCAATCTTTGCTTTCCTTTCATCACTGATAAGGACAGTGGCGCTTATAATGTCCACCTTGTCGGACTGGAGAGCGGGGATCAGACTTGAGAAATCATAAGTGTCAATCTTCAGAGCATATCCGTTGAGAGCGGCGAAACGCTGGAGAAGTTCAATCTCCATCCCCGTCCATTTATTGTCAATAAGGACTTCGGCGGGATCTTTGACTCCGGAGATGCCTATTTTCAGAACATTCTCTTCGGTACCCGGGTCTGTAGGGGCAGGCTCAATCTTGATACATTCGTGGTAACCGTTGTCGGTGGGTTTGAACCATCTGTCGTGGATTTCATCCAATTCTCCACTCCGCTTGAGGCTGTCAATAAAGTCATTGCATTTGCCTAGAAGCTCGGTGTTGCCCTTTTTGACTCCGAATGCGAAGGGCATCTTGAAATCATCGATTATATGGCAGACTTTGAGATGCTGCTCTTTGAAGGCTTCATTGAATGCCTGGATGTCACAGCCGAAGAACATCTCAGCCTTGCCTTGGCGGACTGCCAGCATACAATCGGTTACATTGTTGAAATAAACGGCATTGATGTCGAAATCTTTCAGCTCGTTGTTGGCAATGTCTTGCTGAACGGATCCCTCCAGAATGCTGATAGTATGTCCCCTCAAATCCTCATACGAATGAGGCTCAAATATTTGCTCTTGCCTTTCGCATCCGATGACAGTCAGTAATCCGGCCAGGAGAGCAAACGCAGATGTAGGATTGAAGAATTTCATTATTGCTGGGATTCGGAATCTTACTTGAGAGAGTGCTCTTTGATGAATTTGGTTGTCAGAGTGAAAATAGGGATGTAGGTCGAGAAATCGGCGCTCTCCCAATTGTCCCCGGGAGTGTGGTAGCTGGGAAATACTGTTCCGCCTTCATTCTCGAACATAATGCAAGGAACTGATTTTTCGGCAAAAGGATAGTGGTCGCTGTT
>DCIC01000121.1:340-9171 GCA_002315825.1 Bacteroidales bacterium UBA1736 | reverse complement strand
TTGAAACCTTCTTCACCTTCGGGGCTGATTTCACAATACTGTACCCTGTTATTGTCCCCGATCATATCCAAATTGAAAAGATATTTGATATTCTCAAGAGGGAAGAGCGGGTGCTCGACAAACCACATAGAGCCGTTAAGTCCGCTGTCCTCACCAGAGAAAGCGATGAAATAAATGTCATATAGAGGTTTGTTCTTTGCAAAATATTCGGCTAGAGTGATTATGCAGGCCGTGCCCGAAGCATTGTCGTTGGCTCCCGGATAGAATACATCCTTTCCGAGATTGCCGAGGTGGTCATAATGGGCAGTATATACATAGCAGCCATCGTGTCTCTCTCCGCTTACCTTGGCAATGACATTGTCGCTGGCATAATCTTTCAGGAACTCGTTGTCAATGTCCACCTCTATACTCTTCGCATCCTTCGGGAAATCGGAGCTTACCCAGATGATGGGCTTTGCGACCACCTTGTCGGCGTACGCTTTGTAGAACTTAAGGGGTGTGTCCCAAGTATAGACTAGACCTGCATTGGTACAGCCATCCTTGCTCTGAAGACGGCTGAAATCCTCTCTGTGCTTGTATGTAAACCAGAAATCGCATACTACAAAGGCATCTTTGTTCTCTGGCTTTGCCAGATCCCGGAAAATATTCTCCGAATTGTAATTTAGCGTATCGATATAGTACAGATTGTATTTGCCGTGTGCTCCGGGGGAGTATTCCCTCATCACGAAATCACTCCCGGGATTCAGTTTCTTTCCGTCCACCGACATTTTCATCGCGCCCGGGAAAGTGTTTATGTCAATGCAGAAAGTCTGAGTCATCACTACGTCGGCCCCTGCCTTTCGGAATTCCTTCTCAATATATTTGCCGGCCTTGATGACACCGTTTTTTGCATAGCCCCGGCCCTGATATTTTGAGGAGCTGAGCTCTTTGACAATCCTTTTGTACGAGTCCATATTCTGGGCAACTGATATAGGTAGAGTTGCCAAAACGATGAACAATGTTACCAATACTTTTTTCATTTTCTTGTTTTTAAATAAGGCTCCAAAGATACGACATAAGTGCGGTATATTAGAGCGCAGGAAGGATATAATCCCAGATCAGATTGATTTCCTTTTGCATATCACTGGTCTGTGCCGTAGTCACAACGACTGCATCCTTGTCGGGTATGACAATGATATACTGACCGTTGGCCCCGTCAGCACGTACCGCATTGTGTCGGCAGCGCCACATCTGATACCCGTAGCCCTGCACCCAGTCGCTGTTTTCTGCTGTGAGGCCTATTTGGGCTGCTTGCTCCGGTCTGACTCCAGAAGGAACACAGTCCACCTGACGGGCTGTCATCTTTGCCACGTAGTCGGCGGGAATCACTTGTTTTCCGTTAAATCTGCCTCCGTTCAATATACACAGGCCCATCTTCGCCAGGTCTTCGGTCTTCAGGCTCAGGCCCCATCCTCCGCAGTTGATTCCCTGGGGATTTTCATCCCATTGGGGATGGTCGATGCCAAGAGGGTCAAAGAGCCTGGGCTGGAGATAATCGACCACTTTCTGTCCTGTAAGTTTGGTTATGATTGCGGAAAGCATAAATGTTCCGAAACTGTTGTAGCAGTAGAATGTCCCGGGCTTGTGCTCGACCGGCCACTCAAGGAAGGATTTTACCCAGTCTGACTGAGGGTCTGTGGACCTGAATATCCTGTCGGGCTCCTTGTCGTGTCCGCAATTCATAGTAAGAAGGTCGTGGACGGTGATCGCGGCAAGATTTTCGGAAATGTTTTCGGGAAGTTTGTCGGGAAAGAAACTGATGAGCTTGTCATTGAGGCTTAGCAATCCTTCCGAAACGGCAAATCCCACAGCTGCGGAAGTGAAAGTCTTGCTCACTGACCACAGTGAATGAGGCTTGTCGGCGGCTCCGCCGTTGAGCCACTGCTCAGCTATGACTTTGCCGTGCTGGATGACCATCGCGCTGTGAAGCTGCTGCCCGTCGGTGCTCTCGGAGGCGCTGATATATTCCTTGAATGCCCCTTTGAATTCATCCCCGGCATCGTGGCGGGAAAGATTCCTGCCTGCCGGAGCGCAGTCGGGAGAAACAAATACGCTGATAAAGCTTGCTGCCGGGAGAAATACGCTGATTTTCCCGTCACATACTTCTATGCAGCTTGCCTCTGAGTTCTGATTTTCATTTGTGACACGTACGATGGCCCTTCCGGAAGATTTGGGCAGGCCCGAGATCACCGCTGTGCAGGATGCGGCATTGTTCACGATGTGGACTGCGCATTCACCTCTTGACAGATTGGCGAATGATGCGACGTTCACATTGTCCTTGTCAACGCTTACGGGGATTGCGAATGCCTGCTCCGGGGTTGAAGAGAGCTGCTGGAGGTTGAAGAAGCGCTGAGTGGGCCTCAAAGGACCTTCGGTGCCGAAGATGCCATTTCCCCAGAGGGGAGAGTAGTCTGCGGTCAATTGCCATTGCAGAATACTGAGAGGCTGGCAGATATTGCAGATTCTCGTGTAGAGATTGATTTCGTATAGGGCGAATGTCGTTTCGTTGAAGATGTCGGGATATTGGTATGCAGCTGCATCCGTGCTTCCTTCTCCGCAGATGAGGGGAACATTGATGCGGCGTGCGGCAGCCGCCCATTTGTTCAGAGTCTCATCGTCGCAGCCTCTCCAGGAGTGGAAGGAGATGGCTCCCACGTATTTGTGCGCAGAAGCATCTTCCAGAGTGGGGATTATGAAGTCAAATGTGGTGGCGTCCGAATTGTCGCCAAGCAGCATCCGGGTCTTGAGCCCCTTGTCGGCGAGGTATTGGCCGAATTCCTTGATGAATGTGCAATGCTCTTCCGCTGTGAAAACCACGTTGATCCCGAGGTCGGACTCGTTGAATGAGAAGAAATCTGCCTCCACGCCATAGTCTTTCTTGAGGAAAAGCAGATAGCTTGCCATCGACTCGAAAATCTTGGATTTCTCCTCCCATTTCAGTGAGAAAGCCATTGATGTGCCGTCGGAACGGGTAGTCCTATTGCCTGCCCATCTGGGAGGGAACCAGCAGCTCACAATTACGGGCATCCCCTTCATCTTGAGCTTTTGGGCCATTTCAGCGCTTCGGCGCACGTGCTCGTCGGCTGCGCCCTTATCGTCCCATCTCATCCAAGGGAATTCGACTCTTCCATATGCGACGCGCATATTTTCAAGGCAATAGTCAATCACTGCGGGGTCTTTGCCGACATTCTGGATGCGGAAATTGCCGCCGAAGCCAGCAAACTCGCGTCCGGGATTGGTCATATCAAGTGCGATGTTGACATTGTCGTGGTGTCTTGTTCCGTCCACTCTGAGAGTGGCTGAAAGTTCGGCGCTCTTTCCTGCGACAAGGGTAGGCATAAGGGTTACGTAGATGACTTTCTCCCCGTTTTCCTCACGCACAGCTGATTTGACTGATCTGTCGAATTTCAGCTCAATTTTCCTTTCCCCGGAAGTGATGCTGATGCTCCTGCCGGAATTGCGTATTGAGGCATTGGCATAGCTTTTCGCGGGCAGAGCGATGCAGAAATATGCGCCCTCGCTAAGGGTCTCGTCGGCTTCCGCTTTCCATTTGATATTTACCGAATTGGCATCGACATCGGTCACCTCCTGAGTGAAGTGGGCTCCGTGCATCGGGATATTGACGGTCTGGGTGGCGCCGTCTCTCTTGTATTTGATCTTCTGCTGCTTCTCGCGCCCCGTGGCTTCAATCTCTCCGCCGGGAGTGCCGACTCTCAGGCTTGATTCAAACTCGATGTTCTCGCCCTCGAGGCGAATGCCTGTGATATTGCTCCAAGCCATCACTTCGCTGTGGACCGTCTTTGGGGAGAGCCTGGCGAGGATTTCATAGCCCATTCTTGAATTGTGGTACGGGCAGTTCCAGGTGCTGGCCTTGGTGTCCTTCATTCTGGGGACTTTGTCCTCGGAGAGATTGCGGTACCACTCTCCGTACTGCTTGTCAATGAAATATTCCTTGATGAAATCCCAGGTCCTCGCTGCCGCGTCGAAGTACTTCTTCTCGCCCGTAATCTGCCAGGCGTTGATGCATCCGATGACGGTCTCGCACTGAGGCCACCACTGGAAATGGCGCTGATACTTATCTCCTGACTTCTCGTATATCATTGACCCGTCGGGATTGACTCCCTCGGCGAGTGCGGTGTCGACCATTTTGATAGCCTGGGCCTTTGTGAGTGCAATCTGCTCCTCATCAGCGATAACCTCGGCGGCCTCGCACATAAGCCAGGACGTCTCGATGTCGTGCCCGTATGAGTCCACATCCCCGATCTGATTCCAGTCATCATCGCAGAAAAGAATGAGATGGGCAGTGCTTGGATTGTAGAGCTTGCTCCTGAGTATGCCGAGGAGCTCTATGATATTGTTTTTCAGCTCTTCATCCGGCCATACCCTGTAGAGATTGGTGTAGGCCTCCATCACGTGGATGTGGGTGTTCATTGTCTTGGTGGCTCTCATCATACCGTCCACGCCCTTTGCCTGGACTGGATTCCATTGCCTGTCAAGTATTTCCTCCCAGCCTCCGCGCTGCTTGTCGTGCACTTTCTCTTCAAATATGCGGTAGATTTCGATTGCGGTGTCGAGGCTATTGACATCACCTGTCGCTCTGAAATGCTCGGAGAGAGCGTAGATGGTGAAGGCATTGGCGTATGTGCGCTTGAGGGCATCCGCTCCTATACCGTCTGCTCCTACTTCATAGAAAATGCCGCCGTACTGCTTGTCAATCAGATGCTCGAGAATGAAATCCCTTGCCCTGTCGGCCATCTCTTTGTATGCGGGGATGCCATAGATTCTGTAAGCGGATGCGAAGGTCCAGAGTATCCTCGCGTTGAGGATGCCGGCCTTGGCGGCGGAAGGGTCTGCGACTCCTTCGATGTTTACGGAGCCATAGAACCCGCCTGCGGGATCTACTGTGTGGTCTATCCAGAAAGGAAGGATGTTTTCTGTCAGATCGTTTTCGATCTCAGTGGCTAGTGTGCTGATTTCGGTGCGGCTCTGCGCGACCAGGCCCGATGCGCTCAAGAGAAATGAGGCGACGGCTAAAATTAATGTCTTTTTCATACGGCCTAATTTACATATTTTTTTATTTTTGCAATTACTAATAAAGTTAAGGAATGGTGAAAAAATAAGTTGGTAAAGATTTACTAAGATTACCAAGTTATTTTTTTAAAGAATGACTAAAATGAAACGAGTACTTTTCTTCGCGGCAGCGCTTACACTGTTTGTCCAAAGCCTTGGAGCTCAGGATTTCCAACTTAATGAATCCGGATATTTCAATTATCAGGGCGTCGATGCAATGTTGTTCAACGACTATTACCCCGAGGGTCATCAGGGTGGAGTCAGTATCATAATGCACGGCAAGAGGGTAGTCACCAATGGAGATATCCGCTTTGACGAGACTCCGGGCCAGTGGCAGCCTGTCCCTCGCAAACTCAAGAGTGAGGTTGTGGATGGTGCTCTGGTTACCACACTTGCGTATCCCGATTCTTCACGTCACGCTACCGGATTCAATCCTATGTTCTATCCTGACGTCCAGCTTGTCTATACTGTCACGCTCGCACCCAAGGGTAAGGGATTTGAGGTGACTGTGGATCTGGACCGTCCCATTCCCGAAGAGTTTGTGGGAAAGGCAGGCTTCAATCTTGAAATATTCCCCGGATGGGTGTTCGGAAAGCCATATCTTATGGATGACGTCAGCGGCATATATCCTCAGCAGGCGAACGGTCCTGTTCAGCAGACTGCATCATATACGGAGCATTTGGGCGATTTTCATATCGACGGCAGTCCTCTTGCGGATTTTGACCGATTCACAAGGACTCCCGGGTATAATCCTTTTACGGCTGATGAGATTGTTTGTGAGCCTTACGCTGTGGGCCAGAAGTTCACTTCCCGCCCGGATGATCCATATACAAGATTTACGGTTGTTTCCCAGACCGAGCCACTCAAGCTCTATGACGGACGCCTTAATCACAACAACGGCTGGTTTGTTCTTCGCAGCGAGATTCCCGCCGGAGCCACGCTGGGCGCGGTCAAGTGGTATATAGAGCCCAATGTGGTGGAGGATTGGATTTATAAGCCCGTAGTCCAAGTTTCTCAGGTGGGGTATATGCCTTCGCAAAAGAAGGTGGCTGTTATTGAGCATGATGCCCGCGCCAATATTATCAATCACGCTGAGCTGTACCGTTTTACGCCCGATGGGGAGAAGCTTGTGCGCACGTTGCCTGTCAACAGATGGGACGGGAAGTTCCTTCGCTATACCTATGCGACAGCTGACTTCTCGGACATCACGACCCCGGGAGCTTATGTCATCCGCTACGGTCAGAGTGAGTCTCCTGTTTTCCGTATTGACAAAGATGTATTTGACCGCGGTGTATGGCAGCCTGTGATTGAATATTTCCTTCCTGTTCAGATGTGCCATATGAGAGTGTCGGACAAGTATCGTGTATGGCACGATGCCTGCCATCTCGATGATGCGCTGATGGCTGATCCGGGCAATTACTTTGATGGTTACACTCAGATGGAGGGAGTGAATTCCAAACTGAAGGCCGGTGAACATTCCCACGGCCTTGATATGGGTGGATGGCACGATGCGGGAGACTATGATCTGCGAATCGAGTCTCAGATGGGTGAAAGTTTTATTCTGACCAAGGTATGGGAGGAGTTCCATCCTCAAATCGATGTGACTGCGATTGATTTCAATAAGCACGTCACTGAGATTCATCAGCCTGACGGAAAGAATGATATTTTGCAGCAGATTGAGGCGGGAGCCCTTACTTCGGTCAATGGCTACTTGGCTCTTGGTCACGCATATCGGGGGATCATCAGTACGGATCTTCGTCAGTATGTGCTTCTTGGCGACACTGCTGCTATGACAGACAATGTCCCCGGCAATGATGACGACAGAAGGGTGTTCCTCAATCCCGGTGAGAATATCAGTGCCGCCACGCATTTCGCCGGCACGGCGAGGTCTCTGTTCGGATACAATGATACACTGGCGGTTCACTGCCTGAATATTGCAATGGAAGTATTTGATGCGGTTCCTTCTAACGAACGCACCTTGTTTGGCAAGGTCAATCTGGCAGCAGAGCTCTGGTTTACTACGAGAGAGCAGAAATATTCCGATTTTGTTCTTGACCATTGGGATACTGTTGTCGCCACTGCAACTATAAGTGCTGTCCACACTGCCGGTTTTGCTAAGTGGCTTGAGGGCAGCAAGACGTACAAGAAGCAGTATGATGCTTATGTGGAAGCTCTGGTCGCATACCGTGACCTGATAAGTGAGCAGACCATGCAGACTCCTTATGGGGTACCTTACCGCCCTGATATCTGGGGCGCCGGATGGACTATTCAGAGTTTCGGGTACAATTATTATTTCCTTGTGAGGTATTTCCCCGATATCTTTGATATTGATCCTGTGGTGAACTCTCTTAATTTTGTTCTAGGATCGCATCCGGGATCCAACCAGCAGTCTTTTGCTTCGGGTGTGGGTTCTGAGTCTGCGACTGTGGGCTATGGCTTGAATCGCGCTGATATGTCATATATCCCCGGTGGCGTGGTCTCCGGTACTGCTCTCATACGCCCTGATTTTCCTGAGCTGCTTGTGTGGCCTTATCTGTGGCAGCAGGTTGAGTATGTGCTGGGCGGGGGATCCTCTCACTATATGTTCCTCGTCCTAGCTTCCCGCAGGCTCTTGAGGTAATTAATTATTGCATCATTTACCTATGAGGACAGGACAATATTTCCTTGCAAGCCAGGCTCCGCCAGAAAGAATAACTACTGTGGTTGCAGCCACGGCAAGGCTGAATATCATTCCGTGACCGGACAGTATTTTGTGCATAGGCCACAGGATTGACTGGTGCACGGCAAAAATCAGAAGCGTGCCTTCAGATACCAGCTGGATGTATGAATTCTTGATGTCCAAAGTCTTGTAAATGGTTACAAGCAGGCTGAAAGCCAGCAGTGAACCGGCTGCATAGAATAATATAGTATTGTCGCCCGGAGTACATCGGAATATGTTTACAAAACCGTTCTTTGAGCAAAGGAATAGGCCTGAGGCAAATGTGGCCGGGAGTATCACAACTGCAATCCATCCATTGACTTTGTCCAAACACTTATGCAAACCGAACTGCCTGATGGCATTGCCCAGGATGAAGAATGGGAAGCAGATGATTGCTGTCTGGTATTGGTACCAGTCTGTCTTTGCGTCCAGCAGACCATAATGCTTGCCAAGCGCTGTTCCACCTATGCACAGGATGCCGAGTATGATTCCTTTGCGCAAGCCTGTAAAAGAATAGAACATTCGAATGATGAAGAGGCTCAATAGGAACCACATTGGTCTGCAGGCCATTGACAGATACCACTGGCGGCCAGTGAGCATCATCACAGGGTAGTTTGCATTGAATTCACCTGTGAAACAGCTGTAGATGAGTAGATATACATTGTAGATTACATAAGGTAAAAGCAGTGCTTTTGCTGATTTTTTAAGTTCTTCGAGAGGAGTCCTTTCTTTCTGGAGAAATCCGGAGATGATGAAAAAGAAAGGCATATGGAAGCAGAATATGTATCTCATGACGGGTGACCCCAGATGTCCGAATACCACTAGATAGATTGCGATTGACTTTGCCCAGTCAATCCAGTTCAGTCTGCTTGCGTCGTCGATTGTTCTTGTTGCCATAGCCACTGTGTCGATTTTTTTTGGTTTAACTGATATTTTCTAACGTCCTTGACCCCCGGCTCCTGGTTGGGAGGTTTTTATCTGAAATACCACTCATTTTTAAGAAGGGTGATTCCGGTACGGGATG
>DCIC01000121.1:0-233 GCA_002315825.1 Bacteroidales bacterium UBA1736 | reverse complement strand
TTTCTGAATCATTGTTTCGCGGAAGGGTGATTTTGGTACGGGATGCAGATCGATAGCGGGTTAGTCAGATGTTGCAGGAAGGATATATGCCGGCGGGAGCATTGGCTCCCGAAGAGGGAGGGGACCCACGAAGTGGGGAGGACTCCCGCAGGCATATATCCTTCCTACAACAATTTCTCCATAATCTGGTGTCTGGGATGGAGAAAGTCCTTGATTTGCAGCAATTTCTCCAT
>DCIC01000104.1:2082-12591 GCA_002315825.1 Bacteroidales bacterium UBA1736 | reverse complement strand
CCTATGAGCTGGTGGTGGGAGTTCTTCGAATACCACGGGACTTACGATTATCTGGCTATTGTCAGCAAGATGCAAAAGATAATGATGGATTCCGCCAACGGGGAGTTCAGCACTGTTGACTGCGCCGGTTCTGCCGAAAGCTCCGCTCTTGCAGTCAAGGCGGGTAAAAGCACCTTCGTCTATATACATAACAACAACGATACGGATTTCACGGCAGCTTTCTCTATTGTTGCTCCTGCAGGAGAATATGAAGTCAAATGCTTCGACACCAAGACAGGAGATATCACCGATATGCCCAATATTTCTTGTGACAAGCAGCCTCTTCTTCCCCTTCCAAAAGCGGACCTCGGACCCAAGGAAGATGTTATCTTTATCGTTACGCCCAGTGACCCTGCTTCCTTATGAAAAGTTGGGGACGATTTAGAGAAGGTACAATATGGAATTGGAACAGTGGTGTCGCCACATCTATGCCTAAACACATAGTTTGCACCTGATTTTGTGTCCAAATTTGGCCATTTGGAGAAAACAAAAAATCTGTAAGTATTGATTACCAATCACTTACAGATTCTTAATGTGCCCCAAGCCGGGGTCGAACCGGCACGTCTTTAAGGGACACTGGATTTTGAGTCCAGCGCGTCTACCAATTCCGCCATCAGGGCTAAAACTCAGGAATGCAAAGGTATCGAAAAATCCTAAATAATCAAATATTTGTCCCAGTTTCTGCCTATCTTAGCAAAGATATGAGTAAAGTGTTTTTTGAACCAGGGTTTTCCAGTCTCAGCAAGCATCTGTCCGGCTACCCACAAATATTTATGGTCTATGACCTGAGCCTCGAGTCTCTGGCAGACAGTCTGGCCGAAGAATTCCAGATTGAAAGTTGTCTGGGGTTGAATACATCGGAAGAAACGAAAACCATTGAGACCGTTCTTGGGATTGAGCGTTTTCTGTTGGAATCAGGCGCGGGGCGCAATGCCCTGCTCCTTGCCGTCGGCGGCGGATTGCTCTCCGATATGGCGGGATTTGCAGCAAGCATCTACAAGCGCGGCATCAAGTTCGCCATAGTACCGACGACCCTGCTATCGATGGTGGACGCATCCATCGGAGGCAAAACCGGAGTAAATCTGGACTCCTTCAAGAATATGTTGGGATGCTTTGCAATGCCAGAGTTCACCTTCACCTGCACATCCGTTCTGGAGACTCTCCCGATCAGAGAATTCCTGGGAGGGAGCGCCGAAATGCTGAAGAACTTCCTCATTGCCGACTCTGCCCTTTACAGAGAAGCTGTAAGGCTCCTTTCCCGCATTTCAGCCTCACAATACAACACCTTAGGAGATATCCCGGAGAGAGAACTGCCCAGAGAAGAGCTCCTTCACCTGATTGAAGCCTCAGCCCGGATAAAAATGGATATAGTGGAACGGGACCCCCTCGAAAAGGGAGAGCGCCGCAAGCTCAACCTCGGTCACACATTCGCCCATGCCATAGAATGGCACCAGCAGACAGAGTCCCACGGGAGAAAGCGCTACAGCCACGGAGAGGCAGTGGCAATCGGAATCATTCTGGCGGCGAAACTCTCCGAAGAAAAAGGCCTTGCCCGGTCAGGTCTCAGTGCAGCACTCGCTGATGATTTCAAAGCCTGCGGTCTGCCTACGGCTCTCTCCTATCCAATCGATGAGCTCGAAAAGGCAATGGCAAAAGACAAGAAAAACACATTCCCCGACAAGATCAATTACGTACTTTTCAGAGACATAGCTGATATTATTTTTTAAGAGATGATTTGCGCAAGTATCCAGCATAAAAGCCTTGAAGAAATATTCACTCTCCTCGACAATCTTGAGATGGCCGAAATCCGTTTGGACAAATGTCCGGAACTGGGGATAGAGGAGATTGAAGAATTGTTTTCCTCCAGTGATGTCCCTCTCGTTGCCACTCTGCGGCTATCACAGAGCCAAGATATCAAAACAGCGGAGAGCAAACTGCTGCGGGCTATTGAGGCTGGAGCAAAATACCTTGATCTTGAGATAGATGCCCCCGCCCAGATCAGCAAGAGACTCCGAAAAGCCTGCCTGGAATCCGGGACGATTATGATCCGCTCTTTCCACGACTTCAAGGGGACTCCGACTCTGGAAAAACTCAGTGAGACCATCTCCCTGTGCCGCAGATTAGGAGGAGAACTTATCAAGATAGTGACCACTGATACAGATGGCACAGCCTGGGATACAATACGGCAGCTCTATGGCGATGATATGGAAGGCCAGCTTATCGCCTTCTGTATGGGAGAGAAAGGCCGGGGCAGCCGACTTGAATGCCTGAAGGAAGGCGCTCCATTCACCTATGCCGCAATCTCGGCAGAAGAGGCAACCGCTCCCGGGCAATGGACAGTCGAGGAGATGAAAGCCGCACTATACACGGAAGACAGATTTATCTACCATAACGAAGTGCTCAACCTTCCCTCCTCCAAGAGCTTTGCCCAAAGGGCAATTATAGCAGCCGCACTATCAGAAGGAACATCACATCTGAGCGGTTATACTCCTTGCTCAGACAATATCGCCGCTGTTTCAGTAGCCCTTGCCATTGGAGCCTCTGTCACGGAACACGCCGAAAGTCATAGTCTGGAAATCACCGGAATCGGGCCGGATTATGACAAGCTGGATATTGATACCGTCTTTACGGGCGAATCCGGGCTTCTGACCAGAATTATGATTCCTCTTCTATCCCTGCTCGGAAAGAAGGACGTCGAAATCAGAGGAGAAGGGACCCTGCTCAACAGGCCTCTTGTCGGAGCCAACGACATTATGGCCGCATACGGAGTTATGCTGACCAATCTGGAGGAACATCAGGGGAAAGAAGTGTTCATCCCCCTGAAAATCAACGGAAGATTGCTTCCCGGACGCTCAGAAATTTCAGGTAAAGGCGGATCCCAACTCATATCCGGACTGCTGTTCGCCCTTCCTCTTGCCCAGAAAGACTCCACTGTCTATATCCAGAATCCCAAAAGCATACCCTATATGTTTATCTCGGTGGATGTCCTCAGAAAATTCGGCATCAAAATCTCCAATGAGATGGAAGGAGGAGAGGATTTCATCGAGACGCGGGACTGGAATTACTGCAGCGCGATGACCTTCAAAATCCGTGGCGGACAGAAGTTCAAAGCAGCCGATTTCACAATCGAAGCAGACTGGAGCAGCGCCGCAGCCCTGATGGTAGCCGGAGCTATCTTCGGAAGAATCCGTCTGGGTGGGCTTGACAGCTCCTCTCTTCAGGCCGACCTGTCAATACTGGATATTCTGGTTGAAGCGGGAGCGAGCGTCTCCCAAGAGGAAAGCGGAGAAATCAATGTGCACAAATCCCCCTTGAACAACTTCTCTCTTGACCTCAACAACTCCCCGGACCTCTTCCCCATCGTGTCCGTACTGGCGGCATTCTGCCCGGGAGAGAGCCGTCTTGCAGGAGTCAACAGGCTCAGAAATAAAGAAAGCGACAGAGCAGAAGCCATATCACAGACCCTAACCAAGTTTGGAGTACCGGTCAGGATCGAAGGAGACTATATGTTTATCAGAGGCAAATCCTTGAGCCGACGCATCGCAGAAGACGACCTCCTGCACGGTGGAGAATTCAGCTCATTCCACGACCACAGAATGGCAATGGCCCTCAAAGTCGCCTCTCTGGGCACTCAAGGGCCAATCACTATAGATGATACCGCTTGTCTGAACAAGTCGTATCCGGATTTTCTCAAAGATTTCCAGAATCACCTTACTTTTCAGAAATTATCTTCTTGAGAGTATTGATCTCATCCGGGGTAAGCCCAGCCTTGAGGATATAATTATACGCGCCCTGGGCTATATCGACACCATCAAGTGAGATGTTATCCCAATCAATACTAATGACATCTTCCCAAGCCTGAGGATTGGCCATATGCCATAGCATCCTGAAACCATTTTTCTCCCAGGTCAGCTCATATTTTTCGGACCCTTTCTCCTGGTGATACAGGTTCTCAAAGGTCAGCATATAATCCGTTTTTATTTCTTCAACAGAAGCACCGCACAAGGCTTCGATAAGAATACAATAGAAACCTGTTCTATCCTTCCCCTCGTTACAGTGAATAAGATATGGAGCCGGGTGGGAAATAATGCCCTTGAGAGCACGGCCGACTTTGTCCAGAAACGCATCGTCTATGTAGTCGGCATTTGCAGCAAGCCCGATAATATTGCCTTGCTGGTAACACTCGTGCATATAGCTTCCTTCATTTTCCTCAGCGGACAGCAATTCCACAACCTTATCGTCGGAATCAGCTATGTCGATAATTGTTTTCAGACCCTTTTGTCGACATAACTCTGATGTGTATGTGTACCGGACTTTGTTCATCGTGAAATTGATGGGACTCGTGCTTCGGAACAGCACACCGCTCTTAAGACCGGTAGTATTCATTTCGCGGAAATTGGCGAAGACTTCATCGGAAGAGTAGTCGGAGCGTTCATACGAATATGTCCCCTTCAGAAGATTATACTCGCGAAGGTATCCCTTCTTCTTGTCCATTTTGATAATGAACCGATCACCTTCCTTGCCTCCTGCTTTTTTGACAAAGCTTCCGTTTGTCAAGGATAGTTCAAGTTCCTTGTCCTGTTGGTTATAATTGCAAAGAGAAGGTGACATATTGCCAGCCTGAGTAAAGGCATCGACGTATGGCGTGGACACGACTATGTTGTCTCCGACTTGAATGACCAAAAGATCTCCATACTCTATTCCGGCCGCCTTCAGGGCATCAGGTTTAATAGATGGCACAAGTGATCCGAAACTGCTCACCGATTCCACTACACCTTCCAGTCGTATGGCACCAGGATCATTGGCATTATTCTTCTGACAAGAAGACAAAAGCATTGATACAGCCAGAAGAAAAATACAACCGAACCGTATCAATACTTTTTTTTCTAAAATACGCATAGTTACAAGCTCTAGTAGAGTCTCACGAACACTTCGATAGCCTGATATTCAGCCATTCCAAGCTGATCATACAGCTTGGCAGTGTTTTGTGTACGCTCTTCCGCTCTCTGCCAGAACTCTCTGGGATCCTCTCCGGGGAAAGGCACGATATCCTTCTGCGAAAGATGTCTGAAGATGGCGTGACGCTTTTCGACCACCTCGGATGGGCTCAAGGGAACAGCCATATCAACCTTACCCAGCTCCCACTCCATCCAGGCTCCTCTATATAGCCATACCATAGTATCGCGAAGCCACTCATTGCCTCCTTCCTCTTTGAGCTGCATAAGTGCCTCAAGCGCGGTCTCCGTACATACTCTATGGGTACCGTGAGGATCAGCAAGGTCACCTGCCATATAAATCTGATCGGGATGTACAGACAGGATCAAATCCTTGACAATATCAATATCCACCTGAGTTGCAGGGAATTTTGCTACACCGCCCGACTCATAGAAAGGCAGATTGAGGAAATGGACATTCGTATCAGGATTGAGGCCAAACGAGCGTACCGCTCCTCTTGCTTCTGAACGTCTGATACCAGCTTTGAGAGCCAACAACTCTCTGGGCTCAGGATCACCGGGGACCTTTGTAGCTATAAGCTTCTTGACCTGCTCAATCCTGTCCCCGAAACCGATCTGGTTTGCGGCATCCATATGCTGAAGGACCACATCATCGTGGACAGCCAAATCTCCCGATGTCTCATAAGCAACGTGAACATTGTGGCCCTGACTCACGAGTCTGATGAGAGTACCACCCATTGAGATCACATCATCATCAGGATGAGGAGAGAATATCAGGACAGTCTTTGTCATTGGAATAGAGGGTACCGGACGGAACTTGTCGTAAGAATTGGGCTTCCCGCCAGGCCAGCCTGATATTGTATGCTGCAAGTCGTTGAATACGTCAATATTGATCTTGGAATATGGTCCGTACAGCTCAATGAGCTCACCGAGGGAATTCTCAAGATAGTCATTGTAGGATAGCTTGAGAATAGGCTTGCCCACTTTCTGACACAACCATACCACCGCTGTTCTTATCAGTTTCGGGGTCCAGTTGCAAGGGCCGACCTCCCAAGGAGAAGTGATTCTTGTCAAAAGGCTTCCCGCATTCTCATCGACAAACATTGTCACATCCTCATGCATCTGAAGGAAAGTGGCGGGATAAGATGATGTCATTTTACCCTCTACAATCGTCTTTACGGCCTCGGCCTTCTCTTCGCCCCAAGCCATAAGAATAATCTTGGACGCACTGAGCACAGTGGAAATGCCCATTGTGATGGCGGCCTGAGGTGTTGCAAGGATATCGCCATTGAAATTCTTGGCCTGGCGTTTTCTTGAAGAATAAGAAAGAGGGACTACGCGGGTATGAGTCTGAGGTGTAGATCCTGTCTCGTTGAATCCGATCTGCCCGTCAGCTCCGATTCCGATAACGACCAAATCCATATCCTTTGCCATCTTCTCGAATTCCAGGCAATACTCTGATACCTGATTCTGAGGGACAGACCCGTCAGGAACATGCACATTCTGCTTCTGAATGTCCACCAGGTTAATAAACTCCTCGTGGAGACGATTGTTGCGGCTCTGCTTCGCGTTTTCGACCACAGGATAATATTCATCAATCGAGAAAAGCTCAACTTTCGAGAATGACAGTTCACCTCCTTTGCATCTCTTTACCAGAGACTTGAACAGAGGCGCCGGAGTACGTCCCGTTGAAATACACAGACGGAACAGCCTCTGAGGCTCATTTTCATTCAGGCTCTTAATGGCATTTGCAACAATGCCGGCCACCTCTTCGGCAGCCTTAGCTGAATCTTCATAAATCTCAGCATTTATCTTCTCAAAGGAATGAATGATATTCTTGGGAAGCGAATTCTCATTGAGCCCTCCGATGGAAGGCAAGCTAAAATGTCTCATATCTTCTGTTTTATCGCCGACCCACCCGGTACAAGAGTAGGTTTCAATACTATCGTTTCTATCTGTCCTTCTGACTCTATCTGCCTGCAAAGCAACTCTACGCTCTTCTCTCCAAGCTCCTTGAGCGGCTGCTGGATATGCGCCACACTTGTCGAGAACAATTTATAGATATTGCTCTTGTCAAAACCGACAATGGCAAAATCATCCGGAGTGGAAAGGTTCATCTCCTTCATTTCAAGCATTACCTGAGCGGAAAGGGAATAAGTGGGGAGGAAGAAAGCCTCGGTGCCGTTATCGAGAGCCGTGCGTATGATACCTCTGACATCCTCAGCCACTGAGGCGTAGGTGGTATGATGAATTTTGATGTTCTCAGCATATCCGGCCTCCCGCATACAGGACACATATCCATCCTCTCTCTCTTTAAGGGAAGAAATCCCCAGAGAATAGGATATCATCTCAATACGGCGATATCCGTTGTCCAGCAACAATTGAGTGGATATACGTCCGGCCTCCTTGTCATCCAGCAGGACCTTTGACACGTTTTCAATGGATTTCAAATCCCTATCCAACAACACTACCGGTATTCTTGCTTCCTGAAGCCTCTTGATGGCGCTCTCACAACCTTCAACCGGTGCGACAATGACTCCGTCAATGTTATGAGCGAAAAGTGTATCCAGAATGGACTCCAACTTACGGACATTCTCATCGGAGCTGCCGAAAAAGACGGTATAGCCATAACTGGCCGCCTTATCTTCGATAAAGCGGGATATCCCGGCGAAAAACTTATTCGCTATGTCTGTTGTAATGACAGCGATTGAATTGGACCGGCCACTGCGCAATGACGCTGCCGCTGCATTTCTGCGGTAACCCAACTCTTTCGCCACTTTCTGGACCCTGGCGGCTGTCTCAGCATTGACCGGGCATTGGAGCTTCCCGTCCTCTCCGACCTTGGCATTCATCACAAAAGACACAAGAGTGACCGATACCCCGGCCTCTCTTGCAACATCCCTGATTGTAATGCGTTTCATTTTTCAAAAGTCTAATTGGCAACGCAAATATAACAATTGGTTTTATTTATTAAAAGGATTAATGCCTGTTTTAACCACATACAGGTTGACATCTAACTGAAAAAAGTCGGCTGACAAATATCAACCGACTTTCAAATATTGAGTAAATCAGATACTTACTCTGCAGCAGGAGCCTCAGCTGCGGGTGCAGCCTCTTCAGCCTTCTTTTTAGAGCGACGTGTAGTCTTCTTTGCTGCAGCCTTTGCTGTTGATGCGATAGCTGTCTCATTGAAATCTACAAGCTCGATAAGAGCCATTTCAGCTGCATCTCCCTTTCTGAATCCTACGTGGAGTACTCTTGTGTATCCACCGGGACGGTCAGCGATCTTGGGAGCGATGGTGCGGAAGAGCTCTGCTACAGCCTCTTTATCCTTAAGGTAGCTGAATACAACACGACGTGAGTGAGTTGTATCCTCCTTGGACTTAGTGATGAGAGGTTCAACGTAAGACTTCAAAGCCTTTGCCTTTGCAACTGTGGTGATGATTCTCTTTTTGAGCAAAAGAGACGCAGCCATATTTGCAAGAAGCGCTTTGCGGTGTCCGCTCTTGCGACCAAGATGATTGATTGCTTTATTGTGCCTCATTTTTAGATATTCTTTTTCTTAGGTTCAATATTATACTTGGTAACATCCATTCCGAATGACAACTTCATCTTCTCCACAAGGATGTCGATTTCGTTGAGAGACTTGCGTCCGAAATTGCGGAATTTCATCAATTCGCTTCTCGAATAAGACACAAGGTCAGCGAAAGTATCGATATCTGCTGCCTTCAAGCAATTGAATGCTCTTACGGACAAGCCCATATCTGACAATTTGGTGAGAAGAAGATGTCTCATACGGAGAGACTCTTCATCAAGCTCTTTTGAATCAGACTCCACTGCATTCTCAAGAGAAAGCTTCTTGTCGTCTGTAAACAGCTTGAAATGATAAATGAGAATGTTTGCTGCATCCTGAAGCGCTGCATTAGGTGAAATTGACCCATCGGTCTCAATCATCAGATTCAGCTTCTCGTAGTCTGTCTTCTGTTCAACACGCCAGTTTTCAACTGTCCAATTGACTTTGCGGATAGGAGTATAGATAGCATCCACGGCTATTGTACCGATAGGTGCATTCTCAGGCCTATTCTCTTCAGCAGGGACAAAACCGCGTCCCTTTGTGATAGTGAGAGTAATCTCAAGCTTCACTGAGGGTTCGAGTGTGCAGATGTGCAAATCTGGATTCAACACCTTGAAAGAAGACAATCCCTTGGAAATATCCTCTGCGGTAAACTCCTGTTTGCCGCTTATCACGATGTTTGCTGTCTCTGTGTCTACAGAATCAACCATCTTCTTCAAGCGAACCTGCTTGATGTTGAGGATGATTTCCTGCATGCCCTCAATGACTCCGGGGATGGTGGCGAACTCCTGATCCACTCCTGAAATCTTGATCTGGCTGACAGCAAAGCCTTCCAGAGAAGCCAACAATATTCGACGGAGCGCATTGCCGATGGTCTGTCCGTACCCAGGCTCAAGAGGCCTGAACTCGAAACGACCAACGGTATCGGTGCCTTCGAGCATTATCACCTTATCCGGTTTTTGAAATGCTAAGATTGCCATATTAATTCTATTAGGTGTTATTACTTAGAGTAAAGGTCAACGATTAACTGCTCGTTAATATTCTCAGGTATCTCTGTTCTGGTAGGAACATTGAGGAACTTACCTGTGAGAGATTTTGCATCGAACTCCAACCAAGAATATTTGGTTGCAGAAGCAACGCTGTTCTGGATAACCTCAAGGCTCTTTGATCTCTCTCTTACAGCAACTACGTCACCGGCTTTAACCTGTGCGGAAGGAATACTGCAGATATCACCGTTGAGAGTGATGTGGTTGTGAGATACGAGCTGACGGGCAGCTGCTCTTGTAGGTGCAATACCAAGTCTGTATACGATGTTGTCAAGTCTAGACTCGAGAAGGATGATAAGGTTTTCACCTTTCTGTCCTGCCATACGGGTAGCCTTGTTGTAGGTGTTTCTGAACTGACGCTCGAGAACGCCATACATATACT
This sequence comes from Bacteroidales bacterium UBA1736, assembly GCA_002315825.1. GTDB lineage: Bacteria > Bacteroidota > Bacteroidia > Bacteroidales > UBA932 > Cryptobacteroides. The sequence continues at coordinate 2,595 of DCIC01000104.1, read as the reverse complement.
TAACTTTCTGCTTCTCTTTCAGCTGAGTACCATACTCCTTGGTCTTCTTGCGCTTTGCAGCGAGACCGTGCTGTCCAGGAGGATAATTTCTCTTTTCAAAATCTTTGTCTGCGCCAAAGATGGGCTCGCCGAACTTACGGGCGATTTTAGTACTGGGACCAGTATATCTTGCCATAGTAATTCTTTCTTTAAAGGGTTAAACTTTACGACGGCCTTTTGGTCTACATCCGTTATGAGGCATAGGAGTTACGTCGATAATCTCAGTAACGACTATTCCAGCGTTGTTGATGGTACGGATAGCTGATTCACGACCTGCTCCCGGACCTTTCACATAGCATTTCACTTTGCGGAGACCTGCGTCAAAAGCTGTCTTCGAAGCATCCTCGGCTGCCATCTGAGCAGCATAGGGAGTATTCTTCTTTGAGCCTCTGAAGCCACATTTTCCTGCAGATGACCAGCTGATAACCTGACCCTGCGCATTGGTAAGCGAAACGATGACGTTGTTGAAGGTTG
>DCIC01000104.1:0-2048 GCA_002315825.1 Bacteroidales bacterium UBA1736 | reverse complement strand
AAGCTTCAACCTTGACAACTCTCTTTGATGTTGTAGTTTTCTTTGCCATAATTCACCTGTTATTACTTGGTTGCCTTCTTCTTGTTTGCAACGGTCTTCTTTCTTCCCTTACGTGTACGGGCATTGTTCTTTGTGCTCTGACCGCGGACAGGGAGGCCGATACGATGACGGATTCCCCTGTAGCATCCGATGTCCATAAGACGCTTGATGTTCATCTGGACTGTTGAACGGAGCTCTCCTTCAATCAGATAATTTTCACCGACCTCACCACGGATGGCAGCGATCTGGGCATCATCCCAATCACCAACCTTGATGCTGCGGTCGATTCCGCATTTGTCCAGAATTCTCTGGGCTGAGCTGCGGCCAATTCCGAAGATATAGGTAAGACCTATCTCTCCTCTTTTGTTGTTTGGTAAATCAACACCGGCTATTCTTGCCATAATCTATTCTAAACTTTATTTGTTTTACAAATGAATATTATCCCTGGCGCATCTTGAACTTAGGGTTCTTCTTGCAGATAACATAGAGGCGGCCTTTGCGCCTTACTATCTTGCAATCATCGCTACGCTTTTTGATGGATGTCTTGACTTTCATAATATGCGTTTTTTATTTGTATCTGAAAGTAATTCTGCCTTTTGTCAAATCATAAGGTGAAATTTCAACTTTAACTCGGTCGCCCAGAAGTATATGGATAAAGTTCATCCTCATCTTGCCCGAAATATTACAGAGCAGGACATGACCATTCTCAAGCTCGACCTTGAACATCGCGTTTGGAAGAGTCTCGATGACTGTCCCATCTTGTTCTATTGCTACTTGTTTTGACATTAAAATACCACTTTAAAATTTAATAGTACAATCTTTCTCGATAAAATCAAAGGTTGACAGCTGTTCAGCCTTACCGCGACGGACAACAACCGTAAGTTCATAATGAGCCGATTTCCTGTGGTCCGCAGTGTGCACTTCCCAACCATTTCTGGCGATGTACACACCTCTGGTACCTGCATTGATCATTGGCTCAATACATATAACCATTCCCTCGGAAAGTTTGGATCCCTTGCCGCGGCGCCCATAATTGGGCACACCGGGATCTTCATGCATTTCCTTTCCAAGTCCGTGGCCTTCCAATTCTCTGACCACGGAGAACCCGAATGATTCAACATACGACTGCACCGCGTATCCGATGTCGCCGGTCCTGTTACCATCCACAGCCGCTTCAATCCCCTTGTAGAGAGAGGCCTTTGTGACATCCAGAAGCTTACGGGTCTCGGCGTCCACTTCCCCGACAGGGAAAGTGTAAGCCGAATCACCGTTATATCCTTTGTACAAAGTTCCGCAATCCACTGAAACAACGTCACCTTCCTTTAGAACGTAATCCGATGGGAATCCGTGTACTACAGTGTCGTTGACAGAGATACAGAGGGCGGTGGGGAAGCCTTCATAGCCCAGAAAACTAGGAATAGCACCATTGTCGCGAATAAAAGTCTCAGCCACCCTATTCAACTCCATAGTTGTCACACCAGGGGCAACTGCTTTACCGACTTCCGCCAAGGTCTTAGAGACCAGAATGGCATTTTCGCGCAAAAGCTCTATTTCTTCTTCCGTCTTAGGCTTAACCATCTTCCTAAAATTTCAAAGAACTACATTCCTGAGCGTCCTGTCAAACGTCCGGTCTTCATAAGGCCGTCGTAGTGACGCATCAGCAAATAACTCTCAATCTGCTGGAGAGTATCCAAAACAACACCTACAAGGATCAGAAGTGAAGTACCTCCGAAGAAGCTTGCAAACTGGTTGTTTACTCCAAGAATCATAGCGAAAGCAGGGAGTATGGAAATAATGCCGAGGAAAACAGATCCTGGAAGAGTAACTCTTGACATAATGTCATCAAGATACTCTACAGTCTTCTTTCCGGGCTTGACACCGGGGATGAATCCACCGTTTTTCTTCATATCCTCAGCCATCATTGTAGGATTGACTGTCACTGCTGTGTAGAAGTAAGTGAAGATCACTACAAAGAAGAAGAAGAGGAAGTTGTACCAGAAACCTGTATA
>DCIC01000096.1:18218-18806 GCA_002315825.1 Bacteroidales bacterium UBA1736 | reverse complement strand
AAGTCGTCGCGGTATTTGGAGTGGAAGGTGGCAATGCAGGGGATTCCGTTCATTCTGGCTACTCTGTGTGCTGCCATACCGGACCCGAAGGGACAGTGGGCGTGTACCAGTTTGAAGTGTCTGGTTATCACTTTGTTGATAAATGCCGGGTCTATTTCGGCGATTCCGGTGACGTATGGATGGCGGAAGGGTACGGGGACGCTGAAGTAGTCCATTACTTCGAAATCGTATTTTGAGTAGTCGGTGCCGGGTACGTTAGGTGTGATTACTGAAACTCCCGAAACTTTTTTCTGCATCCATTTTGCGTAGTTGTAAACGCATACTGATACTCCGTCCATTACTGGGGGAAAGCAATCGTTGAAGAGACCGATGTTCTTGATTATCTTCTTCATTGTGATGTCGTTATTTCTTGCTCTCTGCTTAATTTCAGTTTGGCAAAAGTGCCCTCTCTTGCACAGTGTTTAATCTCTGCGCGGTAATTTGACCTCTGCTGCAAAGTATGTGCCCTCTCGGGGGATGGCAAAATGGTCCCTTATTTGAGAAATCACCCCGTCCACAATACATTGTGACCGGGGTGAATCTTGTTTT
>DCIC01000096.1:16526-18010 GCA_002315825.1 Bacteroidales bacterium UBA1736 | reverse complement strand
GGATCTCCGTCAACAACTGTGATCTCTGTTGTCCTGAGCTTGAGCTTCTCGCTGTCGCTGACATTGGTGAAACGCATATTGAGACCGTCCCAGTCGAGAGGTCTGTTGAGACCCTGGAGACGTACTGCGAGAACACCCATAACGACCATCTCATTGAAAGGACCTGCGAAAGAGAAATCAGACTTGGTGATGACACGTGTCTCTTTGTTCTCCTTACAAGCGCGGATCCAATCCTGCTCGTGGCTTGTTGTGACGCGACGCTCAACCTGAGGTGCGTTGGGAGTCCTTCCTGAAAGGAGGAAAGGCTTCTGTCCGTAGCAACCGCAAACGAGAGTGTCCTTTGTACCGTAGAAGATAGTAAGTCCGCCACCTTCGCGCATAAGCTCCTTGCCGGCAGGCCATCCTGCAGGGAAGTCGGGCATCATACCTCCGTCATACCAGTTGACTTCAACCTCAGGCATAGCAACCTTAGGCATATTGTCACGTGCAGGGTAGGTAATCTTTACGTGCTGAGCGTGAGGACAGCTGTCTGAAAGAAGTGTGGTGGATGAACCTTCAGCACGGATGGGATACTTGAGATTGAGGGCCTTGAAAGCTACGTGCATAATGTGGCAAGCCATATCGCCGAGAGCTCCTGTACCGAAATCCCACCAGCCACGCCAGTTCCAGGGATGATAAACGTTGTTGTAGGGACGCATCTTGGCGGGTCCGATGAAGCAATCCCAGTCGAGACCTTCAGGGATGGCCTGTGCGTCTGTAGGAACATTGAGTCCCTGAGGCCAGAGAGGACGGTTGGTAGCGCAGTCAACGCGTCTTACCTCGCCGATTTCTCCGTTCCATACCCAGTCGCATACGAGATCGGAGTCAGCTGCTGAAGAGCCCTGGTTACCCATCTGGGTGGCAACTCCGTATTTTTCTGCGAGCTTTGCAAGGAGACGTGACTCATATACTGTATGGGTCAAAGGTTTCTGAACATAGACGTGCTTGCCGAGTGTGATACCGTCAGCCGCTACGATAGCGTGGGTGTGGTCAGGTGTTGCAACGAGAACGGCGTCAATCTGATTTGACATCTCGTCGTACATCTTACGGAAATCTTTGTACTTTGCAGCGTTGGGATGACGTCCGAAGGCATCTTTTGCATAGTTCCAGTCGATGTCACAGAGAGCGACGATATTGTCGTTCTTCTCCATCTCGTGGAGGTTGCTGTTACCCATACCGCCGACACCGACAGCTGCGATGTTCAGTTTGTCACTGGGAGCTGTCTTTTTGTTTTTAGCGACCGGTTCCTTTGCAAATCCAAGGTTTGATGATGCAGCGATGCCTGCGGCAGCTGCTGCTCCTGTTTTCAGGAAGCTACGTCTTGAAATTTCTTTCATTTGGCCAGTATTTTAGTGTTTAACTTGAGGAAGCTTTTTGGTGCTTCTATTATGCGGCCCACCAAGGGTCAAAGGCAAATTAAATAATTAATTGTCAGATAACCAACA
>DCIC01000096.1:13106-16412 GCA_002315825.1 Bacteroidales bacterium UBA1736 | reverse complement strand
CGACCTGAGGGGAATACTATCTGAGCAGTCGTGCCTTCGGGAACAGTGGCGGTGATTTTAAGAGAGTTGCCTTTCTTCCGGATGCACACTTTGATAGTGCCGTTCACGCTCTCCACAGTGCAGGACGCATCTTTGAGATATCCCATCTGAGGCTTGATCCTGAATGTCTTGAATCCCGGCTCAGTAGGCTCGATGCCACAGACTTTCTGGCTGAGAAGAGTCAGAGGACCTCCTGACCAGCCGTGATTGTATGAGCCGTCACAATAGTCGAGCAGTGCTCTTCCGGGGCGGACTTCAACGCCAGGCTTGAGCCAGTTCTCTGGAAGAGTGGTCAGTCCCGGAATCTCAATCATTCCCTGGTAACGCTCTTGGGTTCGGCGCAGTGCCTGCTTGTCTGCGCCCATTTGGAAGAGAGCCTCGAGGACGTATTTCTCCATATAGGGGCTGGCGTGGTATTCGGTGGTGAGAAGCTGTGTCAATAGAGCGTATTTGTCCTCGGATGCCAGTCCGGATACGACTGCGAGCGCATTGCCGCGGTCATCGGTTTCCCCTGTGTATTGGGGATTGCGGTAAGCGCTGCCGTTCCAGAATCTTCTGTCAAAATTCTCCTCGAATTTGCTCATCATTGAGCCGGCCTGGGCTGCCGCATCTGTCCTTCCTGTCTTCTCGGCGATGAGTTTCTCACCTTTAAGGGCCAGATAGTACCATACATTCTGGAGGAGAAGCATATCAATATTTTTCCCCCAGTCGCCCCATTGCCATCCGCCCTGGCGCTCATAGACCATACCGTCCTCGTCCGTTGCCCAGACCTCGTGGATGTATTTGTGAAGATTGTCAAAATACTTGTCTGCAATACTGAAATCCCCACTGTAGAAGCTCTGGGTATAGATGCCGTAGTATCCGACAGTGGCCAGAATCTGGCAGGGGAGTTCCCTGTTCCAATTGCCTGCGGGGCAGGGTGAATACATCACTCCGTCCTCGCGCTGCCAATTGAAAATCTCCTCGAAGCCCTTGAATGTCAATTGACTTGCACTTGGGCTGAGGCAGTAGAATGTCTCCCCGAGCTCATTGACCGCGTCTCCCCACCATTGCCCTCTCTCTCGGTCGGGGCAATCCATATAATTGTCTCTCATCGTGACATAGAGAGTGCGCTGGGCGCGTTTCCACAGCTCGTTGAAAAACTCGTCATTGCACTTGAACGGCTCGTTGAAGTCCGCTCCGTAGCCTGTTTCACGATATTTGACATCGAGCAGTTTCACGCCTTCCGGGATAATATACCAGACTTGATGCCCGTTCATCCATCCATAATTCTCATATTCCTGCACGCCGCTGCGTGTGACATATTCGCAGCGCACTGTGGGGGCCTTGCCTATCATATGGACGTCTGTCTGAATCTTTACTGTGCTGCCTTCCTTGTTGGACTCCAGTTTCATATATGGAGTAATCTGACAGTCATAGGGGAGCTGACAGAAAAGGGTATCGCCTCTCATTTCGGTATTTACATAATCGATAAGCCCCGAATCCTTCCACTGCGGGATGGGGCGGCGGATCAATGTCCCAAGAGGGCAGGTGCTTACATCCATCTCAAGGACATTGCCGAGTCTTTTGTTGTAATCTGCTCTGTACCAACCGGTTTTTTCTTCCCTTGCATCATAGCGGATGTTCCCTTCCGAGATGCGGTAGTTGGGCTTGGGACTCCCGGTCTCGCTATAGGCATCGTACCCACTGCCTTCCCAATCCAGACCGGAGCAGATTTCCACTCCATCTCCGATTGCCTCGAAAACAAGGCCCATCATCCCGCTGCTGACGTGGCTGAATCCATTGAGACCGAAAAACCAGGTGAGCACGGAAATAGTATTGGACCCTTCTTTCAGGTAGGGGGCTATCTCAATCTCGTCATAGTATGAAGCGTTGGGCTTCGGTCCTCTTTTCAATCCTCCTTCGAAAATTACCAGCTCATCATTGATCCAAAGCCAGTATTTCGAGTCCGTCGCAATGCGTGCTGTCACTGAGCCTGGGATTGAATCCAATGTTACCCGCTTCTTCCAGGTGGCCCAGGTGCAGGGACGGCTCTGGCTATGTTCAAGTGTGATGAATTTGGCTTTCCATTCGTGTGCTGACAATGAAATGCCGACTAATAGGAAAAGAGTCAAAAAGATAAGCCTTGATTTCTGCATAATTGTTAAATTGAAAGGAAAATTGTTGATAACTATCGCGAAATTACTTAAAAAATGAACATAATTATATGTAATTTTGGAAACAATTTTACATTTATATGGAAACAATAGATAAGCAGTTGAAACTTACCTGTCTGCACTCAAGACATATTGAGCTTGGTGCCAAGATGAGCCCTTTCGCGCTCTATGATATGCCTATTCAGTACAGCAGTATCACACAAGAGCACAATGCTGTAAGAAATGCAGCTGGAGTATTCGACGTATCTCATATGGGCGAGATATTCGTCAGCGGTCCTGACGCTCAGAAGTTTGTAAATCACTTGTTTACAAATGACATCAGTGGTATGGAACCCGGAAGGACTATGTATGGAATGTTCCTGTACCCGAATGGTGGCACTGTGGATGACCTTCTTGTATACAAAGAGTTCGAGCCGGATAAGTATCTGCTGGTAGTCAATGCATCCAATATCGACAAGGATTATAGCTGGATGGTGGAGCATTCCAATGGCTTTGATGTCAAGATTGACAACCAGTCTGAAAGCTGGGGTCAGATTGCAGTTCAGGGCCCTGATTCTGAAAAGATTGTGACTGGCTTGCTGGGATTGCCCGAGGCCGCGCCTCTTGGATTCTATACTTTCTGCGAGTCGAAGTGGAATGGCAAGCGCTTGATTGTCAGCCGTACAGGCTATACAGGTGAGGATGGTTTTGAATTATATACCACCCCCGACGGCATTGTTCAGATGTGGGACAAGCTTCTGGAGTCCGGAGTGGAGCCTTGTGGCCTTGGTTGCCGCGACACTCTCCGCTTCGAGGCGGGACTCCCTCTTTACGGGGATGAATTGACCGAAGAGATTTCTCCTGTTATGGCAGGACTTTCTATGTTCTGCAAGCTCGACAAAGATGAATTCATTGGAAAGGACGCACTTGCCGCTCAGAAGGCAAACGGAACCGCCAAGAAGCTCGTTGGTCTTGAGATCTTTGACAAAGCTATTCCCCGTGCCGGCTATCCCGTGGAGCTGCCTGATGAGACACAGGTGGGAGTAGTGACAACCGGGTATCACAGCATATCCCTTGACCGAAGCCTTTGCTTCGCACTCGTGGACAGCGCCTATTCGGCTCTTGACACTGA
>DCIC01000096.1:12762-13091 GCA_002315825.1 Bacteroidales bacterium UBA1736 | reverse complement strand
CTTGTCATCAGGATTCGCAAAAAGACCTTCCCCGGAAAGGTTGTCAAGAAAAGATTTTATAATACAAATTACAAAAAATAGATTATGGCAAAAGTATTGGAAGGACTCAAATACAGTGAGTCACACGAATGGGTCAAACTTGAAGGCTCAATCGCAGTCATCGGTGTCAGCGATTTCGCACAGGCAGAAATGGGCGACATTACCTATGTGGACGTTCCTGATGTGGATGATGAATTCTCTGCAGGAGAGGAGTTCGGAGCTCTTGAGAGCGTAAAGGCTTCATCTGATCTGTATTGCCCGGTATCCGGAAAGGTTGTAGAGGTCAATAC
>DCIC01000096.1:6223-12690 GCA_002315825.1 Bacteroidales bacterium UBA1736 | reverse complement strand
ATCAAGGTCGAGATGAGCGACCCTTCAGAACTTGAGAAACTTCTCGATGCCGCAGCATACGAGGCAATCTGCAAGTAAACGATGGCATCATTCCAGTATTTTCCCCATACAGGGGAGGATGTGAAGCAAATGCTGGAGCGTATCGGAGCAGGGTCTCTGGATGACTTGTATTCTGACGTTCCGCAGGACTTCATATATAAAGGTGAATATGATCTTCCCCTGGCGAAGACCGAGCAGGAAGTTCGTGAGTGGTTTGAAAAGCTCGCTGAGGACAATCCCAGACTCAAGGTTTTCGTGGGGCAGGGTGCTTATGACCATTATACTCCTTCAGTGATTTCTTATATTACCTCACGTTCGGAGTTTCTGACTGCTTACACCCCTTATCAGTGTGAGATTTCTCAAGGTACTCTTAGATATATCTTCGAGTATCAGAGCATTATCTGCGAATTGACCGGTATGGATGTCTCCAATGCTTCTATGTATGACGGGCCTACCGCCGCAGCTGAGGCAGTGAGGATGTGTGTGGCAAGTGCCAGGAAGAAACATACTGTACTTGTCTCTTCTACGGTTCTTCCTCACGTGATGAAGGTCATAAAGACTTATGCAAAGTATTATGGGACCAATATCGTAGTGATTCCCTCTGAGAATGGTCAAACTTCTCTCGAGGGTCTCAAGGCGGCGATAGATGATGATTTTGCGGGGGCTCTTGTCCCAAGTGTCAACCGTTTCGGAATTATAGAGAATCACGAAGGATTTGCTGATGCAATCCACGCAGCAAAGGGTATGATGGTCGAGTATTGTGATCCTTCCGCTCTTGCTGTTGTGAAGACTCCCGCTGAGTGGGGCGCTGACGTTGCTGTCGGTGATGGACAGCCTCTGGGAATTCCTCTTTGCTACGGCGGTCCCTATGTGGGATTTATGGCCTGCAGGAATGATTGTCTCCGCAAGCTTCCCGGACGAATTGTCGGCCAGACTGTCGATAAGGATGGCAAACGTGCCTTTGTCCTCACCCTACAGGCCCGCGAGCAGCACATCAGAAGGGAGAAGGCGACGTCCAATATTTGCTCTAATGAGTCTCTGATGGCTCTTTGGGTGACGGTATATGTCTCTCTGATGGGACCAGATGGACTTGCAAGGGTCAATGACATCTGTTATGAGAGGTCACATTATCTATATGAGCGGCTTCTCGCTACGGGTAAATTTGAGAAAGTATTTGATGCACCTTTCCTTAAGGAGTTTGTACTCAAGCCTCTCGGACCCGCAGATGCTCTAAGAGCAAAACTTGAGAAGGCAGGATTCTTCGCCGCACTTCCTACGGAAGATGGGTTTGTCTCATTCTGCGCTACTGAGAAGAGAAGTATTGAAGAGATTGACGCTCTTGTTAAAGTAATTGAGGAGGACTGGGTATGAAATATTATGATAAACTGATATTTGAGCTTTCAAAGAGCGGACGCAGCGGATTTTCACTTCCTCAGGCCCCCACGGCTCCCATACCTGCGTCATTGAAGCGTGGCTCGGCTCCCGCTCTTCCTCAGGTGAGTGAGGTGGATGTCGTAAGGCACTATACCAATCTCAGTCAGATGAATTTCGGGGTTGATACCGGTTTCTATCCTTTAGGAAGCTGTACGATGAAGTACAATCCCAAGATCAATGAGGAAGTAGCCGCAATGCCGGCGTTCACGGCGATTCACCCTCTTCAGGAGAATGTGCCGGGGATACGGGAGATTTATGAAGCTATGGACAAATCTCTTGCGGCAATCACCGGAATGAAGCATTTCACCTTCAAGCCTTGCGCCGGTGCACACGGTGAATTGACCGGTCTGATGATTATGCGCGAGTACCATCTTCGCAGAGGGGATTTTGCCCGTACCCGTGTCATTGTCCCTGACAGCGCACACGGAACCAATCCTGCATCTGCCGCTGTTTGCGGTCTGGAGATTGTGGAGGTGAAGTCCAATGAGCACGGACTTGTGGACGTGAATGACCTCAAGCCTTTGCTCGGGCCTGATATCGCGGGCATTATGATGACTAATCCCAATACCCTCGGTCTTTTCGAAGGTGAGATCAAGGAAATTGCGCAACTTGTGCACGATTGTGGAGGTCTTCTTTACTATGACGGAGCCAATATGAACCCTCTTCTGGGCGTTGTGCGTCCCGGAGATATGGGATTTGACATTATGCATCTCAATCTGCACAAGACATTCAGCACTCCTCACGGTGGAGGAGGCCCGGGATCCGGTCCTGTCGGTGTATGTGAGAAGCTCTCCGATATTGCCGATGACGTTTTTGTGTCCGGTTTCCACGGCAATTTCGGCGTTATCCTCAGGGCATATACTTATATCCTGATGCTTGGACGTGAGAACATTAAGCTCGCCGGCAAGTATGCGACTCTTTCTGCCAACTACATCAAAGAGTCTTTGAAGGATGTGTATAAGCTTCCTATTCAGACTGTCTGCAAACACGAATTCGTTTTTGACGGACTAGTAGATGATGGATCTTCTACAGGCAAGAGCGGGGCGACGACATTGGATGTGGCAAAGAGGCTGCTCGATTACGGTTTTCACGCTCCTACAATCTATTTCCCTCTGCTCTTCCATCAGGCTTTGATGATAGAGCCTACCGAGACAGAATCAAAGGAGACTCTGGATTGTTTCATTGATGTGATGAGAACAATAGCAGCGGAGGCTGCCTCAGATCCCGATTTGCTGCACAATGCTCCGCACAATACGCCTATCTCACGTCCTGATGAGACAAGGGCTGCCCGTCAGCCGGTGGTAAAGTTTGCGGATTCAAAACAACTTCTTAATTGATAATCCTTCTGGATTTTCCGGATTTGTCGCCGGGCTTCAAGAAAATCATCCATTGAAGTCCGGTTTTTTCTGTGCCTGTACACAGAGAGGAAAGGTCATAATGGAGATTGACTTTCAGGGGCTCGTTCTCGCTTGTGTCACTGTCGGAATCGTCATCGACCTTGATGCTGATTTTCATAAGGTCGGCCTCGTCTGCGCTATGACCCTTGAGCAACCATTTTGGCAGGATGTTGGCATATTCGGCAATGGTCTCGATGCAACTTTTGTACATCGCGAAGTCGGGAAGCATCTCCTGCCGGGCCGTTACGCAGCTGAATATCTCTTCGGTGGATTCGTCATCCATAGTGAATTGCGAATCCATCCAGATATTGTGGATAGTTTCAAAGAGCTCCTCCTCGCTATAGCCCAGATTCGTAAGCATCGCCATCAGCCGTTCACCTTGTGCTGTGTTTAGTCTGAAGCAATTGTACGGAGCTGATTGACCGGCTTCAAGGGCCTCTTTGAGCTGGAATTTTTTGAAATCCTTGATTTCTTTGAAGCTGTCTCTTTCGCTTAGGATGTATTTGAAATCCGGAACCGCCGGGCTGAAGAAATAGGATTCGGCATCGATCGAGTCGTGATATATCCTGATCAGAGGGTTGCTGCTGATCCTGGTGATCAATTGTTCAATATCGGAAGGGTCATTGACGTCGAAATTGTCAATGACCTGATCCACGAATTCGCTTACGGATATTACTCCATAGATATTGAGGTAGCCGAGAATCATTCTCTCGAGAGAGTATGTTCCGTTTGCTTCGTTCTGACTTATGACACTGTCGATATGTGGCGAGACGATATCGAATAATTCCTTGTGTAAGGATATCTTGCGGAAGTTGTCGTCGGAGTTGTCATTGTCGATGATGCGCAGTGTCTCGACAATGGTGGGGTAGTCCGGGTAATTGAGGTACAGGGCTTTGCCCGGCCCTTCTGCTATCAGTCTTTTGATGAGCTTGATATCCCTTTCTGGGAGCCTGGTCAGCCATTTGACCGGGTCGGAGGCGAATTGCTCGGAAAGATATTCGACCATCTCGTTTTTTTTGAGAGACGGCTTTTCTTCCAGCCCGAAAAAATCAGCGATGTCCATCAGGTCGGCTTTCTTGTGTGAATTGAATATTTTCCGGAGTTTGTCCATTGATTGTTTGTCAGACTATCTGCGGCAAATATAGTAATACTTTCAAAACAGACTTTTATATTTGTAAAAAGAATTTTGTGATAGATGCAGACAAAACACAGTTTCAAGTATTGGCAATGGAGGGTTATCATCTGTTCGATGATAGGCTATGCCGTCTTTTATTTCGTGAGGAAGAACTTCTCCTTTGCCATCCCTCTTCTGGGAAAAGAATTTGGGATCTCTAACACCAGTTTCGGTATCGTCCTCTCAATTGGAGGTATCATTTATGGCGTTTCCAAGTTTATCAATGGCATAATCGGTGACAGGACAAATGCAAGGTGGCATCTGACTGTGGGATTGAGCGTATGTGTTCTTGTCAACTATCTTTTCGGATTCAGCGACAGTTTGAGCTGCTTGCTGACCGGGTCGAAGGATGCGCCCGATTTTGTGGGTGGGATGGTGCTGATTATGACGGTGCTGTATGTGATCAATCAGATTTTCCAGGGATGTGGTTTTGCTCCGTGCAATCGATTAATGGTCAATTGGATACCATCCAATGAACTTGCAACCAAGATGTCTGTGTGGAATACTTCCCACAGTATTGGTGCTTTTGTTGCCGCTACTATCTGCGGATATATCACCAATTGGAAATTGTGCTTCTGGATACCTGCTACGATTGCTTTGTTCGGTGTGTTTTTCATCATTCTGACTCTTCGTGACACTCCCAAGTCTGTAGGTCTTCCGGAACTTCCGAATACCAAGACCGAGCTCGATGACAAGGAAGATGATCCTGCCGCATACAAGGCCTTCCTGAAGAAGATGGTGTTCAGGAATCCGATTATCTGGATTCTGGCCGTGACGGATTTGTTTGTGTATATTGTAAGGTTTGCCGTTCTTGACTGGGGCCCTTCTTTCCTGCAGGACAGGGGATTGTCTCAGGCTCTGTCGGGTTGGACTGTCGGCATTTTTGAACTCTCAGGTTGTCTTGGGATGATGTGCGCGGGATGGATTTCGGACCATCTTTTCGGAAGCCGGACTCAGAGGGTAATTGCTGTGGAGATGTTTATCGTTGCTCTGTGTCTGGTAGCTCTGCATTTCATCCAGGACAGTGCCAGTCCTGTTGTGATATTGGTCGTACTCGCGCTTGCCGGCTTTTTCCTGTACGGTCCGCAGGCACTTCTTGGAGTAGTTGCTACATATCACGCAACAAAGAAGGCCGCTTCCACGGCAGTCGGTCTGATTGGTCTGATGAGTTATGTGAGCGTACTCTTTACAGGTGTCGGACTGGGATGGTTCTCGGATAAGTTTGGATGGGGCTATCTGTTTATCCTTATGGCTGTGATGTCGGTTGCCGGCGGGTTTGTCGTGTCTTCTCTTTGGAATGTCAAGGGCGACGGCTATATTCACGATGAGGAATCTGCCGAGTGAAAGATAGAGAACTTCCGGGAGTCGTTTCAGTGAAAATGTACTTTGGGAAGAAAAATTGCGCGCAGTTTTTTGCTTTGCAAGATATATATCAGCCTTACTATGTGCCAGAAGATGTACTCCGGGCTCCAAGACAGACTAGGATGGATAGGAAGAACCATATTTTGTTTTTCAGGCATTTGTTGACGAATGCCTTGAAGTTGAACTCTGGCGAGGTGTTCTGAATCTGTTCTACAGAGACGAGTTGAACATTATTGTTATCCATAATTATTTGAGAATCACTGCAAAAGTGGTTACTAGGGTGGCGGCCAGCGATGCCACTGAGATCCAGAATGATGTGCTCCTGACATTGTTGCCGTTGACGGTGCTCTGACGTGTACGCATCTTGTTTGGACTCACGTAGATGACGTCATTCTGCTGCAGATAATACACAGGGGAGGACGCAACGCTCTGCGCGGAGTTCAGGTTGATGTGATATGTCTTCTGTATCCCATTTTCGGTTCGGAATACCTTGACATTTCTTCGTGTTCCATATATCGCGAGGTCTCCGGCGGCGCTGAGGGCGTCCACTATGGTGTATGAATCGTGATCGATGGGGTATCTTCCCGGATGGGTGACTTCGCCCATCACAGATATCCGCAGATTCATATATTCGCAGGTGACGATCGGGTCATTGACCAGATTGTTGGTTATCAGCTCCGATTTTATGTAGCTTTCTACCTCGCTTCGAGTCATCCCTTCGATGTGGAGCTTGCCCAGGACGGGGAAATCGATGCATCCGTCATCGTTGATCGTGTATCCGCATATTCCTTGGGAATAGTCCTGCGAGTACTCGCTATATGATCCGAGTCTTTGACCCACATAAGGGAGGTTGAACAGGTTGGTAAGCTCCGGGTCGCGGCTCTTTACGACGATGACCAGTTTGTCGTCCTGTTTGAAGCGTATCTTGTCCGGACTGCCGACGGCCACTTCTTTACCGTCCAATGCGTCCTGGAAATAGGTAATTTCCTTAATGGTCGAGCAGGAACAAACTGCCAATGATGCAAGAATGAGAAGATAACGTAGTCTGGTCATAGTGTCCT
>DCIC01000096.1:306-6149 GCA_002315825.1 Bacteroidales bacterium UBA1736 | reverse complement strand
CGAATGAAATGTGAGACAATCATATCGGCTTTGGCGAGCCTTCTTCTATGCTCTTGGTATCTGACCGCTATTGTGGGCCTCGATATTCACGTTGACCACCACGACGGTGAGATATATGTCGTATCCCTTTTGGCCGATTTCGATTGCGAAAGCCTGCATCCCGAAGACGAGTGCCATTGCATAGACCATCACCACGGCCATCATCACGGCCTCTGCCATTCCGAGGATAATGACTGTGAGAATGATATCAGCGTGCTCAGCCTGACAGGTGACGGTTTTGATTTCGTATGCGATTTCACGCCTTTTCTCTATGTTTTGATGTCAATCGAAACCCCGGTCCAAATTGAAAAGGGTTTTGCAAATACATTTTCATTACCTATCTGCGAAGATCCGCCCCGCGAGCTTCTTCGGAGTCTTTGCGTGTTGAGAGTATAGCGGTTTTCAGGATTCTTCTCTGAAAACAAACGCATTACTTATTTCAACACAGATCAAAATGAACAGATACATATTGACGGGCATTTTGCCCTTGTTGTCTGTAGTGTGCATTGATGTGCACGCGCAGACCCCCGTTGATACCGTAGGAATCTACGGCGAGCGCCGCGACAGCCTCGAAGCTATGGTTGTTGTCGGCAGTCAGGCGGGCAATTATCTTTCCAAGGGGAAGGACATTCGTACTGAAGTAATAACGGCCGCAGGCCTATGCAAGATGGCCTGCTGCAACCTTGCTGAAAGTTTTGAGAACTCCGCCAGCGTGACCGTCGGCTATTCCGATGCCGTGACCGGGGCAAGGCAGATACGCCTTCTCGGTCAGAGCGGTGTCTATACCCAGATGCTTGACGAGAACCGCCCCGTGATGCGCGGTCTTTCCGCTCCCTGGGGCCTGAATTATGTTCCGGGTCAATGGCTTGAGAGCATACAGATTGCTAAGGGTTCAACTTCCGTAATCAACGGCGTCGAGTCGATGACCGGTCAAATAAATATGGAGCACCGCAAGCCCACGGATGAAAAACCCCTGTACGTCCAGGCCTCCATAATGAATGATACCAAGGCGGACCTGAATGTCATTAGTTCCCTTCAGCTTGATGAGATGTCCAAGTGGAGCACCGTTATTTTGGCCCACGTGGACGGGAACTTCAAAGCTATGGACCACAATGGAGATGGCTTTATGGATGACCCGAAGCAATTGAATTTTGCCCTGTCCAACAGGTGGCTGTATTTCGGGCAGGACGGTGTCCAGGTTCGTTTCGGAGTCAGAGCTATCCAGGACAACAGGACAGGGGGGCAGATGGATCCGAGCGGATGGCGCTCCGATATCAACAACCGCTCTCTGAACGGTTATGTGAAAGTCGGAGTGCCGGTCAGCGAGGATGGTAATCGTAGCTTGGCGCTTGTCGCTGACTACACATACCAGAATCTGCAGTCTGTGTTTGACTCTCGCGGATATGACGCCGGACAGAACTCGGTTTTCGTGAATATGATGTATCAGGATATTTCTTCTGATAATCACAAGTTTACGCTTGGCGTGAGCGAGATGCTGGATGTCTATACTGAGAATGTGATGGGGACTGATGTGAATTCCCGACTGAGTGATCTGGGACTGTATGGTGAATACACCTATCACTCCGGCGAAAAGTTTTCTGCCATTGTGGGACTACGAGAGGACTGGTATAGTGGTGTCGGTCTGCGCTTCACGCCACGTGTGACTTTGAAATGGAGTCCGGTGGAGTCTTTGGTTTTCCGTGCAAACGGCGGCCGCGGCCTTCGTTACAGCAATCCTCTGCTTGACAACATCGGAGTCCTCTCTACGAATAAAATAATTAATGGAGATTATCTGGAGCACACTCTCGAGGATAGCTGGACTTTCGGGGCAAATGCTACCTGGTATCTTCCTTTCGATAAATCCGGTAAGACCTTCTTGAGCGTGGACTATTTCCATACTGCATTTACCGAACAGCTTCTTTATGACAATACGGATTTCTCGACCAGTAGTTCTTTACCATATATCAATTTCTATAAGTTGAGTTCAATGTCTGGAGGCCTTTCCTGCACAGACAATATCCAGGTGGACTTTTCGTCGGAGATTTTCAGCGGATTTACCTGTACTTTGACTGGCCGCTTTACCGATGCCCGTCAGACTCTCTTGTGTCAGTCCGATGATATCAAACCTATGACGAGCAGGTACAAAGCCGTGTTGAACCTTCAATACGCGACCCATCTGAATAAATGGATTTTTGACTTCACTGCATCGCTGAATGGCCCCTGCCGGGTATGGGATTTTATGAAAGGCTACAAGGGGATGTATAAAGATGGATATACTCCAGCATATCCTCTGCTGTATGCTCAAGTTACAAAGCGCTTCAAGGGCTTTGATTTATATATGGGAGGTGAGAATCTTACCGGATATACCCAGCGTGACCCTATCATTAATGCCTCTGCTGCCCGAATGCCCGATTTTGACGCCAGTTGTATATGGGGTCCGCTTATGGGAGTCAAAGTCTATGCCGGCGTGCGCCTGACTATATGGAAAACTGAATAATATTAGAAGCTGTTTTTTTAATCAACATACTATGAATAAGATAATTATTGCTGCGATGGCGGCGCTCCTTCTCGCGGGAGTGAATTGCGAGGCTAAAACGGTGAAACCCGTTTTGAAGAAGGTGGTATATGTTACTTCTCTTGATTGTGAGAACTGTGCCAAGAAGATCCGCGAGAATGTTTCGTTTGAAAAAGGTGTCAAGGATCTCAAGGTTGACGTCCCTACGAAGCGGGTCACCATTTCCTTTGATTCCGTAAAGACTGACACCGCCTCTCTCCGCAAATCAATCAATAAGCTCGGCTATTCCGCCAAGGTCGTCAAATACGAATAGTCGCATATACGGAGTACTATTCTCGAAGAAATCGCTATTTTTATTTGAAAGATTTGTAATTATTAGTAGGTTTGCAGTGTAATATTAAACTGATACACTATAGAATGTTCGGAATTTTGAATGGCAACGTTCGGAATTGATTAATTATCACAATAACAAATGAAAAAAATTAGTGTAATTATCGCGGCTCTTGCCGCAACGCTGTCATTGTCAGCACAGACTCCACTCCCCAATGACCCCAGTGTCAGAGTCGGCAAGCTGGACAATGGTATGACTTATTTTATCCGCCACAATGAGCTTCCTGATCAGAAGTGCGAGTTCTATCTCGTATCTGATGCCGGAGCCATCAACCAGGGCGAAGGCCAGGACGGACTTGCTCATTTCCTTGAGCATATGTGTTTCAATGGACTTAAGAATCTTCCCGGAAAGCAGATGCTTGAGTACCTCCAGAGCATTGGTGCGGCTTTCGGAGCAAATATCAATGCCGGTACAGGTGTAGATATGACCAGCTATATGCTTAATGACATTCCTCTGGTTCGTGAGGGTGTCCTTGACACTTGTCTTCTTGTTATGCACGATTATTCTCATTTCGTGCTCAACGAAGCTGATGAGATTGACGCTGAGAGAGGAGTTATCCTTGAGGAAAAACGTACCCGTAACAACGCACAGTGGAGATTCTCCGAAAAATCAGGTCCATACATCTATGGTGACAGCAAGTATGCTACAGCAATGAAGGATCTGATCGGTTCTGAGGAGACTCTCAAAAATTTCAAGCCTGAGACTCTTGTTGATTTCTATCACACTTGGTATCGTCCCGATAAGCAGGCCGTCATCGTTGTCGGTGACATTGATGTCGATGTTGTCGAGGCCAAGATCAAGGCTCTCTTCGCTGATATCCCCGCCGTGGAGAATCCTAAGCAACTTGAAACCATTGTTATTCCTGACAATGACGAACCTCTCATAGGTGTTCTTACGGACCCCGAGCAGAATAACAATGTTTGTCAGTTCTTCTGGAGAAGACCTTCAATTCCTCTTCAGTATAGAAATACAGACCAAGCCTTTGTGCTCAATCTCATCAATCAACTTTTCTCACTTGTTATGAATGAGCGTTTCACCGATATTGTTTCACGTCCTGACGCTCCATTTATAAATGCATCACTTTCCAGCCAGAATCTCATAGAGACTTGTGACGCCCTTATCGGTGGTGTTGCTTTCAAGAACGGTGGCGATAAAGACGCTATCAATGCTTTCCTTTATGAGGTGGAGAAGGTGAAGAGATTCGGTGTTACTGATGCAGAACTCCAGAGAGCGAAAGACAATATTATTTCATCACTTGAGAAGAGTGTTCAGGGCGCCGACAGCCGCAAGAATCCTGAATTCATTTATCCTATCATTTATTATTTCATCGAAAATGAGCCTTATCTTGAGCCCAATACCGAGCTTGAACTTACCAAGACAATCTTCAGTCAGGTAAACGCCGCTGTTGTGAATCAGGTTGTTGCTCAATATGTTACGGATAAGAACATCTCGATTGTCCTCAATGGCCCAAGCTCTGTTGAGCATCCTTCCGAGGCTGAACTTGCTGAAATGCTGAAGAATTCCCGTACGATGGAGATTGAGGCTCCTAAGGCGGAGGAAGGCCTTGCTGCTCTTCTCGATCCGTCCACTGTCAAGTCAGGTAAACTGAAGAAAGCCTCTCCCACTATCGCAGGTGCAACCGAGTGGACACTTTCAAATGGTGTAAAGGTCGTTGTACTTCCTACAGAGTACAAGAAGGATCAGGTTCTTTTCAA
Organism: Bacteroidales bacterium UBA1736; assembly: GCA_002315825.1. Classification (GTDB taxonomy): domain Bacteria; phylum Bacteroidota; class Bacteroidia; order Bacteroidales; family UBA932; genus Cryptobacteroides. Next base: position 1,489 of record DCIC01000096.1, on the reverse strand, counting down.
TCTCCTTCTCCCTGGCGGAAGATCTCTTATTGATGATGATGATCTGTATCCTTTCGAGAGCAATATTTACACTGTTGTCATCAATAACTCCGGTGTGGCTCAATTCCCTATGAGCACACTTTCCAAGGTGCTTTCAGGAAAGATTGCCAATATCTATCCTTACCTTAACAATGAGTCACACGGTCTGACCGGATCTTCATCTCCCAAGGATGTCGAGACTGCGCTCCAACTTCTCTATCTTGAGTTTACTCAGCCTCGTTTCGATTCCGATGAGTTTGAAGTGGCCCTCAATCAGATCCGCTCTGTCCTTCCGAACCTTGGCTCAATGCCTAACTTCCAGTTCAGCAAGCATCTTACACTTGCTATGAACGAGCCCAGCCCCAGAATCTTTATGCTTGATGAGGACGTCGTTGCCAAGTCAAATATGGAGACATTCAAGAAGGTTTATTCTGATGTCCTGTATAAGGATGCGGCAGGAGCAGTTCTCTATATTGTAGGAGCAGTTGATATGGATACACTCAAGCCTATGGTCGAGAAGTATGTAGGTTCTCTTCCTAAGGGAAAGAAGGCTGCAAGCTTCATTGATAGGGGAGAGAGATTCCGCGCAGGTCAGTTTGAGGATAGATTCACAATGCAGATGGAGGCTCCGAAGGTGTCAGTATTCCAGCTCTATAATGCTGCATTTGATCCTACAGTCGAGAACGCCCTTCTGCTGAATGCTACCAAATATATCCTCGATATGGTTTATACCGATACTCTTCGTGAGGAAGAGGGTGGTACATATGGCGCAAGCGTAGCTTCGGATTATGAAAGAGTACCTGTGCCTGCTTGCTATATCTACACTGCATTTGATACCAATAAGGAGCAGGCTCCCGCACTTGAGAAACTTGCCATAAAGGGTATCAAGGATCTTGCTGAAAATGGTCCTTCGGATGAATATTTTGCTCGCACCGTTGAGTTCTTCAAGGCTCAGATTGCGCAGTCACGCATCAGCAATTCATATTGGCTGAACAATCTCGTCAAGTACTATAGATTCGGTCAAGATAATGATACTGAGCTTGAGGCTGCCATCAATTCTCTCACAAAGGAGAAGATTGCCGCTATGGCAAAGAGTCTCGTTGAGTCTGGCAACTTCACCACTGTTGTGATGAGCCCTGCTGAGTAGTAAATTGAATGGGCTGAC
>DCIC01000096.1:0-269 GCA_002315825.1 Bacteroidales bacterium UBA1736 | reverse complement strand
TCACTATGCATTGTGGACGGGGTGATTTCTCAAATAAGGGACTTGTTGGTCATCCTGCTATGGAAGACACGGTGGGGGAGGGCACTCACTACCATAATACCGAGCACAATGGCAGCGGTGACCTCAAGAGCAATAAGCCCACTGTTCAAGGCCGTACCCAATCTGTTTGACACCAGAAAAAACACTGTCCAGAAAATGCCTCCACCGGGGATTAATGGGAATATGCCGGTAATCAGGAAAATGGTCTCTATTGTTCTGTGCCATACAGC
>DCIC01000138.1 GCA_002315825.1 Bacteroidales bacterium UBA1736 | reverse complement strand
TACCTTACCATATCAAGACACGCAGTACGGCTTGCGATGATGCTAAAGGAAGGATTCCGCAAGAAAGGATATTTTCCATACATCGACTCCCCCACCAACCAGCAATTCTTTACTCTCCCCAATGGAGTGATTGACAGGCTGTCCGAGAAATACAGCTTTGAGATATGGGGATGCAGGGGAACGGAAGCGACTACGGTACGCTTTGTAACAAGCTGGGGAACAAAAGAAGAGGACGTAATCAGTCTGGTCAACGATTTGTAAGCGGAAGATATGGGACAGAGCAAACTGACAGGACATCTGGCCGTCGGAGGAGCATATATCATTTTTGGTCTCAACATAGTGATTTGCAAAGATATAGCAAACTCCAGCGTTATTTCCCCCATATCCTTGTTCACACTCCGAGCCTTCGGCGCATCCATATTATTCTGGACGCTTTCATTTTTCTGTCCCAAAGAAAAGGTATCCAACAGAGATATATTTCTGATAGAGCTCGCATCACTGATTGGCCTGTTCATCCCTCAGCTCACTTTTCTTGTGGCCATCAAGATGACAACTGCAATAGACACCTCCATTGTCGGGACACTGGCGCCGATTTTCACAATGTTCATCGCCGCCATTGCGTTGAAAGAGCCCATTACAATAAAGAAAGCAGGAGGCGTGGCACTGAGCTTCGCCGGAGTTCTGTTCCTGATATTCAACTCGGTAATCACCAACAACGGAATAGACCAGTCCAGTCCTTTAGGCATAGTCCTGCTACTTGTCAACAGCCTCAGTTTCGCCACGTATCTGGGTGTATTCAGACCGCTTATCACAAGGTACAGCGTTGTTACCTTCATGAAATGGATGTTTGTCTTCTCATTACTCTTTTCGCTGCCCTTCTCCGCGCAGGAGTTACTGTCAGTAGATTATCCTGCAATCCCCGGAAAGGTGAAATGGGAGATCGGATTCCTTATCTTCTTCGCTACGTTTGTGGCATATTTCCTGATACCCGTAGGGCAAAAAAGAATCAGACCTACACTTGTCAGTATGTACAGCTACCTTCAGCCTTTCATCGCAGTGATAGTTGCGATCATCAGCGGCCTGGACAATCTCAGCTGGCAGAAAGTATTGGCAATGACGCTTGTTGTAACGGGAGTGGTGATCGTCAACAGCAGTCGGGCGGCATCATAGTGATATCAGTAGTTGTTAAACATCTTCTCAAGAATTTTTACTATCTTTGCTGAAATAAACATCCGCCCAATGGCCAGAAAAATCTGGGAAAAAGACACGCTATATAATATTCTCCGGCCTTACGTAGACTGGTGCACTTGGCAGGGCTTCAGTTGGATCAACGTCATAGGCAAAGAGAATATCCCCGACAATGCCGCTGTCATTCTGGCGCCCAATCACTGCAACACTCTGATGGACGCGTTAGTTGTACTGCAGTGCTTCCGCGGTCCTTCTTCTTACGGAGCCAGAGCCGACCTTTTCAACAATCCCACAGCGGCAAAAGCACTCAGATTCCTAAAGATTGTCCCCATAGCCAGAAAACGCGACGGAACCAGAGCTGTTGCCCAGAATCTGGAAGTTTTTGACGAAGTGGTGGACATACTTGACCACAACGTGCCATTCTGCATCTTCAGTGAAGGCACCCATCACGCATCGCACAGGATCCAAGCCGTCAAGAAAGGAATCTGGAGACTTGCGTTTCTGGCCCAGAGCAAGCTGGACAAGCCAGTGTATATCGTACCCGTAGGTCTTGATTATGAGTATTTCTTCAGGACAGCCGGGCAGATTGACGTTAGATTCGGAAAGCCCATTTCTGTCAGCGACAAGACAGAAGAAAAGATACCGGAGCTTTGCGACTTGCTGCACGATTCAATCCAGACCCTTCTTCAAAGGCCGGACAAGGACTATATAGACGAAAACGGAGAGTTTGTTTATTACAAAAAGAGAAAACGCGGCATCCTCAACACAATGGGACGAATTGCAGCAGGAATGATTATGCTCCCATCGTTCGCATTGTTCGCCATTCCCAATCTTCCTTCAGCAATCAGTTCGCAGTATCTGATCGGCAAGTTGAAAGACAAGACCTGGAGCACATCGATGTACGTGGTTACACGCGTAGCCTTCAATTTGCTCCTGATCCTTCTGACTGTCATTCTGGGACTCACCTACCTGAACATTTGGTGGGTTATCGCGCTGCTTGCCCTTCTGGCCATTTCATCCAGAGCTTTCCTCTGGCAGGCGAATTTCTACAAAGACCTTCTGGACTAATCCAGTCGCCCATATTTCTTTTCCATCCGTTCCTTTACGATATCGGATGTTATCAAAACGGCACTTCCGCTCTCAAGAGCGGGAGCAGAGTACATTGTATCCATCATCACTGTCTCCATAATGGAACGCAAGCCTCTTGCTCCTGTACCCAGTCGGACGGCATAATGGGCAATAGTCCTGAGAGCCTCTTTCTGAATAGTTAGTTTCAGCTTGTCAAATGACAACATCCTCGTATATTGATTGACCAGACTGTTTTTCGGCTTCACCAGAATTGTCATCAGATCATCTTCCGTCAAAGGGTTGACACTGGTGATAACAGGGAAACGTCCGACAAACTCCGGAATCATTCCGAATTCACGCATATCGTGCGGAGTGGCATAGCATAAAGGAGACTGAGGCAATTGGGATGTCCCGTCAGAGCAATAGCCGATCTTCCCACCCAATCCCAATCTCTTTTCAATTATCTCCTTGAGCCCTACAAAAGCTCCGCAGGCTATAAAGAGGATGTTTGTGGTATTTACATATAGCAAAGGCTGCTCAGGGTGCTTTCTCCCGCCCATAGGAGGAACACCTACCGTATCACCCTCGACAATCTTAAGAAGGGACTGCTGAACACCGCATCCACCGACATCACGGGTGATGGACGGTCCGGCTTCCTGCTTGGCCAATTTATCACATTCATCAAGAATTACGATTCCCCTCTCAGCCTTGAACATATTATAGTTACAAGCTCGAAGAAGGCCTACCAGACAGTCCTCCACATCACTTCCCACATAGCCGCTCTCAGTAATCTTCGTACAATCCTGTATATAGCAGGGCACGTCAAGCAGTTTGGCAATGGTCTTGATCATATAGGTTTTCCCGCAGCCGGTATCGCCCAAGAGGACGATATTGGACTTTTCAAGCTCATCACCTCCGGTTGTTGAGAGATTATCATTATTGATAATCCTCTTGTAATGGTTATATACTGCTACGGAAAGGACTTTCTTCGCCTCATCCTGTCCTATGATATATTTATCGAGAAAATCCTTGATCTGGTCCGGACGTGGAAGCTTCATTGACGGGGATTGTGGCTTGGGTTCCACTGTCCTGGTCTTTTTTGCGGCAGTTACTTTAGTTGTTGGCATTTAGTTGTTATAAGGAGCAATAGTAATGGTATATGTTTCACTCTGCACGGGGAAGATATATTTGTCCATCGGTTTGGGTCCGCAGGATGCGCCGCCGAGGCCAAGCTGTCGAAGGTCAAGGTTCAGACAAACTTCCTTGCGTGGAGTCAGAATCTCATTGTGTCTCTTTTCTCCATTGAGATGGCGTGCATACATCAGATCCTCCCAATCAAAATGAAGAGCCTGGGCAAACAGAGGCACGTCGGCGGAGAACTTGACACCCTTTCCGCTTTCATCCCAGAGTGCAATCCAGCGCACATCGCTTCGGTATCCGTTGTCCTGAGGACGGATATATTCCTCCCACATTTCACTTACGCTTGACTCATACCGCCCGATAAAGCTACCTGTACAACGGTCGATATAATTCTCTTTTGGTCCGCGGCCATACCAGCTGACATTCTCAAGAGAAGAATCCAGAATCATAGATAGACCCAGACGAGGCAGAGCCATTGGCTGATGTCCATAAGGATCGATATTGTTCTCGACTTTGACTGTACCGTCAACTCCGAATATCCACTTCATACGGTGCTCAAAACCTGCGGACTTCGCCCCTGTCACATCCACGAAAGATGACACTGCAATAGACCCGTCATTGAGTTTCTCGGTGCGCATACCCTTGGCTTGATACCTGAGTTGAGTAAGTCCGTAAGTTGTAATCGGCTTCATTTCTCCGCTTCCGTTCCTGACCCATACGTCATTGTCCGTGAGAGCTCTCATACAAGTAAGTCTGGGACCGGTAACGGCTTGAAGATCACTTGCAAGAATCTTCTTCCCGCCCATCTCCAAAGAGACAAGGGTACCAGCCTTGCGACAGAATACAGCCTTATAGATATCAGACTCCACTATGATTTCAGTATCATTCTCAACAATTTTCGGAGCCGCAGCAACTGCCGCAGCTGCTGCAGGAGCAGTTGCCGTATTAATTACGGGGAGCTGGTCTGATGCAATGATATGACCCGCGTCAGCCCACTGGGTAGGAGTCTTCAAGCTGAAGTAAACATTGAGAAAATACTCTCTTCCTCCCTTATATGCATAGTCAATCTTTGGAAGCTTTACTTCCTGCTTGACTCCGGGAGCTACAGAAGGAACGGTCCAGCTGCCTGAAGCCACCTTGACACCATCCTCAACAAGATCCCACTGAGCATTGTACTGTGAAGCATTTGTGAATGAGAATCTGTTCCAGAGAACAGCCTTGCCGCTTGCGGCATTCTCACTTGTAAGAGTCAACTGACGATATACGTGCTTTACTTCAACGAGCTTTGCCGTAGGCTTCCTGTCAGGTCTGATGACGCCGTTGCAGCAGAAAGGACCGTCATTGGGAGTCTCGTCAAAGTCTCCGCCATAAGCCATCACAATCACCTTCTTACCATTCTCGTCAAATCTGGTGGTCGGCTTCTGAAGCGACTGGTCAACCCAATCCCAGATGCATCCGCCGGAAAGAACATCGCTTGAATAGAAAGCATCCCAGTACTCCTGGAAGTTACCCATCGCATTTCCCATAGCGTGCGCATACTCACACATAAAGAAAGCCTTCTGGACATTTCCCCTTTCAAAGAGCCATTCAACAGTAGGATACATACGAGAGTCCACATCAACATCTTCGTTTCCTCTCTCCCAATGGATGGGGCGGGTGGGATCAATTGCTCTGACGGCATCACGTGCAAGGACAAATCCGTTGCCGTGACCGGTTTCGTTACCCAGAGACCACATAAAGATAGAGGGATGGTTGCGATAGTTATATACATTGTTCTCATTTCGCTCAACAATGCTCTTGTTCCACTCCTCGAAACGTCCCAGTCCCTTCTCAGCGTAACCCATTCCGTGTCCCTCGACATTGGCTTCAGCAACTACATAAAGACCATATTTGTCACAGAGGTCGTACCAGCTGTGGTGATCGGGATAATGTGAAGTACGAACGGTATTGATATTGTTGCGCTTCATAAGAAGAATGTCCTCCAGCATTTCCTCCTGAGTCAGGGTACGTCCGTTTACTGAAGAATGCTCGTGACGGTTGACACCCTTGAACTTTACGAGCTTGCCGTTGATACAGATGACATTGTCCTTGATTTCAACCTGCTTGATACCAACCTTCGCCGAACGAATATCATCCGCAGTCTTGATGACCAAGGTATATAGATATGGGTCTTCGGCGCTCCAAAGATGGGGCCTGCGCACGGTGATGTCTCCGCAGTTTGTATTCAAGCTTGCAACCAACTTTCCCTGAGCATCATAAAGAGAAGACTGGGCGGGGGAGGAAGACTTTACGTCAAGCTTTACCTTGGCCGACTTCCAGTCAGAAGCCACAGTTGTTGTAAAGAAGAAGTCCTCAATGGGGTTCTTCGGCATCGCTATAAGGCTGACGTCACGATAGATTCCGGAGAACCTGAACATATCCTGGTCCTCAAGATATGAGCCGTCACACCACCTGTACACTTCCACCGCAAGTTTATTGGCGCCGGGCTTCAGATATGAGGTGATATCAAACTCGGAAGGAAGTTTCGAATCCTCCGAATATCCAACCTTCTGTCCGTTGACCCAGAGATAATATGCTGAATATACACCATCAAAACGTATGATGACATTTCTTCCTTTCCAAGTATCAGGAACAGTAAACTCTGTTATATAAGAAGATACCGGATTGTAATCGGGGGTACCGAATGTAAAATCGCGGATCACAGGCGGAGTCGGCTGATGAGGATAAGTGACATTGGTGTATCCGGGCGCACCGAAACCGCGCATTTCCACACAACTGGGCACATCAATGGTCTGCCAGTCGGAGCAGTCGAAACCGACTTTGTAGAAGTCTTGATTCCTTCTTGCAGGATCACCGTGCCATTCGATCTTCCACTCTCC
>DCIC01000036.1:3068-8336 GCA_002315825.1 Bacteroidales bacterium UBA1736 | reverse complement strand
TTCACTCTCATCCAATGAAGAATTCAAACTGACTGCCCAATACGCCGCCTTGAGGCTCAACCTGTGGGGTGGCCTGACCATAAGCAAGATAGTTGTGACCAAATCTGGCTCAACAGACACGCCATACACGCTGAATTGTGGGACAGGTGTTATTGTAGGCACTACTAAGGCTGATTCTACAAACTTTTTCATCGTAGTGCCAGCCGGCAGTTACAAGTTCAAGGCAGAGGTTTTTGACAACGCCGTAACTCCCGCCTCAATCTTCAATCTTGAGACGTCTGCCGACAAGACCTTCACTGCCGGTAAGATTCTGAATATGCCCGCAAAGGAGGTCATAGATCCCTCCAAGTACCTCTGCTTCACCTGCACCAGCGGAAATGTGGCGATCGCTATGACAAAGAAGAATACAATAGATAAAACTGATCAAACAAAAAATAAATATGCTCCTGTTATCTCTCTTCAATATTACACGGACAAGGTTGGCTCTGGTGATAGCCTTCCTATGTCAACTCTTCCTGCGACCACCTTGGCAAAAAATTGCTATGCTGCTATGTTCAAAGGCTGCACAGCGTTGGAAACAGCCCCCGTCCTTCCTGCGACCACCTTGAAAGAAAGGTGCTATGTTAATATGTTCAAAGGCTGCACAGCATTGGAAACAGCGCCAATCCTTCCTGCGACCACTTTGGCTGAAGGTTGTTATCTTCAAATGTTCAAAGACTGTTCCAAACTCTCATCAGTGACTATGCTGGCCACGATTGTTCAAGCTAAAGATTGCCTTAATAATTGGCTGACAAACGCCGGCACGGAAGCAGGCGCCCACAATCTATATGTAGACCCTACGATGACTGGAATTAAAACAATAACAGATAGCAAGGGCAACTTTACCGTAACAGCATATTCCGGGAATTAAGGATTACCCTACGGATATACTAAACAAAACGAATCTCCCGAGTCGCCAACGGCCCGGGAGATTTCAGTATCGGGCGGAGTGTCGGATGGAATCACATTCCGTCTCGAATCATATTTCTTTTGAAACTTACAAGTCCTGTCAGAAAGAAGATCCGTTGTCAAGACCAGCACCGGACATTGCGGAAGGTGATGGACGCGAAATAATCAACTGTGACACAAAACAGAGTTATTTGAAAGTATCTTGAAGATACGTATCAATATCTATTGAATCTATAGAAATAGCGTCTATTAGTCCACTTATATTATTGGCAAATTCAGAACAAGAATGAATCTTTTGATTAACATTCGTAATGTTTTCTTTGTTGAATTTTCCTCTAACAATTCGTTCAATCATGTTGGTGTTATTATAATCATAATCTTCTACCAACATCCGAGTAAGTGTTCTTTTTTTATCAATACCATTATTAATGTCAAGGAACTTTAAGTTATCAATGCATGCTTTTAGTTCTTGCATCCAATGTGCGAAAGTTGTACATTGGGGGTTATATAGTTGACACCATTTACACAGGCACCAATTCTCCACTAATTGAAATCTTAATCCGTCTACTCTTTCTCTGTAGTTTTTTAGCGGTACCGACATTTCATTAATGGAACCAATCCGATTAAGGACATCGTTAACCGTCTCATTTAAAATATTCATTAATTGAGACTCAGCTATTCTTTTTACAATTTTATCTTCCATGCATTTTTCGTCTTTTTTATCAAATATACAATAAATTACCGAAATGGGGCAATCTGTCAGTATTCCGATAATATACATTACCCACAAGTACCATCAGGCAAGAAATGCCAAGCCCGAGAACACTGCGAATGCAATCGGCGCGTTCAGTTCTCTGGCGGAGAAGTTCGCAGACTACGAGCTGATCACAAGGGACCCGGGAAAGAACCGGTATGCCCTCGCCAAGGCCCGCCATCTGGACAAGTATCTCAAACGAAAGGCCGGACAGGCGTCAAGACATCACGGGTTGCCTTTCCCCGAGGACCTCGTGACCTTCGGGTCGGTGGTTATTAAAAAGGACGGTAAAGATCAAGGCCATTTAGGGCACCACCGTCAGCTTGATGTTGCTGCCTATATTCAGTAGTCTGTCATATCTGAACTGCCTCCAGCCGTTGCTGTCTATGTCGTAGTAGTACTGGGACACTATTGTGTCCGGATATCCCTTGTATGTGGCGGATGACGTAGTCGGCGGATCTAAAAGGTCATTCATCAGTGTTCCTGTAGCGTTGCGAATGGAACCGTCGTTCTTGGTGTAGGTGAACCTGACTTCCGGATGCTGGCGCATCGCGAAGTACAGCGTTGCAGCATTCTTGATTTGTGCGTTTGTGAGGCGTGGCAATCCAGCAGCAAGAGCATCCAGAAATACATCAAGCCTCGACTGCTTTACCTTGCAGTGCAGCACGGAGCAGAGACCGGAAGTGGTGATGCCGTGCAGCTTGGCCGCAGAGATAAGCTTGACGAGCTGGCAGAACGCGTTCTTCTCGTTCACGGGATATGCGGGATAGACAAGGTATCTGTATATGCGCGATTCGGCCGCACCCGGGTTTATCAGTCTCGAGATGTTGGCATAGCTGGCCAGCAGGAACTCAGCCTCCTTCAGATGCTTGTCATACAGATAATACCCGAATCCGTATGCCGCTGCGAATCCCACGGATTTCTGCTTTGACCGCACCTCGCCAATGGCGAGCATCAGGGTCCCGTCCAGATCCGCATATACGGGTGAGGACGGATTGCAGCTGCCGAGAGCGTGGCCCAGCGTCACGAGCGCCCCGAATTCCGCCATAGGCTCCTCCGCGCAGGAGAAGGTCGGGTTCGTGCCGATGCCCGTGTCGTGGAAAAAGGAATGCCAGTATTCGTGCACGAGGGTATATGCCATCAGGCTCATTGCCTTCGCGGGATCTCCGCCCGCTGCGGCGTCGATGTTGTCCACATACAGGACAACCACGTTTCTGCCGCCGGCATCCTTTCCGAATCCTCCCAGCAGGGGCACGGGAACCGGAACCGACGCGGAGGCCAGAATGCGTTCAAGCACTTTCTTCTGGTCTGAGAGCGTGCCGACGATGGTCTGATTCTGCTCCGGACGGGAGCTCAGATGGTCCGGGTCCTCCGGATCGAAGTCCGGCTGCTCCGGACGCTCCCTTTCGGCATCCTCGATGATGCTCTCCGACAGCTGCCCGAGCTGTTCGATCTCCCTTCGGATCTCATCGGGGTCCGGGACATCCATCCTCGTCTTCCTTTCTCCCGAAAGGACAAGGGAGGTATGTGACAGGAGCGAGTCTATGTTGAAGAATAGCTCCTGTTCGAGAAAGAGGGTCTGCGATGCGATATGGTCAATGAGGTTCTCTTCCCGGGCGGTCATTGCCCTTGTGGGGAATTTCGGATCGATGGTGTATTTCATGTTCTGATTCTTTGTTGGTGAACATCAGCATTTACCCGATAACGTCGTGATTCTTTCACCTTTCAACCGTTTTGATTCCCTTTTCTCTCTCGTTACATATTTTGATTGCCCTAAAATTACGTCTTCTAATATTTGGCCCTCACTATATGCTCATAGTTTTGATGTTATGTGGTTATATACAGTCTAAAAAAGTCTCTCAAAAAAGCTTACTTAATCCCCCTGATCTCCCCATAGTGAGGCTTTACTATCTTGTGGAGTTCCATCATTGTATTGTACATCCATTCTAATTGTCTTGGCCAATCAGACTTGTTCCTGATGTCAGCCTCAAAGACCACATTGACATATGAGGCCTTCTTGTCATCCAGTCTCTTCCACTCCACCTTCTTACAGTTCAAGGAATCTATCTGACTCTTGCATTTACTCTCAATCAAATCATATCTTGCCTTGTTCTGGGCAGTTTCTCCACCCATATAGACTTGAACACCAATCCAGTTCTTGACTGTCAAGATACAGCAATAATGGAAACCAGCTGTTCCCACTCTGAAATCACACCAATGGTCTGTGGTTGCACCAGCATGCTTCAATACATCCAAATCTCTTTTATCTACATAGTTATGGAAGGTACTCCAATACTCCATCCTTAACTTTTCTGTCTCTGTATCACCGGACATCTGTTTTTTGATGGACTTTGACCAGTTATTTGGTTTGGCTATAATATCAAATTGAGGAGCCAGGGCACTATTTCCAATCTTGTACAGGCCCACCTCAATTCCAAAGAAATTGTAGTTGTCATCAGTAATACTGTTGAGCCAGTCAATGGCTGCTCTGTGTTCTTCATCAAAGCTCCTGGCAATCCAGATTGCAGTGTATGCATCAAGTCCAGAACAATATGTGACCACTTTTCCAAGATGATCATGGTCTGTCTTTTCCAATTGGTTCTCAATCACAACATATCTGTCTGTGTTGATGTCCTTACAGAGAATGTCTGCACTGAATGTCCCAACCTTGGCTTCCTTTTCCTGAACCTCCAATTCCATCCCCACAGTCTCTCCCAGAAGGTTTATATTTTCATCTTCTGTAAGCCAAGGGGTGAAGTCTCTGGCTTCATCCTTCCAGTAGTCTCTCAATTCTACCTTCTCAAGTCTTCCAAGTGGTGTTTTCATATATTTCTCTTTTTATTAGCAAGCTATCCACCCATACCCCTGTACACTCATATCCATAAAGTGGTTGAGCAGAAGGTTGGTCTTTGAGTTGAATGATACCCTGTCATAGGAATCAGGGAGGTCTTTGTCAAGTTCTGAACTTATAGTGTCCCTGACAAGAGCTTTGGTCTGTTCATCCTTGTACCATTCCACAACCATCAGTTCAGTCTTCTTCATCAGAAGGGCATTGTAGAGGTGTTTGGCTGCAAGCTTGACCTTCTGCTCCTCAGCCTTTGTAAGGGCTTTACCCATAATCAGAAGGTCATATATTTCCAATTCTTCCTCTGTCAGACCTTCTTCATAAGCCCTGTTGTTTTCCTTTTTGAGGTCTGCAATCAGTTGGAGGAGTTGTTCATAATAGTCCTCATTCTCTGTTGAACCAGCATTGTATCTGTTGATGATTCCCTGATACCTTTCAGAGAAGGATATTCTGGTGGTGTTCCTGTTTATCATCTGTTGGAGAGCCTGTTCAATGAACTCCCTCAGATTCTCAATCTCAACAGACCTGTATTCAGCTGTTTTCAGTTCCTTTTGAAGTCCTTCCACATCCAATTTTGAGAGGTCAATGACCTTGGAACCCTTTATCTCATAGTTGGGGATGTTCTCACCCAGGTCATTTGATGACACACTCTGGTTGAGCAGAGCACTCATCTTCTCCTTGGCTTTCTCCAACTTCTCATCATCCACAGTGTTGTCAAACA
>DCIC01000036.1:0-2973 GCA_002315825.1 Bacteroidales bacterium UBA1736 | reverse complement strand
TTATCATTGTGTTGGAGAGCACCTTGAACTTGTTCTTGACATCATCCTTCTCCACAATCTTTGCATACTGTTTTCTGATGGTGTCCAGCTTGTCAAGACTTCCTTCATTGAAGGATTCCTCAATCTTGATACCCTCACCTTCAAGGAAGTCAGAGGTCATAGTTATGCTCTCTTCCAACATAGCCATAAGATTGTCTATGTCCTTGACAGGCATCTCTGGGTTGTCAGGAGACACTGCATAGTTTCCAAGAGCCTCCTTCATCCATTTGAAGACATTCACATAGTCCACAATCAGACCACATTTCTTGTCCTCAAAACACCTGTTTGCCCTGGCAATACACTGCATCAGGGTATGGTCTTTCATAGGTTTGTCCAGATACAGAGTTGAGAGAGAAGGGACATCAAATCCTGTCAGCCACATAGCACAGACAAAGACCAGTTGGAGTTTGTCATTTGGATCCTTGAACCTGTCTTCTATGTCAAGTCCCTCAGGAGTGATTTCATTCATCTTCTTCCTGTGGGTGGTGATGTCCAGTCCCTTGGCCTGGAACTTCTCAACTTCATCAGCTTCCTCTGAAATGACCACAGCCATTTCAACTGTCTTCATATAGTCCAGAGTCTGTTGTATCTTCTGTTTCTCCTCACCAGTGGTAGTGTTTCTGAGCTTTATGAGGTTCTTCTGTTCTTCCAACCAGTATCTCTGAACCTTGTCATACATAGTGACAGCAGTGAACTTGTCAAGGCTGACCACCATACCCTTGCCCTTGTATCCTCTACCAATGAAGTGTTTTACAATATCCTGTGCAACCACTTCCAGTCTCTCATCCCTCTTGATGACTTCAAGGATTCTTGAACCAGAGTTTTCCAGTTTCTGCATCTCAGCCTCATTGAGGTCTTCACTCTTCATTAGTGCCTCCATATCAGCTTGGAGGTCTTTGTTGTCAAGGTCAACAGTAGGGACTCTTCTGGAATAGAAAAGGGGTACTGTTGCACCATCCTCCACAGACTGTGCAAAGTTGTATTCAGAGACATAGTTTCCAAACCATTGGTTGGTCAGTCTCTTGGCTCCAAGGAGAGGTGTACCTGTAAAAGCTATGAAGTTTGCATTGGGGAGTGCTGCCCTCATATTCTCACCCAGGGTATTGTACTGGGTTCTGTGAGCCTCATCCACCATCACAATGATGTCTTTCCTGGTAGAGAGTGTAGGGTAGTTTCCATTAGTCACCTTGTCCCATCCAAACTTATGGATGAGGGTGAAGATGAACTGTTTGTTTGTCCCAAGGAATGACCTTAACTGCTCACTGTTCTTTGGCCTGCACTCATCATTAACTCCCACCACTTCTGTTCTCATAAAGTTCTTGTGTATCTGGGTGTCAAGGTCTTCTCTGTCTGTCACAACAAGGAAGGTGAAGTTCCCCTGCATCTTCCTGTTGACCTTCCTTGCAAACATCACCATTGAGTAGGACTTTCCAGACCCCTGGGTGTGCCAGAAGACACCAATCTTACCATTGAGTTCCTCTCTCCTTTGCAGTGAGTCATAGAGGTTGTTTACACCCAGATATTGGTGGTTCTTTGCTATGATCTTGATGTGTTTGTTCTCAAATAGGATGAAGTTTTCAAGGTAGTCTATGAGGGTATCCTTACCCAGAAGGCTGTCTGCCATATATTTGATTGAGAGGGCATTGTCCCTGATGGACTCCCTGTCAATCTTGTCCTCCTCTGAGCTTTTCAACCACTCAAAGAAGAACTCATATCCTGCATTGAAAGCTCCCAGTCTGGTTTCAAGTCCATTACTCAGCACACAAATCTGGTTCATTGTGAAGAGGTTGGGGACATCTGTCAGGTATGATTTGAGGTTCTTTGTGTATGCCTGTCTTACTGGGACATTTCCATTCTTCAATTCTATGAAGACCAGTGGCATACCATTTATGAAGACAAGGACATCTGGTCTTCTCCAATTGTACTGACCCCTTATCCACATCTGGTTTACAGCAGTGAATGTATTGTTGGAAGGGGTGTCAAAGTCAATCAGTTTGACTGTGGTGAAGTCATCCCTGCCATCCCTCCTGAAAGAGTATGTCAGACCTTCCCTAATTGCCTTGTAGATGGTGTAGTTCTTGTCTATGATGGTTGTCTCTGATGCTGGTTGTATCAGAGTGCTGATTGCCTTGTCTATGAGGGAGGAATCAACTCCTGGATTGATTTTCAGAAGGGACTCCTTCATTACATCAGGAAGGTAACACTGTGCCTTGTCTGTCCTTCCTGTACCATCAGGGAGAATGTCCCTTGCATCAGGTGAAGGGTCACAATGGATGATGGAATAATGGTGGGTCTTTTCCAGAACCTCCATCAGTCCAAGTTCAATGTCATCTTCTGTAATAAAAGCTTTCATAACATCATATACTTAACTTGCCAGACATAAGTCTTGGAAGGAGTAGGTCTCTTTGGGTGGTGAGAAGGTCATTTTGATTCAACAAAGCTCTTCTCATAGACAATATGTTTTCAAACTTTGAGAAACATAGTTTCAATGTTTGTTCATCTGGAATAAGCACTGTCATTTTATTCATATCCTTGGCACTCAGATGTGCTACTGTTGTCCCAGAAATGATGGATTCAAGCATCTTAACCTGAGGATAAATGGAATAGAATAAGAAAAGATTGGATATGTTATTCTCCTTTGAAGAAACCTTTACAACCCGTTGGTTTAGATAATCACCTTCATTTGTCCAAATATTCATATGGAATATACCATCCATCCCAATCAATATGTCATTGGTGTGAATCAGGTATCTGTCTTCTGGTTTCTCTGGTGTAAATGTTTCTGTGTGCTTATCTGCAATATCTCTTATCCTCACAACAGGATTAAGATCTGAATCTGAACAAAATTGGCTTGAAT
The DNA here is from genome assembly GCA_002315825.1 of Bacteroidales bacterium UBA1736. GTDB lineage: Bacteria > Bacteroidota > Bacteroidia > Bacteroidales > UBA932 > Cryptobacteroides. The sequence continues at coordinate 77 of DCIC01000036.1, read as the reverse complement.
TAAATGGGAACCCATACACAATATTTGCCAGGGAATTTAACTTCTTTATTTCCCACCCCTTTGGCACTCCACCTTCA
>DCIC01000038.1:5591-10949 GCA_002315825.1 Bacteroidales bacterium UBA1736 | reverse complement strand
GAGCTAAGTCGGCAACTAAATGGTGGAGGTTAACGGGCTCGACCCGCTGACCCTCTGCTTGTAAGGCAGATGCTCTAAACCAACTGAGCTATGCTCCCTTAATGCGGTTGCAAAGATACCGCCATTTTTTGAAATTCCAAATATTTATTGATTTTTTTTGAGCGTGAGTAATACATCGGCGACTAGAAATGCGCTTCCACCTATATATAGAAGACCATTGGACCCTGTGAGTGTTTGCGCTTTGGTTAGCGCTTCTTGCACATTGTCAATTGATTGCATATCAATGTCGGCCCCTTTCTCTTTAAACTTCTGATGCACCGTTTCCGCTCTGAGCGCCCTGGGGGTGGACGGAGTGGTGAAAATGTAATGGACCGGAAAAGCGGCCTTGGAAGAGCATCCGGGCATTATCGGTATAATGTCATCAATAGCTTTGTCTGCCATAACGCCGTAGAGTATGACGAGTCTGTCATATTGCCCCGTCTCCATCATTTCTTCAAGCTGCCGGATGTTCCATCTCAAAGCCGGGGGATTGTGGCCGATGTCAGCGATGCTGTGCACCCGCCCGTCTTTCGGGAAAGCCAGAGATTTGTCCAGACACTCCCATCGTCCCTGAAGACCTGTCGCGGCTGCGGTATGCTTGATTGCTTCCGTATCAATACCGGCATTCAGGATCTCAAGGGCCGTCAGAACTGTGTCGGTGTTTCTATGCTGGTATTCTCCCCGTAGGTCTAGCCCTGGAATCTGCGGATGGGGCCTGGCATAAAATAACGGACTTTCCTGACGGGAAGCTTCCTTCTCAAATACGGGGGAGGTCTCATCATCCTTTTCTCCAATGAGGACACTTACCCCTTTTTTGATTATTCCGGCTTTCTCTATTGCTATGGCCTGACGTGTGGAGCCCAGGATGGCACAATGGTCAAGACCGATGGAGGTAATGATGGAAAGGTCGGGCACGATCACGTTTGTGGAATCAAGCCTTCCTCCTAGTCCGGCCTCAATAATGGCGATATCGACCTTGCATTCTTTGAACCACCAGAATGCCATACCGGTCGTGAGCTCAAAAAATGTAAGGGCTAGATTGTCTATGACAGTTTTGTTCTGGAGGAGGAAACTGCAGACGCTTTCTTTTGGGATCATTGAGAAATGACCGTCCCGGATGATTTTAATTCTTTCTCTCAGGTCGATAAGGTGAGGGGAAGTGTAGAGCCCGACTTTAAGACCAGACCCGGCAAGCGCGGCGGCGAGCATTGAACTGACTGACCCCTTGCCGTTTGTCCCTGCTACGTGTATGGTGCGGAAAGCTTTGTCCTGCCCATCAAAACTGATCCCCAATGCACGGTCGAAGTCGAACATTCTCTCCAGCCCTGGCTTGAACGCATCGTTGGAAAACCCGCTGGTCTGGACCGAATGGTGCATTGCGAGGAAGGACTCTATTAAATCGTTATATATTTTTTCATCCATTTGCTTTCCCTTCATTTGAATCAATCCCAAAATTAACTATTTTTACAATCCTAACTTTCTCATTTGAGAAAAACCGTACGTATTTTGATGAAGGCTTTTTATTCGGAATACATCATTGACGGCGTTCAGCAGGAGTTGACACCTGCCAAAATGCTGGACAGTGTCAGTGATAGAGAGCATATCTATCCTGAGGACGAGTATTTTGACCCGGTAGTGGATGAGACTCCCGATCCTTTGGAATTTTCTCTTTCCGAGTTGGACAGCGCAAAGATTCAGGAGTATCTTTCTCTTGTTGCGAAGGCTGTACGCAAGCTTCCATCCTTTCCTGTATTGTTTTCACGCAGTTGTACCAAGGCTCAGATAGCGGATGCTTTGATTGACGCTATCTGGCGGAAGGGACATTTCAGATTGGGGGACCTCGTGATGGAGATGTCCTGGCAGTGGAATTCTGACAGGATGGGCAATATGGCCGCTCTGTATTCATCCGTGGAAGCTACCGCCGAATATCTCGATTCGCTTGGTCTGCGCTTGTCAAAGTACTCTTGCCGGAGCGCACGAAACCTTCGGCTGGACATCTCAACGGCTCTTTTCAAGGGCACGCAGGAGGATGAGGATCTTCTGGACAAGATGCCGTTCCATTCGGACAATCCGTCGATGTCCTCCTCGATTATGCACCCGGACAAGTTTGAACCGGACCCGAAGAGCTGGATTATATATATTCCCTTTGACAGTTGTGAGTTCCGCCTCGGAGGATCCGTCCTTTCGCAGGTCCTGGGATTGACCGGGGGGATGGCTCCTGATGTCAGTGACGCTGATTATTTCATCGATTGCTTTGAGGTGGTCCGGGAGCTTGTGGAGGATGGCGTGATCCTTTCCGGAGCGACCGTAGGATCTGGTGGCCTATTGACTGCGGTAAGCGCTATGACATCATCCAAGGTGGGCGCAAGGATTGATATTGGGGAGATTATTTCTTCCTATTCGGAGAAGAATATTGTCCGAATCCTTTTTGCCGAAGTGCCGGGTGCGGTCATTCAGATAAGGGATATAGATTATGATTATGTGGATGCCGAGCTGCTTCTTCAGGATGTGGCATATTTCCCTTTGGGGCATCCTGTTGGGGAGTGTGGGGTGGAGGTGATCTCTTCCGAGAAGAGCGGCATACAGAATATCCTGGATTCTATCCTTGCGAACCAGTGCTCGGACGAAGTGGAAGACTGATAAATTTACAGATATGTCTAAAAAAATATTTGTTCTGGATACCAATATCATTTTACACGACCATAAGGCTATCCGGAATTTTCAGGATAACGATCTGGTTATTCCTGTCGCTGTGGTTGAGGAGCTCGACAAATTCAAGAAAGGTAATGATGCCTTGAGCTTCAATGCCCGGGCTTTTATGAGGGAGATTGACCGCATCAGTGAGGGGCGCATTTTTGACGGGAGGGGAGTGCCTCTCGGGCGAGGGCTCGGCAATGTGGACATTGAGCCCAATCACCCTTTCTCGCCGGAGTTCAGGGATCTGTTCAAGGATGATATCCAGGATCACAGAATCCTCTCGACAGCTATGTGGGTGCGGGACAATAACCCCGGGACGTTTGTAGCTCTCGTGACGAAGGATATCAATCTGCGTCTCAAGGCTAAGGCCGCAGGAATGAATGTGCAGGACTATCTGACTGATAAGATTGAGGATGACCGTCTGGAAAATGTCAGGAAGGAGGTGCTCAGCCCCGTACTGCCCGCGGATGTGCTTCAACGTCTGGCTTACGGCCCGGACGGGCAGCTGGATTGGAGAGCTGTGGGCAAGACAAGGCCTGGCGCCAATCAGTTGTACAAGTTGCGCTGGGAGGAGTCCGGCAATACTCCTGTGGTTTGTGCAAGATTTGATGCGGACAGGGATAGTCTGGTGCTGGTAAAGGCGTCTTCCGCCTATGGGATCAAGCCGAGGAACAATGAGCAGAAATTTGCTCTGGATGCCTGTCTGAACAAGAAAATCCCTCTTGTCTCATTGACCGGAGGCGCGGGCACGGGAAAGACTCTTCTTGCTCTGGCCTCAGCGCTTGAGCTGGAAAAGGAGTATGACCAGATCATCCTTTCCAGGCCGGCAGTCATTCTCGGCAATCAGGACATCGGCTTTTTGCCCGGAGACCAGAAGATGAAGATGTCGCCTTATCTTCAGCCTTTGATGGATAATCTCAATGTGATACGCTCCCAGTTCTCCCCGTCTTCAAAACAGGCTCTGAAAATCGATGGCCTGCTCAAGGATGAAAAGCTGGTGATCAGCCCTCTGGCTTATATCAGAGGCCGTAGCCTGGGGAAGGCATTCTTTATCATCGATGAAGCTCAGAATCTGACTCCGCACGAGGTGAAGACTATCATTACCAGGGCCGGGGAGGGGACGAAGATGGTGTTTACCGGTGATATCTTCCAGATTGACCAGCCTTATCTGGATCAGTGGTCCAATGGCTTGACTCATCTCGGCGAGAAGATGTGCGCTCAGAAACTCTTCCAGCACGTTTTCCTTAGCAAGGGAGAGAGATCTGAATTGTCCGAGATTGCATCCAAGTTGTTATAATTAAAATTTTTATTAAATTTGCGCCGCAATTTATAGAGGTATAAAAATATGTTTGAAAACAAGAAAAGGGTGTATCGTTTCGGCGGAAAGGCTGCTGAAGGCGATGGCACTATGAGAGAGCTCCTTGGCGGAAAAGGAGCCAATCTGGCAGAGATGAGTAAACTGGGACTGCCGGTTCCTGCCGGATTTACCATTACGACAGAATGTTGCGCTGAGTATTATGCGCTTGGAGGTGCTTATACTGATGAGCTTAAGGGCGAAGTCGCTACGGCGCTTGAGGCTACTGAGGCTTTGATGGGCACAAAGTTCGGCGACAAGAAGAATCCTCTTCTGGTGAGCTGCCGAAGCGGTGCCAGAAGCTCAATGCCCGGAATGATGGATACCATTCTGAATATCGGATTGTGCTCTGACACAATCCCTGGGATGATCGAGAAAACCGGTAATCCTCGTTTTGTTTATGACGCATACCGCCGTCTGATTATGATGTATTCGGATGTGGTGATGGAGAAGGCCGAGGGTATTGAGCCCGAGGACGGTCAAGGTATTCGTCAGCAGCTCGACAGAATGATGAATGAGCTGAAGGAGAGCAAGGGTTATAAGAATGATACTGATATCACGACAGAGGAGCTCAAGGATCTTTGTGACCGCTTTAAGAATAAGGTAAAGGAAGTGTTGGGCGTGGATTTCCCCGATACGGCAAAGGATCAGCTTTGGGGATCCATCGGTGGTGTGTTCAAGTCCTGGAACGGCAAGCGCGCCAGGGCATACAGAAGGATCGAGAAGATTCCTGATGATTGGGGCACTGCTGTCAATGTACAGTCAATGGTGTTTGGAAATATGGGGGAGACCTCAGCTACCGGTGTGGCATTTTCCCGTAATCCTGCCAATGGAGACAATAAGTTCTACGGTGAGTGGCTTATCAATGCTCAGGGCGAGGATGTTGTTGCCGGTATCCGCACCCCTAATCCCTTGAACGAGTCCACTAAGACAGAGCACAACAAGCATCTCAAGTCGCTTGAGAAAGCTATGCCTCAGGTTTATAAGGAGCTTGACGATATCCGCGTGCTGCTTGAGGCTCATTTCCACGATATGCAGGATATTGAGTTTACTATCCAGGAAGGCAAGTTGTATATGTTGCAGTGCCGTATCGGAAAGCGCACAGGTCTCGCTGCCCTTCAGATGGCAATGGATATGCTCGGTGAGGGTATGATTGACGAGAAGACTGCGATTATGAGGGTTTCACCCGCGCAGCTTGATGAGATTCTGCATCCTATTCTTGACCCTTCTTCAGAGAAAAAGGGCAAGGTCATTGCCAAGGGTCTGCC
>DCIC01000038.1:2939-5404 GCA_002315825.1 Bacteroidales bacterium UBA1736 | reverse complement strand
TGGGGTAAGTGTTGTATTGTCGGCTGTGAGGCTATGAAGATAAATCTCGCCAAGAGGACTGTGTCATTCGGCGGCGGTCCCGAATTCAAGGAGGGGGATTGGATCTCAATCAATGGATCAAAGGGATTTGTCTATGACAGCCCCATTGACACTATGGATGCATCCGAAAATCCTCTTTTCAAGAATTTTATGGCAATCGTGGATAAGTTCCGCAAGCTTGGTGTCCGTACCAATGCGGATACGCCGGAGGATGCTGCCAGAGCTCTTCAGTTCGGTGCCGAGGGAATCGGTCTTTTCCGTATCGAGCATATGTTCTATGGAAAGCATTCGGAGCTGCCTCTTTCCAAGCTTCGCAAGATGATTCTCTGTGATACCGATAAGGAGAGGAAGTCGGCTCTTATGGAGCTCGAGCCTTTCATCACTGCCGCTGTCAAGAGTACTATGAAGATTATGGATGGCAAGCCGGTGGTTTTCCGTCTTCTCGATCCTCCTCTTCACGAGTTTGTCCCTACCAGTGATGACAAGAAGAAGGAGTTGGCGAATGAGCTTGGTGTCAGTGTTGAGGAAATTGAGAAGAGAGGACGCCACCTTCACGAGACCAACCCTATGATGGGTCACAGAGGTGTCCGTCTCCATATTTCTTTCCCTCTTATTGCCGAGACTCAGTACCGCGCTATTTTCAAGGCGGCTGCCGAGCTGTTCAATGAGGGTTACAATCCTCATCCTGAGATTATGATTCCTGTTACTATCGCTTCCAGGGAGTTGAGCTTCCAGAAGGCTATTTGCGACAAGATCCGTATGGAGATTGAGGTGCAGTATCAGGCAAGCATTGATTATAAATTCGGAACAATGATTGAGGTGCCTCGCGCAGCGATTACCGCTGACCGTATGGCAAGAATGGCGGAGTTCTTCAGCTTTGGTACCAATGATTTGACTCAGATGACTTTCGGCTTCAGCCGTGATGACGTCGGTACTTTTATGGGGGATTATCTTGGAAATAAGATTCTTGATTATGATCCTTTCCAGACAATTGATACCGAGGGTGTGGGCCGTCTGGTAGAGTCTGCTATCGAGAAGGGCCGCTCGAAACGTCCCAACTTGCAGTGTGGTATTTGCGGTGAGCACGGTGGAGATCCGGATTCCATCCAGTTCTTCAACAGAATCGGTCTGGATTATGTAAGTTGCTCTCCTTTCCGAGTTCCTATCGCGAGATTGTCTGCCGCACAGGCAGCTATCCGTCAGGAAGCATAACAAGAAAGACTTAAAAAGGAAGGCCGGCTAAAAATGAAAGTTTTTTAGCCGGCCTCCTGATTTATAATCTACTATTAATATTTGTTGAGGGGATAGCCTGAAGTCATATTGTGAACCTTGTGACGGATGGTGTCAAGAACGGTGCTGTGAGCCTGAAGTGCTTCAACTTGTGCGCTTGTGGGTTCCTCGCCCTGCTTGAGTGACAAAGCGTCAGCGCAGTTGGATGCTGAAGCCAGAACGGTGTCAATCAGCTCGACGATCTCCTTCATATCTTTCTCGACGAAGCCTCTGGATGTGACTGCCGGAGTGCCGATTCTGAACCCTGAAGTCTGGAACGCAGATCTGTCATCAAAAGGAACCATATTCTTGTTGAGGGTGATGTCGGCTTTTACAAGCTCCTTCTCTGCGATGCGTCCTGTGACATTGGGGAACTTGCTGCGAAGGTCAATGAGCATCAGGTGGTTGTCGGTGCCGCCGGAAACTACATTATATCCCTTGGCAAGGAATGCGTCGCACATAGCTTTTGCATTGGCAATCACCTGCTTCTGGTATTCTACGTACTCGGGCTGCATTGCCTCGTAGAATGCTACTGCCTTGGCTGCGATGATGTGCTCGAGGGGACCGCCCTGAATGCCGGGGAACACTGAAGAATCAAGTACCTGGCTCATTTTCTTGATTATGCCCTTGGGCGTTGTGATCCCCCAGGGATTGTCGAAGTCCTTTCCGAGCAGGATGATGCCGCCGCGAGGTCCGCGCAGGGTCTTGTGAGTTGTGGAAGTCACGATATGTGCGTATTGGACAGGGTTCTTGAGCAATCCTGCCGCAATAAGTCCTGCGGTGTGGGCCATATCTATCCAAAGCAATGCTCCTACCTTGTCGGCAATTGCGCGCATTCTCTCATAGTCCCATTCGCGTGAGTATGCTGATGCTCCTCCGATGATGAGCTTTGGCTTGCATTCAAGAGCCTTTGCCTCCATCTGGTCATAATCCACAAGGCCTGTCTCGGGATTGAGACCGTAAGCTACGGCGTTGTAGAGGATGCCGGATGCATTGACGGGTGAGCCGTGGGAAAGATGTCCGCCCTGAGACAAGTCGAGACCCATAAATGTGTCACCGGGCTTGAGGCAAGCCATAATGACTGCCATATTGGCCTGGGCACCTGAATGGGGCTGTACATTCGCATATTCGGCGCCATATATCTTGCAGATACGGTC
>DCIC01000038.1:0-2861 GCA_002315825.1 Bacteroidales bacterium UBA1736 | reverse complement strand
GGATATCCTTCAGCGTACTTGTTGGTGCAGATGGATCCCATTGCTTCAAGGACATTGTCACTTACGTAGTTCTCCGATGCAATCAACTCAAGGCCTGAGGATTGTCTCTCTCTCTCCTTTCTGATGAGATCGAATACTTGAACATCTTGTCTCATAATTCTTGTCAATGTTTGGTTATGCGGACAAAGGTACTACTAAAAATCATTTTTTGTAACTTTGAAAACTTTATTTTTCAACAGGGAAACGAACAAGGTGAAAGACAGAAAGTTGCTGAATATTGAGCTTGGCCGGATGACTGCTCAGGAGTATAAAGACCTGCCTCAGTCTGGAGTTGTGGTCGTTCTGGACAATATCCGCAGTGCTCACAATGTGGGTTCTGTGTTCAGGACTGCGGACTCGTTCAGGGTGGACAAAGTTTACTTGTGCGGGATCACTGCATCGCCTCCGTCCGCCCAGATTCATAAATCCGCTCTTGGGGCAGAGTTTAGTGTGGAATGGGAACATTGTGCTGATACTCTTCAGCTTGTGGCGCGTTTAAAGGGCGAGGGCTACACCATTGTGAGTGTCGAGCAGACTGTGGATTCGGTTATGCTTGACAGATTTGACCGTCAGAAGGGAGTCAAGTATGCCTTGATCTTTGGTAATGAGGTGGATGGGGTGTCTCAGGATGTGGTGGATGAGTCAGATTTCTCTCTGGAGATTCCTCAATTCGGCACGAAGCACTCTTTGAATGTGTCAGTCTCCGCCGGGGTAGTGTTGTGGAATTTTCGCCCCTGCTGACAATTTGGCAGAAAAAAGGTTTGGCACAAACGTTGTCCTGACTACTGCCGTCTTCCTCAATGTAGAGGAACTCATTAGAAATAATTAATGACAAAAACTTATAAAATCATGATCAAACCATTAGCAGACAGAGTTGTCATCGAGCCGAAGGCGGCTGAGACAAAGACAGCGTCAGGACTCTATATCCCTGACACAGCAAAAGAGAAACCCCAGCAGGGAACAGTTGTGGCTGCGGGCCCCGGCAAGAAGGATGAACCTATGGAGGTTAAAGTCGGTGACGTAGTTCTTTATGGCAAATTTTCAGGCACAGAGGTGACAGTCGAGGATAAGAGCTATCTTATTATGAGGCAGTCAGACATTCTTGCTATTTTATAATTATAGGAGATTTCAATTATGGCAGCAAAAGATATCAAATTCGATTCAGACGTACGTTCGAAGATGAAGAATGGAGCGGATGCTCTTGCAAATGCAGTTAAGGTAACTCTCGGCCCCAAGGGACGCAATGTTGTTATCGAGAAGAAGTTCGGTGCCCCTCAGGTGACCAAGGACGGTGTTACCGTGGCCAAGGAGATCGAGCTCGAGGACAAGTTTGAGAATATGGGTGCTCAGATGGTCAAGGAAGTTGCTTCCAAGACAAATGAGCAGGCCGGTGACGGTACCACCACTGCAACCGTACTCGCTCAGGCTATTGTCAATGTGGGCCTCAAGAATGTGACAGCGGGTGCCAACCCTATGGACCTCAAGAGAGGTATCGACAAGGCTGTTGCCGCTATCGTAGCCAATCTTCAGGAGCAGAGCCAGTCAGTGGGCAATGATATTTCCAAGATCGAGCAGGTTGCCACTGTTTCTGCCAACAATGACAGTTTTATCGGCAAGCTTATCGCTGACGCTATGGATAAGGTCAATGTTGACGGTGTCATTACAGTTGAGGAGAACAAGAATACTGAGACAATGGTTAAGGTTGTCGAGGGTATGCAGTTTGACAGAGGATACATCTCTCCTTACTTTATGACAAATGGGGACAAGATGGAGACAGTGCTTGACAATCCTTGCATCCTTCTTACTGACAAGAAGATTTCTACAATGAACGACCTCCTTCCTATTCTTGAGCCTATCGCTCGTGAGGGAAAGGCTTTGCTCATCATTGCTGACGATGTAGAGGGTGAGGCTCTTACAACATTGGTTGTAAACAAGCTCCGCGGCACATTGAAGATAGCTGCCATCAAGGCTCCTGGCTTTGGTGACCGCCGCAAGGAGATGCTTCAGGATATCGCTATCCTGACAGGTGCGACCCTCATTTCTGAGGAGAGGGGATTCACACTTGAGAACGCTACTCCCGATATGCTCGGACACGCAGAGAAAGTTACCATCAATAAGGAGAATACCATCATCGTTGGCGGTGCCGGAAATAAGGATGAAATCGCTGACAGAACAGATATGATCCGTCGTCAGATCGAGACCACAACATCTGATTATGATAAGGAGAAGCTTCAGGAGCGTCTCGGCAAGCTCGCAGGCGGTGTCGCAGTCCTTTATGTAGGTGCTACTACAGAGGTTGAGCTCAAGGAGAAGAAGGATCGCGTAGAGGATGCACTCAATGCAACCCGCGCAGCTGTTGAGGAGGGTTATCTTCCTGGCGGTGGTGTGGCATATATCCGCGCTATTGAGGCTATCGCTAATCTTAAGGGTGACAATGACGATGAGACAACAGGTATCCATATCGTAGCCAAGGCTATTGAGGAGCCTCTTCGTCAGATTGCTCAGAACGCAGGTGTTGATGGCAGCGTGATCATCCAGAAGATCAAGGAAGGCAAGAAGGATTTCGGTTACAATGCACGTACCGGTGAGTATGTCAATATGTTTGAGGCTGGTGTCATTGATCCTACCAAGGTTTCACGTGTCGCTCTTGAGAACGCTGCATCTGTTGCAGGTATGTTCCTTACCACTGAGTGCGGTATCGTTGAGATACCTGAACCTGCCCCTGCAGCCCCTGCAATGCCCGCTGGCGGCATGATGTAAAAACTTTTTAAACTTTTTTGAAAATAAATCAGAAAAGTTTTGGAAGTAAAGAAAAAAGGTGT
>DCIC01000147.1:15357-17357 GCA_002315825.1 Bacteroidales bacterium UBA1736 | reverse complement strand
ACCTAAATGAAAAAATTCAAGCTATTCGCAATTCTGCTTCCGACAATAATGTTTGCGGGATGCCAGGGGACATCTGAGCCCGAGCCGCAAAAACAGCCGGAAATCATCAGCCTGTCGGCCTCAGAGATAAGTGCAAGCAGCGCAACACTCACCGCAGTCGCATCCACAGATCTCAAAGGCACTGATTGCGTTTTCAAATTGACCGACCCTAATGGAACCGCCAAAGAGTATTCTGCCACTGTTTCAGGCAACACAATGGTCAGCACAGTCAAAGGACTCAATGCCGGCACGAAGTACAAATACAAAGCAGCCATTGACAATCTCATCGGGACCATTATCTATAGCAAAGAATACGACTTCACCACCGAGACCAGACCCCCCAAGGAGCACATCATAATCAATGACCCATTCCTAAAAAGGTGGCTTGTAGCAAGGTTCGACACCGATGGCGACTCAGAATTATCCTATGAAGAAGCCAAGACGGTAAACAGAATAGAGATCAACGCAGACAGTCTGCACACAGTCAACAATCTGGAGAATTTCCCCAATCTGGAGCATCTTCTGGTAGGCGGCACTTGCAAAGAGACCTATGGGACCGGCAATCTGACCGAAATCGATGTCACACAGAATCCTCTGCTCCGTTCACTCGGGCTAGAAGGCAATAAAATAAGCAAAATCGATCTTTCCAATAATGCCCGACTGGATTACCTGTCACTATCCCGTAACCCGATTGAAGAGGTATCAATCACACATCTTCAATATCTCACACTCAGCGGCCTATCCTATACCAACATCAAGACACTTGACCTGCGTGGTATGAACCTACTGGACGAAATGCATCTGGACGGATGTTTGCAATTGAAAGAAATACTCCTCGACAATGCAAAACTCCGCTATCTGGATTGTTCCAAATGCGCAATAACAGAGTTGGACGTCAGCAAATGCCCTATGCTCGACGATCTGGACTGTTCCAATAACCCTTCACTTCTTAAACTGTACATATCGCACAGCCAAGCCATAGGCATAAGAAAAGATACACACACAGAAATAATATATGTCGACTAACACATTCTTCGAGCTCGAAACTCTCAGAGAATCAGTTGCCAAGAAATTTGGCGGCAGATTATCCACCGCAAACGATTTTGGAGAACTCTCAGGAGTCATCTTCGAAGCGACTGGCCATCTTATCTCCGAATCCACGCTCAAAAGAGTCTGGGGCTATGTAAACTATACCCCTCAAGCGCGCACCACAACCCTCGATATCCTTGCCAAATATGCAGGCCACGAATCATTCAGAGCATTTTGTCTGGAGCTGCAAAAGAATTCAGCGTTCTTCGCCTGTGATAAGATAATAGCAGCAGATCTCACAGAGGGTGACTGTATTAGCATCGGTTGGGCTCCGGACCGGGAAATCATCATCAAATATCTTGGACTTTCGCGTTTTCAAGTAAATGACGGTGGCAAATCCAAACTCCAGAAGGGTGACATCATAGAAGCGACCGAGTTTCTAAAAGGAGTACCGATGTTCTTTGCCAGAGTTCTTAGAGGAAATGAAGAACTGCCAGCCTATGTTGCCGGAAAAGCAGGCGGACTTACAAAACTTGAGTTGGTATCAGGCAAAAATCATTGATCCTTACCGACCATCTTAGTAGTCATCTCAAAAAGCCTGTCGATTATCTCAGTATTGACATTAGAGTCAACCGTTTGCGTATCAGACTGATGTTCGGTCTGCTGCACAGAGGGAATCGGTTGTGCCTTCGGGAGTTTCTCCGATGGCATTTCCTTCACCGGCAATACTGTTGCCGGCACAGGATCAAGGGCTTCCATCTGCCGCGAAGGAGCTTGGGGTTCGGTAGCCACAAACATTTCAGTATCAACTTCCTCGACAGGCAGCGTAATGGAATCTTGAGGCGGTTCTGTACCACCGACAAACCTCGCTAATCCAGCTGAAGCAACAGCTGCAAGCAAAGCAAGTATCCCAAAACAAACCAACACTCTCT
>DCIC01000147.1:0-15278 GCA_002315825.1 Bacteroidales bacterium UBA1736 | reverse complement strand
TTCTCATACACTTTCTCGCGATTGAGCCAAACGCAGGATGAAGCAATGATATAACCTTACCTAAGGAATAAATGTCTGAAAGCTCATCAGGAGGGCCTCCGTCTATTACTTCCGGAGCAGCGAAAGAAGTCGTCCCACAAGCAGATTTAAAGACAGAATGGGATTCTGAGTCCGAAAGACCGAAATCAAGCAGCTTTAATCGATTGCCTGTATGGGTGATCATAATATTTTCAGGCTTGATGTCACGATGGATAATTTGCCTTGAATGACAATAACTCACAGCATCACAGAGCTGGAGTATCAGACTTTTGGACAAAGACTTGGATGGCTTGCCTCTATGCAGAAACTCTCCTAGAGTAACACCATCTATCCACTCCATCTCAATGACATTTCCAAAGTCCTCAATCTCAAGAAAACCATACACTTCGCAAATGCAAGGATGGGACATCTTATAGCCGATTTCAAATTCTTTTCTCAGAAGTGTCTCGTATTTCACTTCACCACGGAATTCTTCCTTCAGCGCCTTGTATATTCTGAAGCGTCCGTCTTTATCGACCAGGTATAACTGTGACCAACCATCCTGAGACTCGTGAATAAGCTCAGGCGGGGAAGTGATATCTTTATGACGGATATCGGGACTGGTAAAAAAGCCGGAATCAGACATAGATGCTGCGAATGTAGCAATTTTTTACTACTTTCGTCCTAATGAAAAGAACCGTTCTTACAGCCATAATATTTCTGTCACTTGTCTTCAGCGCCCACGCGCAAGAAGATTGGAACAGAGTCTTAGATAGATACGAGGAGATTTGTGATACCTTTATCGAGCTCCGAGAAATGGTAGGCAGAGGGGAAAACGTATCCTACGAAAGAATCTCTTCTGTTCTGGAAGAAATGAACTCGCTTCGAGAAACCCTTTCCAAAATTCAGGCAACAATGACCCCAGACCAAAGAACTCGTTTCATCGGCATCAGGGACAAATACGCACTCAAATTCGGCATCTCCATAGCTGACCCAGCCACGGCAGCAAGCGGCGAAACCAACGCAGCGCCCCCGGACACTGTATCAATCCCAAGCAACCAGACCACCCCCATAGCAGAGGTCAAGACTATAAGTGACAGGTCAAACAATCCATTCAAATTCGGGGTCGGGGCAGCAGTCGAGATTGCAAATAAACCTCAATATGGAATAGCACTCGTGGGAAGATCGGGCCATTGGGGTGGTTATGTGCGCGCTACGAGCAATTTCGTACCCTCCGGATCGGACTATACTTGTACAAGCGACGGCAAGACGAGCCGGGGCGGAGTATTTTGGGGAGACGGAACAGTCAAGCACTCCTTATATTCCATCAGCGCAGGCCCGACATATCTCATCGGCAAACATTTCGATGTATCTGCAGGACTAGGGTATTGGTCCAGAAAGACATTTTGGAAAGATACATCCGGAGAATGGGCCGAGGTCAGTGACCTGAATATCGGCACAATCTGTATTGAAGCAGGTGGCGGGCTCCACTTTGGCCATCTGGGATCGCACAAAGATGGGACTCGAGCAGGGGCATTTGTACTATCTGCCGGTATCCGTTACATACCCGCAAATAAACTCCTTTGCCCCACAGTAACAATCGGAATAGAACTCTGACGGCCTAGGTCTAGAAATCGAATCCGACGCCCAGATAGAATGCAAGCCGGTGCCTGTCAGACCAATTGAAATTAGCGATAATCGGCCCTACAATGGATTTGAAACCATATTGAATCCCCAAAGCCCAACGCTCATTCCAGATATTGATTTCATCGTCCCAATCCTGACAAGTCGCCGCCTTGGCTGAGACATAATGGTTGCCAGCAACATTGTAGCGCAACTCCACGTCAGCGACAGCCACAAATCGTTCGACATCAATACAAGAAGTAATGCCCATAAATGGGATCTGATTGTCGTAATAACGGCCGCGGAGGAAACCACCGACGTGATTGTTCATATAAGAATCCTGACAATTGTTAAAACTTGCTCCCCTTCCGTCAAAGCGCGGCTCCAATACCAAGCGGTCGCACAAAGGAATAGCCGCCCTGATATGGAAACCCAAAAAATGCTGATTGCCTGTATTCTCCGAATTGGTTACCTCATACTTACCACTGAGCATATAATGATAATTGACGGCAAAATCAACGCCCTTATCGGGGAAATAACTGTCATCGAGGTGGGTGAATGCCAGATTGAGAAATGCATAACTGAACGCACTGTTCCAGTCATTGACCTCAACCGAAACATCATTATTTCTGAAATGCCGGTAGGGAGTATTTACCACCTTGGCACCGATTCTGAAATTAAAATGTCTCAGATTGGCGGCATCAAAAAAAGCTCCTGCCTCATTTCTCCAGAAAATGTCATCGAAATTAAAATGGAAAAGAGGTTCGCCTCCCAGCCTGCCGGTAAACCCTGTCTTCAAGAAAGCACCTACTCCTGCACCAGTCACAGGAGTGTATTTATACTCAAGGCGCAAAGCAGGATTTAGTCCGATTTTCAGACCGATATCAAGAGAATGGCCCCAAATCTTGTTTTTACGCAGGCCCAAATTGAAAATAGCTGCGATAGATTCCTGTGTATCGAGGCGCAAGCCAAGTGAGAACTGATCAAGTGGCCCGCGTCCACAATCGAAATGGCAGCTGTATGGCTCCTCATCATTATAAAGATGATAAATGACCTGATTGAAAGATCCGGAACTGTAAAGAATCGCTACAGCCTTCTCTATGTCCTCTTTTGTAACCAGACTCCCGGCGTGGATCCGAATCTTATTCTGGAAATACTTGGCTTCTGCATCTGTCAGGCCCTCGAAAACAACCTCAGATATCAAAACAGGCTTCTTGGAAATATCTGTGGCAGTGTCAGGCCTCTTGGCTTTCTCAAAGTTTCCCAGTCTTACCAGAATCGAATCCAGCTCATCAGAATGACAGACAGCAGCCTCATATCCAAGACTGATGATATGATCTATCTCCTCTTCACCGAAACTCAGCATCCCATAGTCTGTCATATCAGGATGGATATTGACATCCACAGCTTCAACGTTCTTGCGGAATGTCTCATTGCTGGCCCCATCCATCGAATTCATAACGATCTCTAGAGCATTTACCGTAGTCTCTCGTGTAGGAGGGATATAAAAATGTACGCCAATAACGATGTCCGCACCCATTGATCTGGCCAAATCCACAGGATAGTTATTGAGAGTGCCACCATCCACAAATACACCGTCATCCAGACGGACGGGCTTGAAATAGACCGGAATGGACATCGTAGAACGCATAGCCTGAAGAAGAAGCCCTTCGGTCCAATTCTTCTCTTTCATTGTCAACGCATCAGCAGCTACGCAGAAAAAAGGAATCGGGAGATCCTTGAACTTCATCGTATCCTGATAACCGACAGACAAAGAGCTGAGCATATTCATAACATTCAGCCCATAAAGATACCCCTCGGGGATATTGTTGGCAAATGATCTGGAACTGCTAACAATATCAGTGGATTTCATATGCTGCTTGGACCCGAAACGTTCGTCCCAGTCCGCATCGGCATAATGGAATGGGATACTTAACAAATAAGTATCCTTTTCCTTTCGTTTTTCGTATGAATAGTATTTAGAGTCAATCCTATCACTCATCATCACCTTCCAATCAACACTCCGCAGGAGAGTATCAAGATATCCGGCGGAGTAGCCCATAGCATACATACCGCCTATCAGACCGCCCATACTTGTCCCCGTAATCATATCCACAGGTATCCCTTTCTCTTCAAGATAGCGCAGGGCACCTACGTGAGCAGCACCTTTTGCGCCTCCCCCGGACAGCACTACAGCGACAGTCGGTCTTGTCTTGCGAATCTGAGCCATCTTTTCCCTCATTGCAGCAATAGCAAGGGAATCAGCCACAGGATCGAGGCTTTCCATAATAAGGCCGTTGGCCTTGTCACCGACGAGGCGGCCCTGCCCGGAAAGGGCAGGACAGCTCATCATCAGCGTTAGAATTGAAGTGAGTGTAAATAAGAGTCTTTTCACTATTAATAACCGAAAATATCCTCGAGACTGACTTCAACAACTGGGCCAAGAGTACTGAGATACTTCCTGTCAAGACCCTCATTTCCAAGAAGGCCATAATGATAGGTGCGTCCCTTGATCCACTTCTGCTGGAAGGCCATAAGGTCATCCATAGTCAGATTCCCGATATGTTCATAAACATACTTGCCCACAGGTTCGCTCAGACCGAGCTTTTCAGATACCAAATACTCACTGAGCACAGCGGCTCCATTTGTCCTGGTAGTGCGCAGAATCGCATCCTCGCTTGACATAGCAATGTCGAACGCCTTCTGAGATTGAGGCATATCATTGATAATCATATCAAAGGCCTCGACCGCTGTCTTCAGTTTATCATTCTGCGAGCCTATCACGGCGTAGAAAAGATAATTGTCCCCAAGATATGAAGGCGTAGTCAATCGTGCTGATGCAGAATAAGCAAGAGCTCTGGCTTCACGCATCTCCTGGAAAACCACCGTATTCATACCTCCACCGAAATACGAATTGTACAATCTGATAACAGGGGCGTCCTGAAGAGAGAATTCTTCACCACGATTGGAAGCCTGAATATAATTGAACTGACGAGAATCGTATGGTGCGATGAATACCTTGGATTCAGAGATGACAGGCTTTTGGACATACTGGATCTCAAGGGGTCGGAGCTCGGAGGGAATATCGTGAGAAGAGTCAAGCAGAGCCTTTACTCTTTCCTGGGTCTCAGGTCCAGAATAAAGTACACGATGGGCACAATTGAGGATATCGGACACCTTGGCCAGAAGCTCCTCTGAAGTGAGAGCCATCACGGCGTCATTTGAAAGATTGACGGCCTTGACATACTCCGGACCATACATCACAAAATCGCGCAGAGCTGAATTGCAGGCGCTCTGATCCATCTTGGACATCATCCTTGCCTTGATCTCATCTTCCTTGAGAGACTGAAGAATATCCTCATCTGCAACTGCGTTTTTCATAAGTCCTTCCAAAAGCTGAAGGTCAGCGGCGATGTTCTCAGAAAGTCCTGACACAAAAATAGTAATCTGACTGTCGGACACTCGGATGCTATGGTTGCAGGCAAGCGTGTACTCCTCCAGTCCTATCTGCTCGGCTGTCTTGTCCGGGGTCCCAAGGTAAGACATATAGTCAAAAGCCAAAGGAAGTGCAGGGTCACAAAGACGTCCCTTATCGAAAATGAATTGAATCTGAGCAATATCGTTCTTCGTGTTTTGCTTGTAAAGGACCTCAACGCCTGACTTCGCATTAAATCTGGACATATCCTTTTCAAAATCAGCAAATACAGGCTTGATGGGGACAGGTTCGAAGTTGCGTACCTCAACAAGGAAATCGCTCTCCTTGTCACGATTGGTGGCAATGGGAGTGATGGCAGGGGCTTCGATTTTTTCATTTTTCGGATTGGGCCCCTGACGCTTATAGACGAGAGCATAGTTATTGTCCTTAAAATACTCATTCACCCAGGCGATCACATCATCCTTTGTAACTTTTGAAAACCTGTCCAACTGATGCACATCATCCTTCCACTCGCGTCCCGCAATGAATGAATTGACATAATTCATCACAATGCTACGGCTGTTTTCAAGAGCGCGCATCTCTCTGAGCTTGATATTGGCAATGGCAGCCTCAAGAAGGCTCTCATCGAAATCTCCATTGCGGAGCTTGGTCATCTCGGCGAGGAGAATATCACGTGCCTGTTCGAGGGTCTGTCCCTGCTTTGGGTATCCGACAAAGAGCATCTCACCGTAATCTGTCCTTCCGTAAGTCATTGCCTGAGCTCCAAGAAGTTTCTGCTGCTGGGCAATGTCGATATCAAAGAGACCTGCCTTTCCGTTGGAAAGGATTTCCCCGACGATGCTGGATATCTCGCTTGAAATCTCCTTGTCTCCCGGGTATCTCCAACCGATCATAACAAACTCCGACTGTGTGCCGGTAACGACTTTCTCGACGGGAGCAGTGATAGGATCCTCCTGCTCATAGCTCAAGAGCTTAAGATCATCATTGGGCTCCCAGTCGCCGAAATACTTCTCGACAATGGCTACAAACTCATCAGGGTCGAAATCTCCCGAAACGCAGATTGCAACATTATTGGGAACATAGAAGTTCTCCTTCTGCCTCTTTATGGCAGTGATTGAAGGATTCTTAAGATGCTCGGATGTGCCGATGGTACTCTGAAGTCCGTATGGATGTTTTTTAAACAACACAGAGTCAATTGCCATCATAGCATTCTCGCTGTCTTCATTGAGGTACATATTATATTCCTCATAGACAGTCTCAAGCTCGGTATGGAAACCTCTTATGACCAGATGCTTGAATCTGTCGGCCTGTATCCTGGCCCAATTCTCTATCTGATTGGAGGGGATGTTCTCAGTATAGCAGGTGACATCATTGGAAGTGAAAGCATTGGATCCACGGCCACCGATAGCCGCCATAAGCTTGTCATACTCATTGGGAATGGCGATAAGAGACGCCTGATAGCTGACAGAGTCAATCCTATGATAGATAGCCTTGCGCTCGGAAGGGTCCGAAGTCTGCTTGTAGAGCTCGAATAGAGACTCAATCTCGTCGAGCAAAGGCTTCTCAGCGGCATAATCAGAAGTACCATAATTCTCCGAGCCCTTAAACATAATGTGCTCGAGATAATGTGCAAGTCCAGTATTGTCACTTGGGTCATCCTTGGAGCCGGACCTCACGGCAATGTATGCCTGGAGCCTTGGCTCTTCTTTATTGACATTCATATACAGCTTTAGACCATTGTCAAGAGTGTATATCTTGGTCTCGGTCGGGTCTCCGGCGACAGTCTGATACTTACCGCAGGCAGCGGAAACGAGGGCCGCCGCAGCAATGAGGGCAAATTTGAAAATCTTCTTCATTATGTTCGGATTAATTATTGTTCCACACGTAATTTTGCATATTTGAGCATTATCACCTTCTCGCCATAAGCGTCGAAACTGATACGGGCCTTCAGCTCGGGAGCTGTGCCGCTGATCTCCATAATGCGGCCGCCGCCGAAACGGTTGTGCTCAACCCTGACACCAAGCTTCAACTGATCCACAGGCGAAGGAACAAACTCAGAGTCAGGTATTTTGGCAGGTAAAGGTCTGGTAGGCAAATCTCGTGGCACCGACATCCGAGGGGTGCTGTGAGATGATGGCCCGGTCTCGAATCGTCTGAAAGCAGAAGTTGACGAGGAGGAAGGCGTACTTGAGCGCACAAAGCTCTGGTCTTCATCCCTCAACGGATTTGCAATATACTGCTTATCTATCTCTTTTACAAATCTTGACACATCATTCGACTCGTGTTTTCCGTTTCTCATCCTTGTCTGGGCATAAGAAAGCACAACTGCCTCCCGTGCCCTTGTGACAGCCACATAGAAAAGACGCCTTTCTTCCTCAATATCCTGAGGCGAAGCCAGCATCCCGCCGGAAGGGAAAAGATTCTCCTCCATACCCGAAATAAAGACAAATGGGAACTCAAGACCCTTCGCGGAATGAACGGTCATCATAGCGACCTTGTTGCTTTCATCCTCATCCTCAGCGAGATCAACATTGCTGAGCAGAGTAACATTCTCAATAAAATCCGCAAGCGTAATCAGGGGCACTTCTGAGCTCTGCTCCAATCCTTCGGTATCCATATCAGCGGAAATCTCGGAAACAGTTTCCTCCGCATAGGAAGCGACAGAGTTGAGCAATTCCTCGATATTGGACGTCCTCGCAATGCCCTCAATCGAATTGTCCGCCTTGTAGAAAGCGTACAGACCGCTTTCTTCGGCAACTGAGACAGCCATAGAATGTGCATCCGTTGACATCAAGTTCGAAGACAGGGAATTGATCAGATTGCAAAATGAGCGAATCTTGACAATCGCGGCATTCTTCAGTCCGAAACTTTCAAGGTCCTGCGCTGATGCGGCGGCAAAGAGTGAAGTGCCTTGCGCAGATGCAGCCGCGGCAAGCGCTGCAAGAGATGTATCCCCTATTCCTCTGGCGGGCTTGTTGACTACCCTCTTGAAAGATTCATCATCATTGACGTTCAGCACAAGCTTGAAGTAAGCCATCATATCCTTAACCTCGGCTCTCTCGAAGAAAGAATTGCCCGAATATATCATATACGGGATATTCTTTTTGCGAAGGGCTTCCTCGATGGCCCGGGATTGGGAATTGGTCCTGTACAGGATTGCAAAATCCTTGTACTTGGCCTTGTGTATGCGGAGCTTGTCGATAATGTCGGACACTATCAGCATTGCCTCTTCCTGCTCAGTGTAGGAGCTGATCAGACGTATCTTCTCCCCTTGCTCCCCTTCCGAATAGCATTCTTTGGGGATGCGCCCCGTATTCTTCGCAATCACAGAATTGGCCGCATTCACTATGGTCTTTGTAGAGCGGTAGTTCCTCTCGAGACGGAATATCTGCCGCGCGGGGTAGTCTTTCTGAAAATTGAGGATATTCTCGATCTTGGCACCGCGGAAAGCATAGATTGACTGGGAATCATCCCCCACGACGCAGATATTCTTGTGGAACTGGGACAACTTCTTGAGTATCAGGTATTGAGCAAAATTGGTATCCTGATACTCATCGACCAATATGTATTTGAAGCGTCCTGCTATGGTCTGCAGCGCGTCGGGAAAATCCCTGAATAGGATATTCATATTGACGAGTATGTCATCGAAGTCCATCACGCCGGCTTTGCGGCACTTCTGGTCATAGAGGCTGTAGATGTCGCAGATGCGCGGCTTACGTGAATGAGTGTCGTTGGTGATGATATTGGGATTGTTGCGGTAGGCAGCAGCTGTCACAAGATTGTTCTTGGCTTTGGAAATGCGGGACAGCACCTCCTTGGGCTTGTAAATCTTGTCGTCGAGTTCGAGCTCCTTGATGCAGGTCTTGACAGCGCTGACCGAGTCGCTCTGATCGTAGATGGTGAAGGATTTGGGATAGCCCAGAGGCTCGGCAAACTCCCTGAGAAAACGGACGAACACAGAGTGGAATGTACCCATACACAGTCTTCTCGCCTTGTCCTCCCCTACCATCGAGGCAATGCGCTCTTTCATCTCCCCGGCCGCCTTCTTGGTGAAGGTCAGTGCGAGAATCCCGGAAGCGTCGCATCCTTTATCCAGAATATTGGCAATCCTGCAGGTGAGGACCCTGGTTTTTCCCGACCCCGCTCCGGCAACGATAAGCACCGGCCCCTCTGTACAACTTACTGCTTTCCGCTGTTCTTCATTCAGCCCTTCGAAAATAGATCCCATCACTTATTTATTATATAAACCTCCACAAAAATACGGAAAAAAGACTATCTTTGTACTTCGTTTTGAAATTACTCAAACAATACAATAAATGTCAAACAGCACAATCGATTTGAAAAAAGGTCTAAGCATCCCCGTAAGCGGAGCGGCAGACCGTATTGTCAGCGAGAAGCTTGTTCCGGACACAGTAGCCATCCAGCCCGATGAGTTCAAGGGATTTCTCCCCAGACTCCTCGTCAGGGAGGGCGATGCTGTTCTCGCCGGTTCACCCGTTATGGCCGACAAAAAGAATCCTGAGATTCTCCTCACTTCTCCCGTCAGCGGAACAGTGAAGGAAATCGTTAGAGGAGACAAAAGGAAGCTGCTTGCCGTTCTGATCCAGTCCGACGCCAAACAGGAATATGTTGACTTCGGAGTACAGGACGCTGCTGCCGCTTCCGCCGACTGCGTTAAGTCAACATTGCTGAAAAGCGGCTTGTGGCCCGCTATGATTCAAAGGCCTTATGGTATTCTGGCAAATCCCGGCATTACCCCTAAGGCTATTTTTGTATCCGCATTCTCCACAGCCCCTCTCGCAGCAGACACTGAGTTCACCCTCGCAGATGAGTGCAAAGCCATTCAGGCAGGTATTACCGCACTCAGCAAGATTGCAAAGGTCCACGTATGTGTCCCCTGCTCATCTTCAGCATTTGCCAAAGTCAAAGACGCAAGCGTTCACGTTGTAAGCGGAAAGCACCCTGCCGGCAATGTAGGGGTACAGATCAGCCACATCTCTCCCATATTGAAGGAGGAAACGGTATGGACCGTATCACTCACACTGCTCAGTGCAATAGGTAAAGTCTTCAGCGAAGGCAAACTCATCCTTGACAGAAAGGTTGCAGTCACCGGACCTTGTGCAAAGAATCCTTCTTACATAGAGACAATCCCCGGAATGCCCATTTCCCTCATCGGGAAAATGGCCTGCCCTGACACAGAGGTTCGTTTCATCAGCGGTGATATTCTCAGCGGCAAGAATGTCGGGAAGCAGGGTTACCTCGGATTCTTCGACAACCAGATCAGTCTTATCAGGGAAGGCAGGGACACTGAGCTCTTCGGATGGGCAAAGCCTTTCCGTTTCAACCAGTTCAGCGCCACCAGATCATATTTCTCAAGACTTTGTCCCAAAAAGAAATACGATATGGACACCAACCTCCACGGAGGTCCCCGCGCATTCGTTATGCCCGACTCATTCTACGCAGACGTTCTCCCTATGGATATCTACCCGCTTTACCTTATCAAGGCCTGCATAGCAGAAGATATCGACAAGATGGAGAAATTCGGCATCTATGAGGTTCTCCCCGAGGATCTCGCCCTCTGCGAATTCATCGATCCTTCAAAGAACTATATCCAGTCAATCATCCGCAAGGGCATTGACTTGATGCTTAAAGAAATGGCTTAAAAGATTATGGAAGAAAACGCTAAAAAACCCGGCCTTTTCGAAGAAGGCGGCCCACTCGGATTCCTTCATTCCACAGTGGATGCTTTTGAGACATTCCTTAGAGTTCCCGGCACCGTATCGCTCAAGGGCGCACACGTCAGGGATTCAGTGGATTTGAAAAGAATTATGATCATCGCTGTGCTGTCAGTCGTTCCCGCAGCCATCTTCGGTATGTGGAATGTAGGTTACCAGCACGCTCTCGCTACAGGAACCACCGCAAGCATCCTCCAGAACTTCTGGTTTGGATTCCTCCGCGTGCTTCCGCTCTATATCGTGGCTTATGTTGTAGGACTCGCCATTGAGTTCGGCTCAGCCCAGATCCGCAAGGAAGAGGTCAATGAAGGCTACCTGATGTCAGGTATGCTCATCCCTCTCATCGTCCCCGTTGACGTTCCCCTATGGATGCTGGCAGTCGCAGTCGCATTTGCAGTAATTTTCGGAAAGGAAGTGTTCGGAGGTACCGGAATGAACATCTGGAACCCCGCTCTTCTCACCAGAGCTTTCCTCTTCTTCGCATATCCCAACCAGATGTCAGGATCAGACACTTGGATTCATCTCAAGAAGGGAGAAACGATGATTGACGGAGCTACAGGAGCCACTCCCCTTTCTTACATCAGAGAAGGTGCAGACGCTCTCACAAATTGCGGCGCACAGTATGGTACTGATGTATGGACAATGTTCTGGGGCGGGGTACCCGGTTCTGTCGGTGAGACATCAGTGATCGCCATCCTCATCGGTGCATTCATTCTCATCTACACAGGAGTCGCAAGCTGGAAGATAATGGTTTCTTCAGTTGCAGGCGCTCTGCTCGTAGGCTGGCTCGGCAATCTGGGTGGAGATGCCATTCCTGCATACTGGCATCTTGTAATGGGAGGATTCGCATTCGGTACGGTATTTATGGCAACCGACCCCGTCACTTCTCCTCAGACAGAGTGCGGAAAATGGATCTATGGATTCCTCGTCGGTGCTATCTGCGTCGTAATCAGACTGTTCAATCCCGGATATGCAGAGGGTATGATGCTCGCAATCCTGCTGGGCAACACCTTTGCACCGCTTATTGACCACTGCGTTGTAGAACGCCATATTACCAAGAAAAACAAAAAAGCTAAAATCGCATAAGCTATGAATACAAACAGCAATACTTATACAGTCATTTACACAACTGTAGTTTGTGT
This sequence comes from Bacteroidales bacterium UBA1736, assembly GCA_002315825.1. Taxonomy (GTDB): domain Bacteria; phylum Bacteroidota; class Bacteroidia; order Bacteroidales; family UBA932; genus Cryptobacteroides. The sequence goes on along the minus strand of DCIC01000147.1, from coordinate 3,324 downwards.
ACTTGTGGCAGCGATTCTCGCCTTTGTTTCACAGTCGCTCAAGCCCAGCCAGGAGGCAAATGAAAAAGCTGAGACCATCAGCCAGATTCTGACCGCCGCCCAGTTCGGAGAGAAAGAGGACTGGCAGTCAAAGGGCAACGCAAAGACCCTTGCCTTCTATAAAGAGAACGCGGCCGAGGCTATCATCATCAATTCCAAGGGTGAGAAGGTCGGCGAGCTCGATATCAACAGCTCAAGCATCTACAATGTCTCTCAGCTCAAGGCTGAAAATTACAACATCAAAGGTGCAGGCGAGCCTCAGCTTCCGGTTTACATCTTCAAGAACGGAGTAAGCGTATTTCCCGTATATGGTGCAGGACTTTGGGGCCCGGTTTGGGGCTATATCGCGCTTCAGGAAGATCTGAAGACTATCGCGGGAGCTTATTTCGACCACGCGAGCGAGACCCCGGGTCTTGGTGGCAAGATAAAGGATGACCCCGAGTTCAGGGCACAATTTGCAGGCAAGAGCATTGATTTCGCTGATGAAGCAGTGTTCAGTATCGTAAAGGGTGGCGCACCTGAAGGAAAGGTCAATGCCATCGACGCCATCACCGGTGCCACTATGACATCAAATGGACTTGACGCTGCCATCAATACCTGGATCAGCGCTTACAAGACCTATATCAATAAGAATCAGGCAGAATAACAGGAGGAGACATTATGGACTCAAAATTGAAAGAAACAATTCTCAATCCGATTTTCAAGGGCAACCCTATCACTGTCCTCGTACTCGGTATCTGCTCCTCTCTTGCTGTAACAGTGGAGCTCAAGGGAGCGCTCGTAATGGCGTTGTCGGTTACAATCGTGACAGGACTTTCCAGCTTTGTCTGCTCTCTTATCAGAAAGACTATCCCCAACCGCGTCCGTATCATCATACAGTTGGTTGTGGTAGCACTTATGGTTATTCTCGTTGACCAATTCCTCAAATCGTTCGAATCCACTTATCCACTCGATAAGCAGCTTTCAGTATATGTAGGACTTATCATCACCAACTGTATCGTGATGGGACGCATCGAGGCTTACGCTCTCGGCAACAAGCCCATCCCTTCTCTTCTTGACGGTCTTGCAAACGGAGTCGGTTACGGAATGATTCTCATTATCGTAGCATTTATCCGTGAGCTTCTTGGCTCGGGCACCCTCTTCGGTTTCCCTGTTCTCAAGGCTATCGGTTATACCAACAACGGTCTCGTAATCCTCCCTCCTATGGCTCTGATTATTCTGGGCTGTATCATCTGGATTCAGAGATCCATTCAGAAAGATCTCCAGGAAAAATAAACACTATCGATTATGGAATATATCAGCTTATTCGTAAAGTCAATATTTGTTGACAATATGATTTTTGCATACTTCCTCGGTATGTGTTCATACCTGGCAGTATCCAAGAATGTAAAGACAGCCAACGGCCTGGGTATCGCGGTTGTGGCTATGCTTCTTATCACACTTCCCGTCAATTATCTTCTTAACAGATATGTTCTTACCGCCGGTGCATTCGCCTGGCTCGGTGAAGGTTTCGCTGATGTCGATCTGAGCTTTTTGAGCTTTATCATTTTCATCGCCGTCATCGCAGCATTCACACAGGTAGTGGAGATGGTTGTGGAGAAGTTCCTTCCTACCCTTTATGATTCTCTCGGAATTTATCTTCCTCTTATCGCTGTAAACTGTGCCATCCTCGGAGGATCACTCTTTATGCAGCAGAAGGATTTCGTTAATGTTGGAGAATCTGCAGTTTATGCTCTTGGTTCGGGTATCGGCTGGTGGCTTGCCATCGTCGCTCTCGCTGCTATCAGAGAGAAGCTCTCCTATAGCAATGTGCCTGCAGGACTGAAAGGGACAGGTATCGCATTCATCACGGTAGGTCTTATGGGCATTGCCTTTATGGCCTTTATGGGTATTTCATTTTAATCGGAGGACACAATTATGACTAATACGATCATTTCATCAATGTTTGTAATGGTGATTGTCATCATCATTCTGGTGGCCGTCCTCCTGATCATTAAGATTTGCCTCACCCCTAAAGGGAAGGTTCAGATTGATATCAATAACGGAAAGAAGACTCTTGACGTCACTCCCGGAAGCTCGCTTATGAGCACTCTTGCGGACAACAAGATTTTCCTCCCTTCCGCCTGCGGCGGAAAGGCCAATTGCGGTCAGTGCAAGGTGCAGGTTATGGAAGGCGGCGGCACAATACTCCCCACCGAGGTTGGTTTCTTCAACAGGAAGCAGATCAAGGACAATTGGAGACTTGGCTGTCAGGTTAAGGTCAAGGACAATCTCAAGATCAAGGTTTCAGAGTCCGCTCTCAGCGTGAAGAAACTTGAGTGTGAGGTCATCAGCAACAAGAATGTAGCAACCTTTATCAAGGAGTTTACAGTACGTCTTCCCGAAGGTGAGCACATTGACTTCAAGAGCGGTGAGTACATTCAGATCGATATCCCTGCATATCACGTTTATTTCAAGGATATCGAAGTCGAGAGCGAATACCGTGCAGACTGGGAGAAATTCGGTTTCTTCAATCTGGAGTCAGTCAATCCCGAGCCTACTATCAGGGCTTACTCTATGGCCTCTTATCCTGCTGAGGACAATATCATTAAGCTTAACGTGCGTATCGCAACACCTCCTTTCGACAGGAGTGTTCCCCGTGAGCTCGGACCTAAGCTTCTGCCTGTCAACCCGGGTATTGCTTCTTCATACGTTTTCACCCGCAAGCCCGGTGACAAGGTTATGATCAGTGGTCCTTTCGGTGAGTTCCTGCTTCCCGAGAACGATCCTGACAATCAGGAGTACGTATTCGTAGGTGGTGGTGCAGGTATGGCACCTCTCAGAAGCCACATTATGCATTTGTTCAAGACCTTGAAGACTGGACGTACAGTTCATTTCTTCTATGGTGCGCGTGCTCTTGTGGAGGCGTTCTATCTTGAGGATTTCGCTGAGATTGAGCGTGAGTTCCCTAACTTCAAGTTCCATCTGGCACTTGACCGTCCGGATCCCGCAGCTGATGAGGCAGGTGTTCCTTATGTAGCCGGTTTCGTTCACAATGTTATGAATGAGACTTACCTTAAGGATCACGAGACTCCTGAGGACATCAAGTACTTTATGTGCGGTCCTCCTATGATGGTTGCTTCAGTAAACAATCTGCTTGACAGTCTGGGAGTTCCTCCCGAGAATGTATTCTATGACAATTTCGGTGGTTAGGCTCACAGATATAATATTAAGGAGGAGGTCGACTCAAAAGGGTCGGCCTCTTTTTTTGGGGGAACTTTACCTTCTTTGCAGCGTTGCTTTCGG
>DCIC01000117.1:1360-12660 GCA_002315825.1 Bacteroidales bacterium UBA1736 | reverse complement strand
AGAATAATATTATGCTTCGTTATGTTTCTCCTTTGAGCGAGTCATCTTCTCTTTCATTGCATCGACTGCATCGGTGAGGGCTTCTTCAAAGGACTTTGCATTTCTTTCAATGATGAATTCTTCTCCCGGAACGCGAATCTGAATCTGAACGTTTTTGTTCTCGGGCTCTTTCAGAAGTGTCATAGTGACATCCACATTAGTGATCCCATCGTGGAATCTTTCGAGCTTGCCGACTTTCTTCTCGACATAGTCAATCAACTTCTGATCTGCATCGAACTTGAGGGATTTAATCTTTATCTCCATAATTACCTCCTCTTTTTGCCCTGGGATGGGCATTGTTATAAATTTTAACAAGCTTGTCCACGGAGTTGTGCGTGTAGATCTGTGTCGCAGCGAGTGATGCGTGCCCGAGAAGCTCCTTTATCGAATTCAGGTCAGCGCCATCGTTTAACAATTCGGTCGCAAGTGTATGTCTAAGGACATGGGGGGATTTCTTCCCTGTAATGCTTGCAATCACTCCCAGCTCTTCCTTTACGGCTCTGTCTATATAGACAGGATAGAGTTTGCGCCCTTTTTCCGTAACAAGGAGAGGCTCCGACGCAGGTCTGCGACATCCCGCCGTTGACTCAACTTTCCGTAAATATAATGAAATTTCTTCGCATAGACCACTATCCAATGGAATTTCTCTCATTTTGTCTCCTTTTCCCAGAACCGTCATCTTCTGACGCGACAGATCAACACTCCCCAGGGTAAGAGATATCAGCTCCGCCCTTCGTATGCCTGTACTGTAAAGAATAGAAATAATCAGTCTCTTGAGCCGTTTTTCGTAGGATATTACCTCAATGTTTTCTTCTGAGCATATATAATCGGTGGAGTCGAAATATTCGTCCATCGAATTTTTTCTATAAAAATCCGGCAGACGTTTTTCTTTTTTTGGCTTTTTGACAAGGTGCACCGGATTGGAGTCTAGAATGCCTTCTTTTATCAGAAAGCGACTCATAGAACTCAATACCGAGAGATGCTGGCGGACAGTGGATGCGCTGTCCTTGCATTTGTCCAAAAGGTGGATTTCATAATTGCGCACATTCTCTACACAGAAACAGTCCTTGATAGGGTTATTCCCGGTTGAGCAAAATTCAATGAAGTCTTCAAGGATTTTTCCGTATATGTCACAGGTTCTGGGGGAGTACCTTCTGATATTGCGCAGGTAATCCAAATATGCGGTAATCATTTTCCTTCGAGATTAGTAAGGCCCATTCCGGCAGCTTTCTTTCTCATCAGGGCATCGGCTTCTTCGAAATTGTTGCCGATTTCACCTTCCAGAATAGCTTCTTTTACGTATTCTTTCAGTATGCCGATTTCCTTGCAGGGAGACAGGCCAAACACTTCCATCAGATATTCTCCGCTGATAGGGTTCTTGAAGTTGCGTATGGCATCCTTCTGCTCGACTTCGATGAGCTTTTGCTTGACCAATTCGAAGTTCTGCCTGATGCGCGCCACTTTCAATTGGTTTTTGGAGGTGATGTCGGCGTTGCACAGGAGCATCAAGTCGTCAATGTCATCACCTGCGTCGAACAGAAGCCTTCTGACGGCCGAATCCGTGACGCCCTCATCAACAAGGGAGATGGGACGCAGATGCAGGCGAACAAGTTTCTGTACGTATTTGAGCTTCTCGTTCTGAGGCATCATCAGATCCTTGAAGATTTTCGGCACCATTTTGGCCCCTATCACGTCGTGACCATAGAATGTCCATCCTGAATCCTTGTCGAAACGTTTGGAGGCAGGCTTCCCGATATCGTGCAGCAGAGCGGCCCAGCGCAGCCAAAGCCTGGGCTCCTGCATATCCATTTTAGCTACATTGTCCAAAACTTCGAGCGTATGGGAGAAATTGTCCTTGTGTCCCTTCCCTTCAATTGTCTCGACGCCTTTGAGAAGCGACAGCTGGGGTAGGATATAATCCAGCAGCCCGGTCTCGTCCATAAGGCGGAAAGCCTTTGAGGGCTGCTTTGTCACAAGCATTTTGTTAAGTTCCTCGACAATCCTCTCTTTTGACAGGATACTCATCCTCTCTTTCATCCTCTTCATCGATTCGATGGATTCGGGGACAATGCTGAATTCGTGGTCATCTGTGCTTAATTTGCTTGCGAAGCGAATGGCTCTCAGCATCCTGAGAGGGTCGTCCGAATAAGTGGTGTCCGGGTCCTGAGGCGTGCGGATAATGCCTGCTGCAAGGTCCTTGATGCCTCCGAAGGGATCGACCAGCTCGCCGAAAGAATCAGCTTGCAGGCTGAAGGCCATTGCATTGATCGTGAAATCTCTTCTGAGCTGGTCGTCTTCGAGGGTCCCGTCTTCGACAATGGGCTTGCGTGATTCTCTTCTGTAGGATTCTTTGCGGGCTCCTACAAACTCTATTTCATCTCCCTGGAATTTGAGCATCGCCGTGCCGAAATTCTTGAAAAGTGAAACTTTGGAATGTGTTATTTTTCCGACAGCGCAGGCAAGGTCCATTCCGCTGCCTTCAACCACAATGTCAATATCGTTGTTGGGACGTCCCAAAAAACAGTCACGGACATAACCTCCGATCACGAATGCGCGCACGCCCATATCCCGGGCGGCGCGGGAGACAATGGAGAAAATCTCTCTGTCAAGAAATCCTTGGGTTACAGTTGGCATAGTTCATCATAACGTGGGACGCAGTTGAATGAGCGGATAGTATCTCCTTCGCGTCTGTAATAATAGGTCTCGTTTCCGTTGGTGAGCAGGTAGTGTCTGGCGTCAAGGACCATATCATATCTGAGCGCCTGCTCGAGAGTGACGCCGCTGAGTTTTACATCAGGACGTTTGCATTCGACGATAGCCAGTACTTTTCCGTCCCTGTCATATACTACTATGTCAGCCCTGAATTTTTTTGGGGCCTGACCGTATTCTATCTCCACTTCGCTCATCATCAAATGCATAGGTACTCCGAGTTCTTTATTGAGCACCCCTATGAACCACTGTCTTACGTTTTCCTCCCTTGTGAGTGGGACTTCCCGCTTGCGTAAGGGGTCAAATATTGATTTGGAATGACTCAAAACCTTATTTTTTTTAAAAAACATAACAAAGTTACAAAAAATGCTTATATTTGAGGCGTTGTATTAAGATTATTGTGGGAATGTTCAACAACAAATCGACTCAACCTGCGACCGGAAGCGGCCAGGTGTCATCAAGTAGTAACCCTAAAAATTCAAATTTTATGACTAATAACGAATCTGTATCAAACAACCCCAACTCGGTCAGCAGAATTGCCGCCGGTATGGCCGTAATGAAAGGTGAGATTGTCTCGCTTCACGACATTAGATTTGATGGTGATTTTGAGGGTAAGATTTCTTCCAAGGGCCGTATCATCATTGGTGAGACCGCTCATATCAAAGCTGATATCGTATGTAACAATCTGGATATCTGGGGACATTATGAGGGGACATCTTATGCAAAGGACACATTGGCTCTCAAGTCAGGATGTACCGTTACCGGCAATATCCATATGAACAAGATTGTAGTTGAGTTGGGTGCCAATTTCAACGGTCAGTCCAAGATGATCACCGACGCGGAGTTCGACAAGATCAACAGCGGAGAGTTCGCAAAGATTCAGAAGGGTAATGACGCTCCTGCAGCAGCCCCTTCACCTGCATCTCAGCAGAAGTAAACTGACAAATTGTCATAGTCCCATAGAATGGAACATTATTTGACCCTCTCGGAAATGATCCGTGAGGGTCATATTAATTTGTGTTGAAACCAAAAAATGAACAGATATGGCAAATAATGGCAAAATCGGAGTAACAACTGAGAATATTTTTCCGGTAATCAAGCAATTTCTTTATTCAGACCACGAGATATTCCTCAGGGAGCTTGTGGCTAATGCAGTAGATGCCACTCAGAAGATGAAGGCTCTCTCATTGTGCGGCGAATACAAGGGAGAGATCGGGGACATTTCAGTGAAGGTGGAGTTGGATGAGAAAGAGAAGACACTGAAAATCATAGATGAAGGTATCGGTATGACCGAGGAGGAGGTTGACAAGTATATCAACCAGATAGCTTTTTCGTCAGCAGGTGAGTTCCTTGAGAAATACAAGGATCAGATGGGAAGTATCATAGGGCATTTCGGACTGGGATTCTATTCCGCTTTTATGGTGTCGGAAAAGGTTACAATTGATACTTTGAGCTGGAAAGAAGGCTCTGCTGCAGTCAAATGGACCTGCGACGGGTCTCCTGAGTATTCGATGGAGGCATCACAGAAGAAGGATCGCGGGACAGTCATAACCCTATATCTCGACAAGGATTCTGAAGAATATGCCGCTAAGACCCGCATCCGTGAGCTTCTGGACAAATATTGCAAGTTTATGCCTGTTCCCGTAATTTTCGGCAAGAAGCAGGAGTGGAAAGACGGCAAGTATGTCGATACCGATGAAGATGATGTTGTCAACAATATTGACCCTATTTGGACAAAAGCACCTTCAGATCTTAAGGACGAGGACTATATGACCTTCTATAAAGCTCTCTATCCTATGGATGAAGAGCCCCTTTTCCATATCCATCTCAATGTGGATTATCCTTTCAATCTAACGGGAGTCCTTTATTTCCCCAAGATTAAGGAGCATACTGCAATCCTGAAGAATAAGATACAGCTTTACTGCAATCAGATGTTCGTAACGGACCACGTTGACAACATTGTTCCCGAATTCCTGACTATGCTTCACGGTGTCATTGATTCTCCTGATATTCCTTTGAATGTGTCCAGGAGCTATCTACAGAGTGATTCCAACGTAAAGAAGATATCTACGTATATCACCAAGAAGGTGGCAGACCGTCTGGAGCAGATATTTAAAGAGCAAAGAGAGCAACTCGAAAATAAATGGGACAATATCAAATTCTTTATTGAATATGGTATGCTCACTGAGGAGAAGTTCTGTGAGAGAGCCCTCAATTTCGCTCTTTTCAAAAATACCGACGGGAAGTATTTCGGGTTTGAAGATTATCGCAAGGCGATAGAGACATCTCAGACCGATAAGGATAAGAAAGTTGTGTATTTGTATGCCACTGATGTGGAGGGCCAGTACCCATTTATCGAGGCGGCGAAGAATAAAGGATATGATGTGTTGTTGATGGATTGCGACATTGATTCTCATTATATCAATTTGCTTGAGAGTAAGATTGCCGATTCCCGCTTTGCCCGCGTGGATTCCGATTCTGTGGACAAACTGATTCCTCAGGAAGAACAGGTGAAGCCGGAGCTCTCCGAGGATAAGAAGAAGGAGCTGGATGAACTCATTAAATCCGCTCTCCCCGAAGGCAATGAATACTATGTGGAGGCGAGAAATCTTGGCGAGACAGCTGAAGCTCTTGTGATCACGCAGAGTGAATTTATGCGCAGATATCGCGAGATGAGCGCTCTGGGAGGCGGAATGAATTTCTATGGCCAGATGCCCCAGTCCTACAATGTGCTTGTGAATATGGAGAATCCTCTTATTCAGCAGATTGTGGAGTCCGGCGACAAAGAAAGCGAGCTTCTGCATCAACTTGCCGACCTTGCTCTTCTTTCCAACGGAATGCTGAAGGGAAAAGCTCTTGCCGAATTCATTTCAAGGTCCAGAAAATTATTGGAGACCAAATAATTATTCATATATTTGTCATTGGACAAATAACCTTGGATAAGCCGTTTCCGGGTTCCGGAAGCGGCTTGTTTACAATAACGGACTTTTATTTATGGCTGGCAAAATTTCAAGACGTGATGCATTGAAAACTATGATGGTAGGTGGGACCGGACTTGCTCTTGGAACATCGGTCTTTTCGTGCAATTCCTCAGCCCCTTCTGCGCCCGCAGCGGGAGTGCCTCAAAGCTCAGCGGAAGGGATCAGTACGAAGTATTGGGAAAGTACAGGTGATACAGTCAGCCTTCTGGGGCTTGGTTGTATGCGCTTTCCTTTTATGGAAGGGTCGGACACCGTTCTTGATCAGGCTGCCATTAATGAGATGTTTGATTATGCTCTTGCTCACGGAATCAATTATTTTGACACTGCTCCTTTTTATCAGGGCGGAGAGTCTGAAATTGCTCTTGGAATAGCTGCCGTCAGACATCCGCGTGAGTCCTATATGCTGGCAACCAAGATGTCTAGCCATCATTTCCTTCAGGATAACCCACAGATAAGCGCCGAGGAGATATATGAAAAGTCAGTTGCTCTTTATAATCAGTCTTGTGAGCGTCTGCGTACGGATTATTTTGACTATTATCTTTGTCACAACATAGGAGGCGGAAGCGGAGGCGGGATACCTTCGTTCGAACTTCGTTTCATCCGTTCGGGTGTATTGAACTGGCTGATGGAAAAAAGGCAGAGAGGGGAGATAAGGCATCTTGGCTTCTCTTTCCACGGTGATTACAGAGCATTTGACCATTTTATTGCGCTTCACGATCAGGGACAGGTGCATTGGGATTTTGTCCAGATACAGATGAATTACTATGACTGGACTTATGTCGGCAACGGGACGGATAATGCCAAGTATCTGTATGATGAATTGGTAAAAAGGAATATCCCTGTTGTCGTTATGGAACCTATCCGAGGCGGGGCTCTAGCCCGCGTGAGTGATGCCCTGCGCGACAGGATGGCCCAAGTCCGCCCGGATATGAGCCCGGCGGGTCTTGCACTTGATTATGTTGCTTCACACCCCGGAGTTATGACTACCCTGAGCGGAATGTCCAATATGGAGCAATTGATTGAGAATATCAATACCTTCAGTCCTTTACAGACCTTGAGTGAAGACGAGCAGGCTGTGATGGAAACCGATATCGCGAGGCTGTTCGGTGAGAACCGTCCCATAGGATGCACTGCCTGCGATTATTGTATGCCTTGTCCCTATGGGGTGAATATTCCGGCCAATCTTCGCGTGGCCGATGCCTGTACCAGCCAATTGAATATGCCCAACCCTGACGGCGAGCACGATAAAGAGTATATGAGGAAGAGACGGCTTTTTCTCAATCGCTATAAAAATGCAATGGAGCCGGAGCAGAGAGCAGAGTTCTGCATCAATTGCGGCCAATGCCAACCCAAATGCCCGCAGGGCATCAGGATTCCTCGTGAACTCGAAAAAATCCAAACTCTTGTAGAAAAATTAAAAAGAACTTAAGTTAGAATTTCCATTCTCCATTGCTTTCCATAAAATAGGTAATTAATACACATTTTTTGGTTATCGTTAATTCGAAAAAAGGCCCGTTAATTGTAAAAAATTAATAATGATTTTTTACTTCAAGTATAAACGAGGGCGAAAAGGCAAGCAAGTCGGAGAATAAATGAAAATTTACAGAATATTTGTACTCATAACATCAATTTTCTTGGCTGGCCTGACGGCTTTATTTGCAGAGAACAAAAAGAACGACAATCCTACTGTCAAATCTGATACTTTGCAAGCCGTAGTGGTAACGGGCACTAGGCAGGAGGTCCTTCGTGATGCTTTGCCGGTTCCTGTCACCGTGATTGGACGAAATGTCGTACAGCAAAGTGACCAGAATGCCTTGATGCCGGTATTGATGGACCAGGTGCCGGGGCTCTTTATCACTAGCCGTGGTGTTACGGGTTATGGCATTTCCAGCGGTGCTGCCGGGTCTATCTCGTTGCGTGGATTTGGGGCGGCAAGTGGTCGTGTTTTGATTCTGATTGACGGACATCCTCAGTTTGAATCAATCTTCGGACACCCTGTCAGCGATGAATATATTGCAACCAATGCCCAGCGTGTTGAGGTGGCCCGTGGAGCTTCATCAGTGCTCTATGGCTCCAACGCTATGGGTGGCGCCATAAACATTATTACCCGCAAGCCAACACGTGACGGCAATACCGTGGATGTTAAGCTTATGGGAGGTTCGTATGGCAGCGCGCGCGGCAATTTTTCGGACAACTATAAGAAAGGGAAATTCGCTGCCACGGCCAACCTTAGCTATGACCGCACGGATGGACATCGACCCAACTCTGCATTCCGTTCTGTCAGCGGCTTGGCCAAAGCGAGTTATCAAATTAGTGATTCGTGGCGATTTGGCGCAAATTTTAGTCTGATGGATGCTTATTCGGAGAATCCGGGGACCGAGGCGGAACCGATGATCGAGGGGAATGCCCATTTTATCCGCGGTATGGCCGGAGTCAGTCTTGAGAACCGTTACGAACGCACTAACGGCAACGTTGACCTCTATTATAACTGGGGTAACCATATCATAGACGATGGCTATAGCGAAGGAGGCGAGCCTCGCGAGTACCTCTTCCACAGTACTGACTTTACTGCAGGCCTTTCGGCTTATCAGGTGACAAATATCCTGACAGGCAATACACTCACTGTGGGTGCCGACTTGCTTTACTATGGGGGCAATGCCTATCGCAATCCGGTTACCGAGATATATGCCGACCATAAAAAGTTGCACGAGGAGGCCTTCTATCTGACTGACCAGCAGCAATTGGGTCAATTTATGTTCAATGCGGGCATACGCTTTGACCATCACAGTGCTTACGGTATGCAGTATATTCCTCAGGCCGGCATTTCGTATATGCCCGGCCGCAATACTACTCTCAAGCTTTCAGCTTCAAAGGGCTTCCGTATGCCAAATATGAGAGAGTTGTATATGTATTCCGTGGCTAACGAAGAGCTTTTGCCCGAGGCTGCCTGGAGCTACGACTTTACCTTCGGTCAGCATCTGCTGGATGGCGCACTCAACTTTGAGGCAAGTCTCTTTTACACTAAAGGATCAAATATTATTGAAGTCGTTGTGGTGGAAGGAAAGCGCCAGTACCGCAATGTGGGTGAGTTTGAAAATTCCGGGATAGAACTAAGTGCTGACTATCGAGTAAGCCCGACTCTGTCACTAAATCTCAACTACAGTTACTTGCATATGAGTACCATCTACATTGGTGCTCCTCGTCACAAGGCATACGCCGGCGTCCACTGGACTCCCGGGAAGTTTAACTTTGGCATAGGAGCCTTGTCTATCGACGGGCTTTATCTCTCTACAGGAGACAATGCCAAAACCGAGCATTACCTGGATCTTAAGGCCAGAGTTGGCTATCAAATCCGTAACGGGATACAACTCTTTGCCCGCGGTGAGAATCTTCTTAATAAGCCATATTACACTATGGACGGATTCCCGGGATCTGGAGCAACGGTTATGTGTGGATTGTCAATATCTTTGTAAAACACAAATACTATTAATTAGGGACTGTCGGAAAATGTTGAANNCATTAAACGACAATCCCTAATTATTTGAATATGAAGCATTTATTTATTACAGCTTTGATGCTTGCAGCAAGCATAGCAATGACATTTGCTCAGAGCAAGGTTTATGTCACACGAGAAATCACTCCAGAGTCCCTTGTTCGTATTTACGAGTCACTTGGCGTCAATCCTGAGGGGAATGTGGCAGTCAAGATTTCTACTGGAGAAAGCGAGAATACAGGTTACCTGCGTCCTGCTTTCATCAAACCATTGGTGGATAAGGTGCACGGAACCATTGTAGAGTGCAATACTGCCTATCCTGGTGCGCGCAATACATCGGAGGCCCATTGGAAGACCATTCGTGAGCACGGATTCACAGACATCGCACCTGTGGATATTATGGATGAAGAAGGCGATATGAAGATTGATGTTCAGGACAAGACCCACTTGCAATACGATATTGTGGGCAAGCATCTGGCTAACTACGACTGGATGATAAATCTGGCACACTTCAAGGGTCACCAGATGGGCGGTCTTGGCGGCGTGCTTAAGAATGCTTCGATTGGTGTAGCCTCATCTTCGGGCAAAGCCTATATTCACTCATCAGGTAAGACTGACAACCTGGCTCAAATGTGGGGCTATGTGAGCGATCAGGATGGTTTCGTTGAGTCGATGGCCGCTGCTGCACAGGCTGTACATAATTTTTTTGGCAATGGCGAGCGCATTGTCTATATTGCAGTGATGAACAATATGTCTATTGACTGTGACTGTAACGCCCATCCGCAGAAGCCCCTTATTGCTGACTATGGCATTGTAGCTTCGCTTGATCCTGTGGCAGTCGATCAGGCTTGCTATGACATTGTCACCCAGATACACAACGATGAACACAACAACACCAAGCCACTGCTCGACCGCATCGCACAACGGAATGGTACACACATTATGGAGTGGGGCGAGAAGATAGGTCTGGGCTCACGTACCTATGAAATAATCTCTATTGACTGAGAGGTATGATAGATATTAATTTTGATAGCATACAACATATTAATGACCATTACGGTGTAGAGACATTGCATCCTCTTGTTACGGTTCTTCATCTGGATAAAGGTGTGGGGGAAAAGATGGATTTACGTTTTAATTATGGGGTATATGCATTGTGGCTGAAGGAGACAAAGGGATGTAACATTAGCTATGGCCGCACGTTGTACGACTTCGACGAGATGTGTTTGGTGTGTTTTGCTCCGGGACAGCAAGTGAACGTCAGTTTTGATGACACGAGTGTTATTCCAAAGTGTGTTGGACTTCTCTTTCATCCAGACCTCCTGAAACAGACCAATCTTGGGGCAAATATCAGTAGATATGAGTTTTTTGATTATACCAGTACTGAGGCGCTCCATCTCTCGTCTTCTGAAATCGTTCTGTTTAAACAAGTTGTCGAGACTATTGAACAGGAACTTCATCATGCCATTGACAAACATACACGAGATCTTATTGTAAGCAATATAGAATTGCTCCTTAATTATAGCTTGCGTTTCTACGACCGTCAATTCGTTACTCGCCAAGAGATTAACCATAACGTGGTGAAGAAGTTTCTTTTGTTGTTGGATGAATACATCAAGGAGAAAGCAGAGCACGATGGACTCCCTACGGTTGCCTACTTTGCGGAAAAGTGCTGTCTTTCGACAGGATACTTCGGGACACTTGTCAAGACTGAAACGGGACGTACAGCCAAGGATGTGATTAATAATCGTCTGCTTGTGCGTGCGAAGGAATTGCTGCAGTCGGATATTCTGAGCGTCAGTCAGGTTAGTCAATACTTGGGTTTCGAATACCCACAACACTTTATCCGCTTCTTTAAATCATTGACAGGCAAGACTCCGTCGCAGTGGAGGACTACATAAACAAAAATCCTTTGGATACTAGTGAAAAGAGAATAGGAATTCACTGATTATTTGTCTATTTTTGTTTGTTGCTAAAATATTGATTCAAAAGACTATTTACTCACGAAATTAAAAATACGATATATTTATGGAAAAGAAAATAACAAGGCGAGCAGCCCTCGGACGTATGATGGCAGG
>DCIC01000117.1:0-1284 GCA_002315825.1 Bacteroidales bacterium UBA1736 | reverse complement strand
CTCCAAAGACAACGTATTCTCCTGCACCAAAGACAAGTGACACTATCATTACCCGTACTTGGGAGAACACAGGTGATACTCTCGGAGTACTTGGTCTTGGGTGTATGCGGCTTCCTCGAATGACTGATGAGTGGAATTCTCCCATTGACCAGGATCAGACCAATGCTATGGTCGATTATGCTCTTGCTCACGGTATCAACTACTTTGATACAGCTCCTGCATACGGACCTTCTGAGGAGGCTATGGGTATTGCTCTTTCCCGTCACGACCGTTCCAGTTTCAAACTGGCCACAAAGCTGTCAAACTTTGAGCGCGGGGGAGTGACTGCCGATGTGACATCCTGCAAGGCAATGTTTGAGAGGTCCCTCAATCTTCTCAAAACTGATTATGTCGATTATTATCTTCTGCATTCTGTCGGGAGCGAAAATGATTATCTTCATCGCTTTGTTGACAATGGGGTCCTTGATTATCTCAAAACTTTAAAGGAGTCAGGTAAGATTCGCTTTATCGGATTCTCTTTCCACGGCAGCAATGAGGAGTTGGTGAAAGTTCTTGATCACGGGGAGTATAAATGGGATTTTGTTCAGATCCAGCTTAATTATTTGGATTGGAAGGATATGCCCAATGGAAACGGAAAAGCTGATTCTCAGTCGCAGTACGAGGCAATTGTAGAGAGGAATATCCCCGTTGTGGTTATGGAACCTGTCCGCGGAGGGGCTCTGGCTACTGTCAATTCCGGTGTCGAGAAGATTTTTGCTGCAGAGCGTCCTGATCTCAGCCCGGCCGGAATGGCACTCAGCTTTGTTGCCACAATGCCCGGAGTTATGGTTGTGCTTAGCGGAATGTCCAATATGGATCAGCTTACTGAGAATGTAAATACTTTCACCGACTTTGTGCCTCTGACCGACAGCCAGAATGAAATGCTGGAGAAATGCGCCGAGCTCATAAAGTCCAATCCTCTTATCGGTTGTACCGCTTGTGCTTACTGTATGGATTGCCCCAGCGGTGTGAATATACCTGGCGTTTTTGCTGTATATGACAAGACTTCCGGAGAGCTCAATCTGCCCGATCCTGACGGAGTCATCGATGACGAATACAGGCGCAAGCGCAAGATTTTCCTGAACAGGTACAAGAAGACTCTCAAGAAGACTGAGAATGCTTCAGCCTGCACTCAGTGTGAGACTTGTCTTCCGAAGTGTCCTCAGAGGATAAGGATTACATCTCGGATGAAACAAATTGATGAATTCGTAAAGAAACTCAACGAAATCAAGTAATTATGTCCCG
>DCIC01000066.1:34378-35669 GCA_002315825.1 Bacteroidales bacterium UBA1736 | reverse complement strand
CTAGCCAGCTGAGCTACCCCGCCATTCCAAACTTGATTTTGCAAATATATGGAAATATTTCCGAACTACAAGAGTCGTATTCAACTTTTTTGAAATTAACAAGTAGAGGGCAATTTTCTCAAGGTTTCTCGGAAATTTGTTTGTATATTTACGCGATTAAAAACATTAACATCCTAATAGTCTTTATGGAAAAAATATCACGCAGAAATTTTCTTAAGACTGGAGCAGCCAGCACAGCGGCCTTCGTGATCGCCCCGAGTTCAATTCTGGGCAAGAGTCACGGCCACGTAGCTCCCAGTGACAAGATGAACATCGCCGGTATCGGCGTCGGAGGCGTAGGCCGCCGCAATTTGAAAAACATGAGTACAGAGAACATCGTCGCATTGTGCGATGTTGACTGGACTTATGCACAGAAGACATTCAATGATTATCCCAAGGCCAAGCTCTTCAAAGATTGGAGAGTTATGTTCGATGAGATCGGCAAGGAGATTGACGGTGTGCTCGTAGCTACACCTGACCACACTCACGCAGTAGTTGCCGCCAATGCAATCACTCTCGGGAAGCACGCCTACGTTCAGAAGCCTCTTACCCACTCCGTTTACGAGTCAAGACTTCTGACCAAGCTCGCCGAGAAGTACAAAGTTGCAACTCAGATGGGTAATCAGGGTAACTCATTCTATTGGTCACGTCAGATTTCCGAGTGGATTTGGGATGACGCTATCGGAGAGGTGAAAGAGGTGCATTGCTGGACCGACCGTCCTATCTGGCCTCAGGGACTTATGAAGCCCAGTGACACTCCCGCTTGTCCTGACACACTCGACTGGAATCTGTTCATAGGACCCGCCGAGATGCGTCCTTATCATCCTTCCTACACTCCTTGGAACTGGAGAGGCTGGTATGATTTCGGAACAGGAGCCCTCGGAGATATGGCTTGCCATATTATGGATCCCATTGTCCTTGCTCTCGGTCTGAAGTATCCCACCAAGATCATAGCAAGCTCTACTCTGAGCAATTATTTCTCACCTCCTGAGGCTGAGATGATCACTTATACATTCCCTGCACGTGAGAAGATCGGTAAGGTCAATATGCCTGAGGTTAAGGTTACCTGGTATGACGGAGGTCTTATGCCTCCTCGTCCTGAAGAGCTCGAGCCCGGCGTAATGATGGGTGATACCAACGGAGGTATTCTATTTATAGGTACCAAGGGTAAGATCCTCACAGGATGCTACGGTATGAATCCTACACTTCTTCCTGTTTCAAGGATGGAGAGCTACAAGGAGCCCGCACAAGT
>DCIC01000066.1:28803-34271 GCA_002315825.1 Bacteroidales bacterium UBA1736 | reverse complement strand
CAGGAGACATCATCCAACTTCGCATTCTCAGGACCTTTCACCGAGATGGTGGATATGGGTGTGATCGCAGTACGTCTTGCAGGTCTTTACGGACTCCATCGCGAGCTTGAGTGGGACGGTGAGAATATGCGTTTCACCAACATCTCAGAGCACGACAAGGTGAAGATCGTGACATACGATGACTTCAAGGTTATCGACGGCGACCCGAGATTTGACCGCCGCTTCACAGAGTTCAATGCCAAGGAAGCAGCAGAGGAGTGGGTTAAACATACATATCATAATGGTTACTCTCTCCCCGAGATGCCCAAATAATAGACTAATATTATGAAAAAGACATTACCTGTTCTAATGGCATTGTGCCTTATGACAATTCTTCCTTTCGCCTCATCAGCAAAGACAACTGCTGAGAAGTATGGATGGAAACTTGCCATCCAGTCATACTCTTTCCACAAAGTATCTTTCGTGGAGGCTCTTGACAAGTGCAATGAGCTTGGAATCAAATACATCGAGGCTTATCCCGGCCACAAACTCGGCGGAAAGTGGGGTAAGGCCGTATTCGGACCCGCAATGGATGCACAGACCCGTCAGGAGATTCTGGATCTTGCAGCTCAGAAGGGTGTGAAGATTGTTGCTTCCGGAGTATTTACCAGCAATGACAGGGAAGAGTGGAAAGAATTCTTCAAATTCGCCAAGGAGATGAAGATGGAGTATGTTACCTGCGAGCCCCCTCTGGAGTTCTGGGATATGGTTGAAGAGCTTTCAAAACAGTACGGACTCAAGGTGGCTGTTCACAATCACCCCAAGCCTTCTGAGTATTGGACTCCTGACAACCTGCTCAATGCGATTTCTACACGCAGCAAGAATCTTGGAAGCTGTGCAGACGTAGGTCACTGGAACAGAGAAGGACTTAACCAGCTTGAGTGCCTCAAGAAGCTCAACGGTCGTCTTGTTTCATTCCACTTCAAGGATATCGTTGCAAAGGAGCCCGGTGTAAAGGAGCAGCACGACTGCATCTGGGGGACCGGTATCCTCAATGTTCCCGCAATGCTTCAGATTATGCGTGATCAGAAGTTCAAAGGATATCTTGCTATCGAGTACGAGTACAATTGGGACAACTCAGTTCCTGATATCAAGCAGTGTATTGAGAACTTCAACAAAATGGTTGAAGAAGTCAAATGAGACGAGCTCTGATACTTATTTTAAGTTTGACCCTTGCAGCCGGACTGAGTGCCGGAGCAAGGGTTAAACCTATTATTGGCATATCGTCAGGCTATTCTTCAGGTACATCTACTTCCGGATTGTCCTATGTCAAGTCTGTATCCAAGGCGGGAGGGGTACCTGTAATCATCCCTCTTGTGACTGACTCTGCCTCAGCGGAGGAAGTAGTAGGGAGGATAGGAGGTTTGATTATGACTGGCGGAGAAGACATTGATCCCGCTTATTATGGAGAGGAGATTCTCAATTCTTCTGTGGGAATCAATGCTGTGAGAGATACCAGCGATATGCTCCTCATCGCTGCTGCCGTAAAGCTTGGAGTCCCTATTCTGGGTATATGCAGAGGCGAGCAGATAGTCAATGTCTATTTTGGAGGTTCGTTATTTCAGGACATCCCATCCCAGGTGAACGGATACATCGCTCACAGGCAGTCTTTGCCCGGATCGGAGGCTACACAGAGAATAGCTGTTGTCAAGGGCAGCAGACTCGATGCTCTGCTGGGTGTCGATTCTTTGGATGTGAACACCTTCCATCATCAGGCAGTTAAGGAATTGGCTGACGGCTTGACGGCCAATGCTTATGCTTCTGATGGGGTCATTGAAGGATATGAGGGACGAAATGTTTTTTGCGTCCAGTTCCATCCGGAGAAGTTTGTCGAGGCCGGAGACAATTTTTACCTCCCGATCTTTGAGGACTTTGTCAAGCGCGCTTCAAGAAAGCACAATTCTCACAGGAAATAGCTCTGTTGAATATCAAGCTTGTCGGGCCTCTTTCATCATTGAGAGGGCCTTGTCAAGTCTTGGTGTGAGACTGGAGAAATGCGTGGTGTTCTCTTCGAGTACAAAGCGGGTGTCGACCCCTTTCCCGTTGAGGATGTCCACTGTTTCGCGTGTGGCATCTTCGATAGTGGCCATACGTATATCCTTGGTCTGCTTCTCCTTATCTCCTAAGGAAATATAGATTCTGCTTATGTTGTCTGAGATTTTGCTTTCTCTCAGCATCGCGGTAAAGTTGTCATACCACAGAGATCCGGAAATGGAGATGATCTCGTTGAAAAGATCACACTTTGTGGCTGACCAGATTGCGAACAGACCGGACAAAGATACTCCCGCAAGTGTGCGCACGGCCTTTGTCAACCCCAGCTGGGACTCTATGCTCGGAAAATAATCCTCAGTCATTTGCTTGAGGAAGACGTCTGCATTTCCTCCGAAGGGCTTGGCCTTTTTAAAAACAGGGTCGGCACTCCAGGGTGTCAACTGTGTGTTCCAGTCCATACCTGAAAGGCATACGATGCTATGACCGAAAGATTCGGCGGCTTTTTCCATCCATTTTAGCCCGTCCTCCTTAAGACCTTCAGGCAAAAGGATATAACAAACACGTTCGCTTGAGATGGGTGCGACTGCGATGTCCAGGAGGTGATATGATCTTGTACTTACCAAAGTTTTTAATTTTAGTGGGATGCTAATATAGCCTTTTTTGCGGAGTTGGGCAAGGAATATCTATGCTTTTTTACTATGTTTGTGAGTATATATAAAGAATTGACAGTATGAAATACCAGCTTCACAACTCCAATGGCGTCCATTTGACAGTTACAGATTTCGGATGCCGTATTATGGAAATCTTCACCCCTGACCGTAACGGAAAGTTTGCTGACATCGCGCTTGGGTCTCTTGACGAAGATAAGTATATCAATTTTGGAACAGGGGAGCGCTTCCTCGGTGCAACAGTTGGTCGCTATGGCAACCGTATTGCTGAAGGACAATTCACTATTGACGGGAAAACATACAATCTTGCACGCAACAATGGCACGAATTCTCTTCACGGCGGTATCAAGGCCTTTGATATGGTCACCTGGGAGGTCGTTTCATACTCGCAGTCCCGAATTGAGTTCCGTTATCTCTCCCACGATGGAGAAGAGGGCTTCCCCGGCAATCTGGATGTGCTTATGACTTATGAGCTTACAGAGGATAATGAGCTTGTCATCAGATATGAGGCGACTTGCGACAAGGCTACTGTCTGCAATCTGACCCATCATTCGTATTTCAATCTTCACGGTGAGGGAGTCGGGGATATCAACGACCACGTGATGTATATCAATGCTGACCGCTACACTCCCGTGGATGCCAACTTGATTCCGACAGGAGAGCTCGCACCGGTTGAGGGTACTCCTCTGGATTTCCGTACTCCTCAGGTGATTGGTCTCCGTTCAGGAAGTGATTTTGAGCAGATCAGACTTGGTTTCGGGTATGATCACAACTGGGTTCTGAATAAAAAGGAAGAAGGGGAGTTGAGTCTTGCTGCAACTGTTGTGGACCCCCAGAGCGGAAGGCGGCTGGATGTTCTTACCACTGAGCCGGGTATGCAATTCTATGGAGGTAACTATTTTGATGGGTCGATGACGGGAAAGAGAGGTCTTCCGTATGTTAAGAATGCCGGACTGGCTCTCGAGACACAGCATTTCCCTGACAGCCCCAATCATCCTGCTTTCCCGACCACCATTCTGCGGCCCGGCGAGACCTACCGTCACACCTGCATCTATCGTTTCGGTGTCGAGCAGTAAATATCATATGCCGGCAATGACATTACTATTTGATGCCTATTGAAGTCAAATTCCCTTGAGATAGTTTCAAAAACCTCATGATCTGCTTTGTCGGGGCGTTGTAGTCGTAGCGCATTATTTTGGCCAATTCGATTTTAGCCATTGGTGACGCTTCGTTTATTGATACACAACCAAATTTTTCTTTTGCTATTCTTGATATAGCAGAAAAGAGTTCGTTGTCGGTATAGAATATACCCTCTCCGATTTCTCTTGCAATCTGCTTATTGTTTTCTATATTTCTGGAAATCAGATAGAAATAATGAGAAGGATCTCGAAACAGCCGCTCTCCTGTTGCAATGTCACAATAATTCAGCGGCAGCGCGCATCCGTCGAAGCATAGAATCTCAGGCAAGCTATCTGCCTTATGGGTATGGGCCAATGCTCGGATTTCCTCGAATGTCATCTTCTTAGGTTTTGTCAGTGCAAGTCTTTTTGCATCGGGATTGAAATAGTATTTGTTTGCTCCCCAGGGATAGGAAAAAGGCGTGTGGTCAGGGCTTACCAGATAGCCATTCCTATTATCATAAGCGATGACATTCCGTACTCTTTCCAAAGAATCAAGAGATTGAATACAGAACGTCATTGCATCAATATTAATTGGACGTCCCTGTGCACGGAAATACCTGAACAGCATCTGTTTGACAGCATCAATAAACAAGAGGAGTCTGTCTTTTGAGGCCGCGGCAGTAAAATGTAAGTGGTTGGACATCAGTGCGAAGGTGAAGATATGGACTTCCGGGAACATTCTGGCGCAAACCGCAACAATCCCCATCCCTGCCTTGAAGTCATCATCCGAACAAAAGATAATCTCGAAATTTTCGGAAGAAGACAAATGCCAGCACTCCCCAAGTTCAGAAAAAACCAGAGAGCACACGGTCTCCCGTTCATAAAAACTCTTCATAATCTCTCAACACAATTTTGGGAGGATTCCGGAACCGTCTCGCTCCCGAATTATACAAATTTCCAAAAACGGGAGCAATCTGATGCCAATTTCCTCCCGAAATAACATCTACGTAAAAACGGGAGCAATCTGATGTCAATTTCCTCCCGAAATACGTCAAACGGGAGCAGTTTGATGCCGATTTCCTCCCGTTTTACTCAAATAATGCAATTCGGGAGTGAAAGACTGTCAAAACCCTCCCAAATTGGCCGAACTACCATCATTGATTCAAAAAATATTCCATTCCGATTTGGTCACTGGGCAAAAAGTAGGGTTTCCTGAAGGGAGAGGGACTTCGGACCGGTACGCACCTTCGGTGCTATCCTTCCCACGCCTTCGGCGCGGGTCCCTCCCGTTCACGAAGCCACGGTCGGCTACGCCGTCCGAAGTCCCTCTCCCTTCAGGAAACTTTCCATCTCACACAAAGTTTCTCTTCCTACTATACAAATTGCAAAGTAATATTGGTTTTACACCACACACGTTATCATCAACTCAAACACAGTGTTTTGCACCTAATCCGAAAAAGGGGGTGGAGTGGGAAGCCTCGAAAAAAAGGGCTCTGTGAAATGGCCCTCCTCGCAGCGGCTGTCACCAACTGTTTTTGTCACTATCACCAACTATTTATATCCACATTACCCTGACGCTTTCGTTTTAGGGAAGGTACCTTTTAGGCTGGTCCCTACTTTCTTTGCAGCGTTGCTTCCGGGAAAACCC
>DCIC01000066.1:280-28749 GCA_002315825.1 Bacteroidales bacterium UBA1736 | reverse complement strand
GAAACTCAGCGTTGCTTCCGGGAAACCCCCATATTCCCGAAAGCAACGCGGCAAAGAAGGTAAAGATATATCTTTGTGTCTTTCTAATTATCAATCTCCACCCGATTGTTCGGGTGATCCGAAAAAAAGGTTCACCCCGCTCACAATGCATTGTGGACGGGGTGCTTTCTCAAATAAGGGACTTATTGGTCAGCCTCCTTTGTATAGTTGAGATAGAAGGACTCGAACCCTCACTGACAGAGCCAGAATCTGTAGTGCTACCATTACACCATATCTCAATATTTGAGCCTTTCCGCGAAAAGGTTTGCAAATTTACTACTCTTTTGGAGAAAAGCAAAAAACTAGTTAATTTTTTTGAAGCAGAGCAATAGCCCAAACTTCACAACCTTCTTTTCGGCCGACAAAGCCCAGCCTCTCCGTGGTCGTAGCCTTAATGCTGACCCTATCTATTTCCAGACCCATAATCCCGGAGAGAGTTTCACGCATATCAAGAATACGCCCGGCAATCTTTGGAGCCTGAAGAGCAATCGTAATGTCAGCGTTGGATATCTCCCAACCCCTTTCTTTTACCATAGACACAACCTTCGACAACAAAATCTTGCTGTCAACCCCTTTCCACTCGTCCGAAGTATCAGGGAAATGCTTGCCGATATCACCTAGGGCAAGAGCCCCAAGAAGAGCGTCACAAAGAGCGTGGATGGCAACATCTCCGTCAGAGTGTGCGACAAATCCCGCCGCCGAATCAATCCTCACTCCTCCCAGCCACATCTCAAGGTCCGGGGCAAGAGCGTGAACATCATATCCCTGTCCAATTCTAAGTTCCATAGCAAAAAATGTATGGACAAAAGTAAGGATTTTTTATGTATTTTTGTAGATTAGGAATTAACTCCAAACGATTATGGGAATATTCAATATGTTCGGTGAGCAAGAGCACAGAGTGTTCAATTACAAGCCGATATATTACGACAAAGAAGAAGAGGAGCGCCGCCGCAAGTTCGGCAGAGTTGACGGCTCGATTGAAAAGGCCAAGGAGGAAGGTACATATGTGCCCGGGTCATATATCAAAGGTTCACTTCGCGACGGCAATTATCGCAGATCCAGGTCGCACAGCACCAAGGCACAGAACATCATCGGCCTTGTCGGACTGCTGTTGGTCTTTGGTGTATTGTATTACATAGCCAAATTTTACTCCCTTCTCTAATGCCAAGACTCCAGGTACTGCCGCCGAATCTGGCAAATCTGATTGCTGCAGGAGAGGTTGTCCAAAGGCCTTCTTCTGTAGTGAAGGAATTGGTTGAAAACGCCGTGGACGCAGGCGCAAGCTCGGTCAGCGTCGTAATAACCGATGCCGGGCGCACATTGATCCAAGTCATCGACAATGGATGCGGAATGTCCCGGGAGGATGCCTGCCTTTGCTTTCAGAGGCACGCCACATCAAAAATAGCAAAAGCGGAGGATCTCAATGATATCCTCACCTTCGGCTTCAGAGGAGAGGCTCTGGCGTCAATAGCGGCAGTCTCGGATGTTACCCTCAAGACTAGAAGAGCTGAGGATGAGGCCGGAATCGAGGTGACGGTAAAGAATTCAGACCAGCTGACTGTGCGCGAGGTGTCGGCCCCGAAGGGATCCAATTTCTGCATACGCAATCTCTTTTTCAACACTCCGGCCAGAAGAAAGTTTCTCAAGTCGGACAATGTCGAGCTCAGACACATCATCGAGGAGTTTACACACGTGGCGTTGACCCGCCCCGATGTGGCTTTCAGCTTGAATGCAAACGGGAGGGACATTTATAGCCTCAAAGCTGCCAAGTCGCTGAAATTTAGGATATTGGATATTGTTGGCAGCTCTGTGGCCTCCGATGTTGTGGATATCGATGCCACTACAGCAGTCGCACAGATAAGCGGATTTGTCGGAAGGCCGGACGCGGCACGCAAGACTCCGGGCAATCAATTCTTTTTTGTCAATGGCAGATATTTCCGCAGTCCATATCTGCACAAGGCCGTGATGAAAGCCTACGAAGGGTTTATCCCGGAGGGAGTGATACCCACATACTATATCTATCTTCAGGTGGACCCCCATACAATAGATGTGAACGTCCATCCGACAAAGACAGAAATCAAGTTTGAAGATGATTCCGTCATCTTTCAGATACTGTTTGCCTGCGTGAAGGAGTCTCTCGGACGAAATTCCTTTGGCGCGAGCATAGATTTTGAAGCCGCCTCGGCGGTCAATATTCCGGCATTTACCTCCGGATTCAATGACTACCACCCGGTGGACAGCCTTCCGGGCAATGTGGACGCGAGCTATGACCCATTTGCCTCTCAGCCCTCACAGCCCTCTCATACCGACCCTCAGATTCATCCCAACTATGACTTCGATTCGCCCATAGACAGGACTGAGAATTATGGAAAGCTCTTTGAGGACAGGACCCTGCCTTCCTCTCAGATTCTTGTCTTGCAAAATAAGTATGTGCTTGTGCCGTCCCGCTCTGGGATGATGATAGTCAATGCGCGAAGAGCGATGCAGAGGATTCTCTTCGAGAAGTTCCTGAGAGCCGTGTCAGAGAACGAACACGTCACTCAGACAGCATTGTTTCCCGTGCAGGTCAACGTCGGGATCGACAATAAATTGATTTTGGATGAGAATGCCCGGATACTCGCCTCGCTGGGATTTGACATATCTTCTTTCGGGAACGACACTGTCGTTGTCAGCGGAGTCCCCGAAGGCTATTCGTGTGATGCGGAAAGCGTTGAGAAGATGATGTTCGAGCTCCTTTCAGTACTGCGTGAGCAGAAGCAGGGTATCAGAGAGATGATGGATGCCTCAATCGCTGCAGGCTTGGCTTCCCTTGGAGCGAACTCATATAAGCTGCCCTCTTCGCCCTTTGAGGCACAGAGGCTGATTGACAGGCTCCTGGCCTGCGACAATGCGGAGTTTACCAATAACGGCCGCCGAATCATCTCAATAGTCAGTTTTGAAGAAATAGACAAAAAATTCAATTAGAGAACTTATGTTGGAAAATGTTCCTAGAGTGACGAAAAACCTCATTGTGATTAATGTCGTAATGTTTCTGTTTACGCTCATCAATGAGAATTTTATGGTTTCATACTTTGCCCTCTACTATCCTACGTCGGCGTATTTTCATTGGTGGCAACCACTGACTCATATGTTTATGCACGGAGGGTTCTGGCATATATTCTTCAATATGTACACGCTCTTCATTTTCGGAGCCGTGCTGGAGCGGATGATAGGGGAGAAGAAATTCATCATTTTCTATTTTGTCTGCGGTCTTGGAGCGGCGGCCCTCCATATGGGTGTCGAGTATCTTCAGGCCCAGCAATATATTGGGGCCATCGCTGCCGGATCCACCAAAGCGATGAATGCTTATTATTCGTTGAAACTCACTCCTACCCTCGGAGCTTCCGGGGCAGTGTACGGATTGCTGATAGGATATGCGATGCTTTTCCCACAGGCGAAACTTACACTGATATTCCCTCCTGTGACCTTGAGCGCCAAGGCTTGGGTGCTGATATTTGCCGGGATCGAGCTTGTCACCGGACTTACCGGCACGCTGGGAGACATCGCTCATTTCGCTCATCTTGGAGGAATGCTGTTCGGCTTCCTGCTTATCAGCTATTGGAGAAAGAAAGGAAATCTATTTGACAGATATTGACAATGGAAAGAGAAGAAATTCTGAAAGCCGCCCTATCGACCCTCAAGGCCGGTGGCGTAATACTATATCCGACAGATACCATTTGGGGTATAGGCTGCGATGCTACCAATGAGGAAGCGGTAAGCAAAGTTTACAAAATCAAGAACCGTCCCGACAGCAAGTCCCTTGTCCTGCTGGCCAGTGATATGGATATGGTCGCGAAGCATATTAAGCAGATTCCGGATATGGCTATCGATCTCGTCGAGGTAAATGACCGTCCTATGACAATCATATATCCGGGAGCCCAGTATCTTGCCCAGAATGTTGTGGCAGAGGATGGATCAGTAGGTATCAGGATCCCGATGAATGACTTCTGTGTTCAGCTCGTGAGAAAATTGCGCTGCCCCATAGTGTCAACTTCCGCCAACATTTCAGGAGAGCCTTCTCCCCGCACGTTTGACGAGATTCCTCAGGCCATAAAGGATGCCGTGGACTATATTGTCGATCCGAAACTGGAGAGGGATTCGACCGGACTCGCTTCTCAGATCATCAAACTCGGCCTCGGAAATGAGGTGGAGATAATAAGGCCATAAGTTGATATGGAGCTTTTCTGGTCGGACAGAATCAGCGAAGGATTGTGTATCCTCGATGCGGATGAAACTGCCCATTGCGTCAGAGTTCTGAGGCATCGGGAGGGAGATGAGATATCCATAATCGACGGAGAAGGGACATTGTACACTTGTGTCCTTCTCGATACTGCAGGCAAGGAGGCGCGGGCAAAGATTGTCGGAGCTCAGCAGAATTGGGGCTCTCATCCCTATCATCTCAATATGGCAGTCTGCCCCACAAAGAATATTGACCGTTACGAATGGTTTGCGGAAAAAGCCGCGGAGCTGGGCATTGACATCATTTCTCCGGTGATAGGCGATCATTCCGAGCGGAAAGTTTTCAAGCCCGAGCGATTGAAGCGCATCCTCCTTTCCGCCGCCAAGCAGTCCCTGAAGGCAGCTGTCCCCAAGATCGAAGAGGCCCAGTCGGTGAGCCGGTTTATCGAAACTTCCCCGTCGGGGCAGGATTGCCTCAAGTTGATAGCTTGCTGCTTCGAGGGAGAGGCTCCGCGCATTTCGATCAATGATGCCCTGCGCTCATTCTCCGGGAGGGAAATCATCGTTCTCATTGGCCCGGAAGGTGACTTCTCGCAGAAAGAACTGGAATTGGCCGTCAAGAATGGCTTCATC
Source organism: Bacteroidales bacterium UBA1736 (assembly GCA_002315825.1). GTDB lineage: Bacteria > Bacteroidota > Bacteroidia > Bacteroidales > UBA932 > Cryptobacteroides. The sequence goes on along the minus strand of DCIC01000066.1, from coordinate 23,859 downwards.
CCCATTCACTTGGGAGAATCACGCCTTAGGACGGAAACTGCTGCTCTCACTTCCGTTGAGGCAGTTTACCTAAGTAAAATCTGATGAAATATATAGGTCTCATTTCGGATACTCATTCGGTCTTTGATGACGAATTCAAGAAATTCCTGGATCCCGTCGATGAACTGTGGCACGCTGGAGATTTCGGGGGAGGGATCGGCTTTGCAAATGAGATAGCCGCCTTCAAACCACTGGTAGGAGTACACGGGAACTGTGACGGGCAGGACATTAGGGAAGAGTATCCTCATCATCAGTTCTTTGAGAGAGAAGGCGTGAGCGTGCTGATGACCCATATCGGCGGTTATCCCGGAAGGTATGATCTCAGGGCTCAGGCTTTGATAGAGGCTTATCGTCCACGTGTTTTTGTCTGCGGACATTCGCACATTCTGCGGGTAATGTATGATGAGCGCTATGAAATGCTGACGCTCAATCCGGGAGCCTGCGGCATCCAGGGTTGGCACAATGTGCGGACCGCCCTCAGATTCAGAATTGAGGGGGATGAAGTAAAGGATATGGAGCATTTCGACCTGCCCCGCAGCCGTATTATTTGAACAGGCTCTTTACGAGGGCCGGGATGTCGGCCACTTTTATTATCTGGATTCCTTCAAACTTCTGGTCAATCTTTGTAAAAGAAGACAGGTATATTTTCTTGAAACCCAGTCTTGCGGCTTCAGATATTCTCTTGTCAGGCTGACTCACAGGCCGTATTTCCCCGCTCAGACCAATCTCTCCTGCAAAGCAGCAGTCGGGCGGAATCGCAAAATCAAAATTGGACGAAAGGACGGCGCAAACAACCGCGAGGTCGCAGGCGGGATCGGTGATCCTCAGACCTCCGGCCATATTGAGGAATACGTCCTTTGCGCTGAGATGAAACCCGGCGCGTCTTTCAAGCACTGCGAGAAGCATATTCAGTCTTCGCACGTCAAATCCGGTTGCGGACCTCTGTGCCGTGCCGTATGCCGCGCTGCTCACGAGGGCCTGGACTTCGAAGAGGAAAGAACGTGCTCCGTCCAGCATCGCACTCACTGCGGTTCCGCTCAAGCCTTGCTCGTGCATTGGGATAAGCAGTTCGGAAGGATTGCTTACCTCACGCAGCCCATTGCCGGTCATCTCAAATACGGCCAGCTCTGAAGTGGAGCCGAAACGGTTCTTTATGCTTCTGAGTATCCTGTACGACCCCCTGTTGTCCCCTTCGAACTGGAGAACTACATCCACGATATGTTCCAGAATCTTAGGTCCGGCGATGTAACCGTCTTTTGTGATGTGACCGATCAGGATTACTGCTATGCCGCTTTCTTTGGCAAAGCGCAGAAGGGTGGCAGCCACCTCCTTTATCTGGCTCACAGACCCCGGAGTGGATTCGGCGGACTCCGAATACATAGTCTGCACCGAGTCCACAATCATCAGCTGAGGGCGGATGCTCTCCGCTTCCTCGATGATGGATTCAATCCTTGTCTCACTGAATATCAGGCAGTCGGAGATGTTCCCGCCGAGACGGTCTCCTCTCATCTTGACCTGCTTGATGCTTTCCTCGCCAGTGACGTAGAGAGTCTTCAGATCGGGGCAATTGAGAGGGATCTGAAGAGACAGAGTGGATTTGCCAATCCCTGGCTCTCCACCGATAAGGACCAGAGACCCGGGCACAATGCCTCCGCCCAGAATTCTGTTCAATTCAGTGTTTCTGAGCGAAATCCTTGTCTCTTCGGAGGATTCTATTTCTTTGAGGGCCACGGGCTTGTGGACGGGACCGGAAAAAGTGTTCCGCGCCCGTTTCACTCCGCTTTCAAGAGTCTTTTCCACCATAGTGTTCCACTCCCCGCACGATGGACAGCGTCCCATCCATTTGGGACTTTCGTTGCCACACGAGGTGCAGAACCATACAGTTTTGCTCTTGCCGGACATATTTATTTCTCTGCGAGATGTTGCTCCCACGCCCAGGCCGCCGCAAGGGTCTGCTCAACGCTTCTTTCGGCTTTCCAGCCCAATTCTTTGTTTGCGAGGGAGGGGTCTGCCCAGATGGCTGCGATGTCTCCGCTTCTGCGGGGAGCGAATTTATAGTTGAGAGGCTTTCCGCTGACTTTCTCGAAGGTCTTTACAAGCTCCAATACCGAAACAGGCCTTCCTGTACCGATGTTGTACACTTCGTATCCGTCTTTCATCCTGCCTTCCACCATACGGGTGACGGCACATACGTGAGCTTTGGCAAGGTCCACGATATCGATATAGTCCCTCAGGCAGGTCCCGTCTTCGGTGGGATAGTCGTTGCCGAATATGCTCAGACACTCCCTTTTACCTATGGCTGTCTGGGTGATGAAAGGGGCCAGATTGTTGGGCACCCCGCGGGGGAGCTCTCCGATAAGAGCGGAGGGATGTGCTCCGACAGGATTGAAATATCTCAATGCGATGCCATTGATGCCCTCATATGCCTTCACGCTGTCGCGCAGGATGTCTTCGCAAATCTGCTTGGTGTTGCCGTAAGGGGAAGTCGCCTGCTGGCGGGGAGTCCTCTCCGTCACAGGGAGAGTCTCGCTCTCTCCATAGACTGTGGCTGACGAAGAGAAGAGGATGTTGCATCCTTTTTTTCTTGCAACCTCAATCAGGTTAGTGAAGGAGAGAATATTGTTGCGATAATATTTCAAAGGCTCGTCCACAGACTCTCCCACGGCCTTGAATGCCGCGAAATGGATGACTGCGTCGAATTTGTACTCTGTGAACAACTTCTGCACTGCGCTGATGTCGCAGAAATCCATCTTGACGAGGGGTAATTCCTTGCCAATAATTGAGCATACTCCGTTATAACAGGTAAGGTCGCAGTTGGACATATTGTCCGCAACGACGACCTCATATCCTGCATTCACCAATTCAACGGTGACGTGACTCCCGATGTACCCGGCACCACCGGATACAAGAACACATTTTGACATTTCTGCGTGGATTATTCTGAGGGAGTGCAGCTCTTAATGATATTGCTGAGCTTCTCATACAGACCGTCTGTCTTCTCGAGAATCTCGTTTCTGAGAGCTGCGAAGTACACTTTCTTGCTGCCTTCAACCTTGGCGTTGGCCTTGTCTTTCATCTCATTGTAAACTGATACGGCCTCGTCGAGAAGGGAGTCAAGCTCTGCATCGGAAGCGTTGGGGTTGATTGTTGCGAACACTGAACAATCGTCTATGAATGCACCGAGTACATACTCAATGTCTTTCTTGATGTCTCTTAAATTCATAACATTATCTTTTTCTGTCCTGCAAATTTACGAATTTTTTTGTTAAATTCGCGGGATTAATAAATTGTATGGATAAAAACAAACGCAAATACTGGCTGATGGCCGTGGGCGGAATGCTGTTGGGCGTATGCCTGACTCTGGTGCTCAGCTCACTCTATCACAAGAGCTCTTCCAACGACTTCTGTATGTCCTGTCACTATCATCCCGATTCTGACGCGACCTGGAAGCTCTCCTCTCATTACAACAACCCCAGCGGAACAAAGACGGACTGTGCCGCCTGCCATCTTCCGCCCGAGGGCTCCATCGAGCATTTTACAGTCAAGGCAAAGACAGGCCTGAGAGATGTATGGTCCTTCCTTACCAAGAAAAAAGAAGATATCGACTGGGATGCAAAGGGAGAGCTTGACCACGCCACCCATATTGTGTTCAACGAGTCCTGCAAGGAGTGCCACATCAATCTTCTGCCCGACGGCATCACCGATGAGGGCATCACCGCGCATCTTTATTATCAGGAGAATGAAGAGAAGTATGACCTGCAGTGCATCAGCTGCCACCTCAATGCCGGTCACTTCAATCCCGATTATCAGCATAGCGCTCTGAAGAGCATCGTGGAGGATGTTATTGACAATTTGTTCAATTATTCAGAGCCTGCCGAGCTGACCTCGTTCAGCAATTTCACTGAGACTGTTCCCGGCACCGGAGTCACACTGAGTATGGTTGCCGTTCCCGGCGGTACTTTCCAGATGGGAAGTGACAAGAAAGAGCCTTTCCGTGCTGAAGACGAAGGGCCCGTAAGAAACGTGACCGTTTCATCCTTCTTTATGGGGGAAGTGGAGGTAACCTGGCGTCAGTACTGGGCCTTCTACAAAGACACAATGTCCGAGGGCCGTGTGGCACCGGAAGATGTCTATGAGCACAATTCCCGCACCGACATCGATGCTGTATCGGGTCCGACCCCTCCTTTCGGCAATCCTGACCAGGGCTGGGGAATGGGAGACCGTCCAGCCATCACTATGACATATTACGGCGCACAGACTTTCTGCCAGTGGCTTTCTCTCAAGACAGGCAAGACCTACAGACTTCCTACCGAGGCCGAGTGGGAGTATGCCGCAAGAGGAGGCAGCAGCACGCCTTACTTCTTCGACGGAAAGACAAAGAAATTCCTGAAAGATACGACAACGATCAATACCTACGTCATCTACGACAAGAACAGCCGCAGCCGTTCCCACACTCCTTCCGAGGTCAAGGCCAATCCTTTCGGCCTGAAGAATATGCTCGGAAACGTAATGGAGTACTGTTCAGACTGGTATGCTGAAGATGCATACTCAAAGCTTTCCGACGGGGCTGTGGATCCCAAGGGACCCGAAGTGGGGACCGAGCACGTTGTCAGGGGTGGACTCTACTCCGCCGATGCATCGCGTGTGCGCAGTGCCGCCCGTGACCATACCCGCCACGATGAGTGGCTCAAGACCGACCCTCAGATGCCCAAGAGCATCTGGTGGTACTCCGATGTCAAGGGTATTGGTTTCCGCGTGGTATGCGAGGTGCCTGAAGAAATCAAACAATAAATAACTAACCAACAATAACCAACAAAATGGAGAATAAGAAAATCGACAGAAGAGAGTTCTTGACCAAGTCAACTGTCCTTGGTATTTCCGGAATCGTCGGGACATCAGCTCTCATTTCAGCTTGTGGATCTAAAGATCAGCTTATCCCTCTCAGACCTAAAGGAGAGTACTATGTACCTGAGCTTGCTGACAAGGCATCTGAAGGCAAGGCGCTCAAGGTTGGCCTCGTAGGTTGCGGCGGACGTGGTTCCGGCGCTATCGTCAACCTCCTCAATGCCGCTGACGGCATTACTGTGGCAGCTCTCGGTGACACATTCGCTGACCGTCTTGAGAATGTCCGCACAATGCTTAAGGAAAAGCACAATCAGGATGTTCCCGATGACAAGTGTTTTGTCGGTTTTGATGCATACAAGCAGGTTATTGATTCAGGTATCGATATGGTGATTCTCACCACTCCTCCTGTTTTCCGTCCCGTTCATTTCCAGTATGCAACTGAGAAGGGAGTGCACTCATTCCTTGAGAAACCTATCGCAGTTGATCCCAAGGGATACCGCAGCATTATGGCTACTGCAAAGCAGGCTACTGCCAAGGGACTCAGCGTGGTTACCGGTACACAGCGTCACCACCAGCGCCCTTATGTTGAGGCTTTCCAGAAGATTCAGGAAGGCTACATCGGTGAGATCACCGGAGGTAACGTATATTGGAACCAGGGTATGCTCTGGTACAAGGAGCGTCAGGCAGGCTGGAGCGATATGGAATGGATGATCCGTGACTGGGTCAACTGGAAATGGCTCTCAGGAGACCATATCGTCGAGCAGCACGTTCATAATATCGACGTATTCCTCTGGATGGCAGGAATGAAGCCTGTCAAGGCTACCGGCTGCGGAGCACGTCATCGCCGTATCACAGGAGACCAGTATGACCAGTTCAGCGTTGACTTCGAGTTTGAAAACGGTATCCATATGCACAGTATGTGCCGCCAGATAGATGGTGCCAGCACAAACGTAAGTGAGTTCATTCAGGGTACCAAGGGATCTTGGAACAGCCAGGAGCACGTCATCAAAGACCTCAAGGGCAATGTTATCTGGAAGTTTGATGAGGAGGCCTCAAAGGCTCAGTTCGCTCAGCACGATCCTTATGTTCTCGAGCACGTGGATTGGGTAAATCATATCCGCAAGGGTGAGGCTCACGACGAGGCTACCGATACAGCTATCTCTTGTCTTGCAGGTGTAATGGGCCGTGAGGCTGCATATACAGGAAACACTGTTACCTGGGAGGAGATCAGCGCATCTTCTATGGATTATATGCCCGAGAAACTCGAGCTCGGCAAGATGGATATGTCCGAGTATGTAGTCAAAGTACCCGGAAAGGCAAAATAAACTATGGACAGAAGACAATTCATAGGAAGGTCAATAGCAGGAGCAGCGGGCGTTGCAGTGGCAACAAGCCCGCTGGCCTTTGCTGCATCATCCTGCAGCACCGCTCCCGCAAAGAAGGGTCAGGATGTTGAACTCAAGCTCTCTTTCCAGGAGGGTACTGCACCCGGTGAGAACCTCGGACAGAAACTCGACTATATGGAGAATCTCGGCATTGTCGGTCTCGAAGTCGGAGGAAGAGGACTCAAGGACCGTGTAAGTGAGCTTCAGCAGGCGCTCAACGGAAGAAATATAAAGATATCCGCCATCTGTGCCGGATTTGACGGATTCATCCTTTCTGAGGACCCTGAGATCAAGAACCTTTTTGATACCACAATGCGTGAGATCGTTGAGGCTGCAGGTCAGCTCGGATCCACAGGTGTCATTATGGTACCCGCTTTCAATGCTCAGACACCCTGTATGCCTCATACAGCCGAAACCCGCCAGTATCTGGTGGACCAGATGCACGAGCTCGGAGAGTTTGCTCTCAAATGCAACACCAAGGTGATTCTTGAGCCTCTCAACAGACGTGAGTGTCATTATCTGCGCCTTGTTGGGGATGCAGCGGCCATTTGCCGTGACTCTCAGAGCGAAGGTGTAAAGTGTATGGGAGACTTCTGGCATATGCAGGAGGAGACATCGGACTATGCAGCATTCATCTCTGCAGGCGCGAAGTATCTCCAGCACGTCCACGTGGCAAGCCGCGGACGTCGTCTGATGCCCGGCGAGGATCCTGAGGTTGACAATTATGTAGAAGGTATGCGCGCTCTCAAGGAGATCGGCTATCAGAACTATGTAAGTTTCGAGTGCGGAACCAAGGGCGAGCGTGAGCAGACCGTTCCCGCTGCCGTAGCACTTCTCAGAGAGCAGTGGCAACTGGCATAAGCTATCCCTGGAGTGTCGTACTCGCACTTTTGTACGTCTATCTCCTCGTAATGATATATGTTCTGTCTGACAGATGCAGTGTCTGCAAATGGCTGTCAGGCAGGACATCTTGCCTTATATCAATAGGTGCCGCTTTTCTCGGGTCATTGATGCTGGGTCTTGTCGGGGGGGATGCTATTCCCGATTCGTTGTGGTTCACTCTTATCCTTCTTTTCCTTTCCACCACCATAGGTCTTAATGCCATTAGGGATATCCATCATTTCCGCTCGGCGCGCAAGGGCGCGGCTCTGGCGCATCTGGGCATTTTCTTGATTCTCATCGTCGGTATTTTCGGGAAAGGAGACAAGCAGGTGGCCTATCTTATGGCTCAGAAGGATGTCACGACGGCTACGGCCGTCACAAGCGACGGGACTCGGGTGACATTGCCATTTATGTTGACCCTCAAAGATTTTGTGATGGAAGAGTATGAGATGTCCCATACTCCCAAGAAATATATGTCCACAGTTCATCTCTCAGACGGGAAACGGGGGATGAGAACTGTCGAGATTGAGGTCAATCATCCTGCGCGTGTCGGCTCCTGGAGGCTGTACCAGTATAAATACGACCTTTCTCGCGGAGAAGACAGCCCCGTGAGTGTATTCGAATGTGTCAGGGACCCGTGGTATTGCCTTGCTGCACCGGCGCTATGGATAATCCTTCTTTCGGGTGCAGTGGTACTCTTCACTGCCGGGAGCAAAAAGAAAAGAGTATGAGTTGGAGTTTGTTTCTATGGTTTGCCGCAGTGGCCGCTCTGTTCTGGACAGTGGCCGCAGTACTTGCTTTCACGTCCCGCAAGCCTGTTCTTCCGGCGTATGTCAGCCTGGGGGGCAGTGCAGTGTTCTTTGCTTTTATCATTGGGATGTGGGTGCTTCTCAAACGCCCGCCTATGCGCACCTTGGGTGAGACACGGCTTTGGTACTCATTTTTCCTTTCGGTCACAGGAGCTGTGATATATCTCAGATATCGCTACAAGTGGGTTTTGCCCTTCAGCTCTATGATGGCAGTGATGTTTGTATGCATCAATCTGTTCAAGCCTGAGATCCATACCAAAGCTTTGATGCCCGCGCTCCAAAGCCCTTGGTTTGTCCCTCACGTGATAGTCTATATGTTTGCCTATGCCGTGCTGGGTGTTGTCACTCTGCTTGCCCTGTATTTGTGGGCAAAGAATTCCAAGGAGCCTGCAGGGGAAAAGGACTTGAATATCTGTGACAATCTTGTCCGTATCGGCTGGGGCTTCCTTACGTTGGGTATGGTGATGGGAGCATTGTGGGCCAAGCAGGCCTGGGGGGATTATTGGACTTGGGATCCGAAGGAGACCTGGGCGGCAGTCACCTGGTTGGGATATATGTTTTATCTGCATTCTCGTCCACGTATCAAAAACCCTGTCCTGTCCTTCGTGATACTGACTCTCTGTTTTCTGATGCTGCAAATGTGCTGGTATGGGGTGAATTATCTTCCTTCCGCACAGGGATCCAGCCTCCACGTTTATTAAGAAGCTGTTTGGTAGGCTATGGAAGGCAGGTATAACAGCTTTACGGGTTACTATCGGGCGAAATATGGTGAGCGCTTGCAGAAACTGGTGCTGGACGCAGGATTCACCTGCCCCAATCGCGACGGGTCGAAGGGGACCGGGGGCTGTACTTTCTGCGACAACGCAGCTTTCCATCCCTCCTACAGCACTCCCGGCAAATCCCTGGCCCGGCAGATTGATGAGGGAATAGAATTTCATCGGGAGCGTTACCCCAGAGCTACAAGATATCTTGCTTATTTTCAGTCTTTTTCCAATACATACGCGCCCTTGCAGACCCTTAAGGCACGGTATGAAGAGGCTCTTGCTCATCCATCCGTCTGCGGGATAGTCATTGGGACCCGTCCCGATTGCGTGGATGAGGAAATACTTGACTATATTGCTTCCTTAAAGGAAAAATTGTCAGGGAAAGGCCCGGTTGTTGTAGAATACGGGATTGAATCCTGCTATGATGCAACATTAAGCAGGATCAATCGGGGGCACGATTTTGATTGTGCGAGAAAAGCGGTTGAGATGACTGCTGCGAGGGGTCTTGACGTCGGGGCCCATTTTATTCTGGGACTGCCGGGTGAAACCAGGGAGATGATGCTTGATGAATGCGCTCTTATCAACTCTCTTCCGCTGCTCTCGGTCAAGTTCCATCAGCTGCAGATGGTCAGAGGGACACGGATGGAAAGAGAGTTTGAAACGGACCCTTCTGAGTTTGTCCGCCTGTCGCTTCCTGAATATCTTGATTTTATCATAGATATGCTCGAGCGCCTGCGCCCGGATTTATATATTGAGAGAGTGGCCGGAGAGGTGCCTCCCAGATTTGTAAAACAGACCCAGTGGGGGCTCGTGCGCAATTTTGATATACTGCGTATGCTCGAAAAGAGACTTGAGCAGAGGGACACGCGGCAGGGTAGATTGTACGGAGCGAAGGGCGTCCATTAATTGATATCGCCGAAATATATTATATTTGTAGTTTATATACCAGACGACAGATGAATAGTAGAAGAATAGCGCATTGCACCCTGTTTGTGATTGCCGGATTATTGATCCTCCAGTCCTGCAATTTCATCTCCGGCCTCATTCACGACGACAAGCTGGTGGCAAGTGTCGGGAAGCAGAAGTTGTATGTGTCGGATATAGCCTCCATTATCCCGGAGGGCACTTCTCCCGAGGACAGCGTGAATATGGCCCTTCAGTATATAAACAGCTGGGCTTCGGAGATCCTTTTCTCCAAAGTTGCCGAGGAACAGCTTTCCAAGGCTGATCTTGATGTGTCCAAGGAGATAGAGGACTATAAGCGCTCTCTTTACAAATACCGATACGAGCAGCGATACATCAATGACCGTCTGGATACAGTCATCAGCTCCAGTCAGATTGAGCAGTATTACAAATCCCACATCGAGCTGTTCAGACTGGATGTTCCGATTGTAAAGGCCAGATTTCTGGATATTATGCAGGAGTCTCCCAATCTGGAGATACTCAAGTCGAAAATGTCTTCGGAGGATTATATTGATTTGGAGCAGGCGGACAGTCTGGCTTATTCCTCTGCGCTGAAATATATAGATACATCCGACAAATGGGTGGATATGGTGACCTTCGCAAGAAATTTCGGCGTGGATTATGGAACACTCCTCTCCAGGATGGACAGCCACGGTTTCATTGAGATTCCTGATGAAAGAGGGGATGTGAAGATTGCCTACATCTGCGATATTCAGAAAGCCGGCACTATCTCCTCGCTGGAGTATTCTACCGAGCGTATTCGTGACATCATTATCAGCAGCCGCAGGCATGCGCTGCTCAGCTCCTTGGAGCAGGAGTTGCTCGACAATGCAAAAGAGAAAAAGAAGCTAATGATTTATTAGAAATGAGAAATACAAATCTATTCAAGCTGGTCGTTGTTGTGGCCGCATTGGCCGGGATTTCTATAGCGGCTTCGGCCCAGAAATATCAGAACGGTCTTATTGACAAGACAGTGGCCGTGGTCGGAAACGAGATGCTTGCACTCTCTGATATTGAGCAGGAGGTCAGGGTAGCCCAGTCTCAGGGTCTTTCATCGGATATGAATTCCCGCTGTGAGATTTTGGAGTCCTTGATGCGAAACAAGCTTTTCCTTATGCAGGCCAGACTGGATTCGTTGACGGTCAATGCCGATAATGTCCAGGGTCAGCTTTCCAACCGTGTCGATCAGATTAGAACCTCTTTGGGAGGAGACGAGGCGGTTGAGGAGTATTTTGGGGTCCCTCTGTACAAATTGCGCGCTGAATGGAGGCAACAGTTTGAGGACCAGAGCCTTATTATGCAGGAGCAGCAGAAGATCGCCGGACAGGTTCCCGAATTGACTCCCCGTGACGTGGAGGAGTATCTGGACACCGTGGATGTTGATGACCTGCCTATGGTTCCTATCAAGTATCAATTGAGCCAGATTTGCATTTACCCGGACAGGGAGGCTGCCAACACCGCTGTCAAGGAGAAGCTGCTTTCGATACGTGAGCGCATCATCAATGGTGAGAAGTTTGCCACTCTTGCCCGTCTGTATTCGGAAGACCCCGGCACTGCCCGTCGCGGAGGCGAATTGGGAATGGCTTCCAAGTCTATTTTCTGGCCAGTTTTCTCCGATGCCGCAATGTCGCTCAAGCCCGGTATCATTTCTCAGATTGTCGAGACCCCCGATGGATTCCATCTCATAGAAGTCCTTGAGAAAAAGGGAGATATGTTCAATGCAAGGCATATCCTCATTAAGCCCCAGTACACCGATGAAGACAGGCAGACCGCTTTCCGTAAGCTCGACAGTCTCCGTACAGAGATCAATGCCAAGGCCATAAGCTTTGAGCTTGCCGCCAGATTCTATTCAGAGGATCTTGCATCCAAGACAAATGGCGGTCAGATGGCTGACCCCAATACAGGCTCCGCATATTTCGAGATTGACCAGATGAGACCTCAGGACTACAGAGCTATTGAGGACCTCCAGGTGGGAGAGATTTCAGCTCCCCTCGAGTCTCTTGACAATGAGGGCAGAGATGGTAATACCGTTTACAAGATTGTCAGAGTAGATGCCATCATTCCCGCCCATCCCGCGACAAGGGAGAAGGACTTCAGTCTCTTGTCCGATCAGGTCCGCCAGGATCTTGAGGATAAATTGCTCGATGAGTTTGTCACAAAGAAAATCGTTACGACTCATATTGTAATCGATCCGATATTCAAAGACTGCGCTTTTGAACATAGCGGCTGGTCCCAAAAGATCAAAGAATAAGTCCTGATGAAGGCTCTGTTTCTGATTCTTGCCACATTTCTACAGTTGACTTCTCCCCAGGATGGGAAGAAGGACAGCCTTGTACGTCTGATGAGCGCTCAATCCGCTCAGTTGATGGAGATCAATGGCCACTCCATACGAAAGGTGACCGGCCCCGCACGTTTCCTTCACAATGATACGTACTTGCTCTGTGACACTGCATATTGGGATGTTGACAGCAAGATCATCAATGCCTACGGAAATGTCCAGATTCTGCAGAATGAGACAGTCCTAACGAGCGACAAGCTGGATTATCTTGTCGATGAGGATCTCGCCCAGTTTAGAGGTGGACTTGTACAGCTCCAGGATAAGGATGGCAATATCCTCAGGACCAATTATTTGGATTACAACACCAAAGACAGTGTCGCTGTCTTTTCCAAGGGAGGAGCGATGAGAGACAAGGACGGTCAATTGATAGAGAGCATCAAAGGAACTTATGACTCCAAGGTCAAGACCTTCACCTTCGATTTGGAGGTCAATATGTTTTCCGATTCGATCTTTGTAAGCACTTCGTATCTTCAGTATATGTCCCGCCTGAGCAAAGCCTTTTTTTCAGGAGGTGTGAATGCGTGGAAGGGGGACAATATGCTTTCTTCCAGATCCGGGCATTACAACAGCGCGGACTCCACCTTCTTCTTCAACTCCAACGTCCATATTATGACCAAGGACCAGGAGGGTTGGGCGGATTCGCTCTACTTCTACCGACCCAGTCGTAACATCTTGATGTTGAGCAATGCACAGGTTCTGGATACGACAAGAAGCGTGGCCGCTGTGGGAGATTATATGTTTTATGAGGACTCCATTTCGACATTGACCCTCCGCAAAAATGCCGCCCTTATGGGGAAGATGGACAATAACGGTCAGGTGGACACCGTCTATATGGGTGCCGACAATATCCGTTACTGGACCAAAAAGATGTGCGACGTCCAGGATGCTCTTATCGCAGATGCCAAGAAACGTCTGGATGATCTCAAGATAGACCCGGTGTCGGAGTATAGAAAGAAAGCGGCGGAGGATGCCGCAAAAGAGGCCAAGGAGGCCCAGAGCGAGAAGGATCAGGCCAATAAACCGGCCAATAAGCAGCCCGCTGCAAAATCCACAGCTCAGGCCGGGCCCCAAAAACCATCCCTTCCTGAAGAAAATGGTAGCGCCCCTGCCCCTGCCCCTGCTCCCGCCCCTGTCCCCGCTGATACGGTGGTTGACTCTCAATCTGTGCAGGATACATTGTCTCCTGTCAGAGATACCATTGCTCCGGCTGCGGATACTCTGGCTGCAGTGGCGGATTCGCTTTCCATTCAGTCTGACTCCCTTTCGACCTCGGTGGATTCGCTTTCTGTCCAGTCTGATACCCTCTCGGCATCAGCGGATTCGCTTTTGCAGAGTGAGCCCCTTGACACCACGAAAGTGGGATTTGCAAGGGCTCTTGGGTCTGTGCGTGTGTTCAAAAGGGATATTCAGGTCAAATGTGACTCCCTCGAGTATTCGGACCTTGATTCCCTTGCACGAATGTTCAACAATCCTATCGTCTGGAATGAGGGGAACAGACAGTACAGGTCTGACAGCTTGACCTTGCTCTTGTCGGGCGGAGGACTGAAACAGGCGAGTCTGATGTCAAATGCCTTTATCATCATCCAGGAGGATTCTCTTCTTTTCGACCAGATTCGCGGGTCCGAGATGATGGCATATTTTGACTCCACTTCGGCTTTGTCCAGGTTCGACGCATTGGGAGGGGCCTCAGCAGTGTTCTATCTGGAAGAGAATGATGCTCTTGCCACTGCAAACAAGGTTGAGTCAAAGATGCTCTCCGCTACCTTCGTGGGAGGTGATGTCGAGAAAGTATATTACTATGACAGTCCCAAGAACAATGCATATCCGACAGTCCAGTTGCCCAGTGAGGACAAGAGAATGAAGGGCTTCTTGTGGAATCCCGAGCTGCGTCCCAACGGAAAGGAGGACATCACTACTTTGGAGTTCAGGCCCAGCGAGAGGAGCAGATACAATGACGAGCCGAGGCCGTCATATACAAATACCGAGAAGTATTTCCCCGGATATATCGAAGATATCTACAGGCAGATTCAGATCAATGACTCCCTTCGTCTGGAAAGGCGCAAGGCTGAAGCTGCGATGAAACAATTCCAGGCGGAGGATTCGCTGAAGACCTCTCCCGTCGACAGTCTGGGCAAAGAATCCCTTGCGGACAGTACTTCTGTGCTCAAGGACAGCACGGCTGTCGCTGCTGACAGCCTTTCACTGCAGGCTGCCCCCGACAGTACGGCTGTCGCAGACTCTTTGTCTTCTCTGAGTGCAAAAGAGTTGCAGCGTAAGCTCAAACAAGAAGAACGAGAAAAGCGCTGGGCCGAGCTGGATGCGCGTGACGAGGCAAAGGCTAAGGCCAAGGAAGCCAAGATTACCGAGCGCAAGCGCCGCAAGGCTTTGAAACTTATGAGAGCCCAGGAAAAAGAAGCGATCACGAATCAAAGGAAACGTGACCGCTACATAGAACGCTATCAGAAGCAGAAGCTCAGGGCTACTCAGCAAAAAGTGAAATAATATTCAGAATCACTTTCGAGGCTTTCTCCATTGACTCAATAGGGACAAATTCCATCTTTCCGTGGAAGTTGAGACCGCCTGCAAAAATGTTCGGGCAGGGGAGACCCATAAATGAGAGATTGGCGCCATCGGTGCCTCCGCGTATGGGCTGAATCCTGGCTTTGATTCCTTCCATTTCCATAGCTTTGACTGCCTTCTCGACTATGTGGTAGTGTGGCTCCACCTGCTTTCTCATATTGTAGTACTGGTGCTTGATGGTCACGCTGGCTGTGCCTTCTCCATACTTGGCATTGATGATTGAGACGCAGCGCTGCATCTCTTTCTTCTTCTCCTCGTATTTGTCCATATCGTGATCGCGGATGATATAGGAGAAATCAGCCTCTTCTACGCTGCCGTTAAACCCGATGATATGGAAAAAGCCATCATAGCCTTCCGTATATTCGGGCTTCTGCTCTACCGGAAGAAGCGAATTGAGCTCCATACCTATCCTGATTGCATTGAGCATCTTGCCTTTGGCATATCCGGGGTGGACGTTTCTTCCCTGGATGTGGATTGAGGCGGAAGCGGCATTGAAATTTTCGAATTCCAGCTCTCCGACTTCACCCCCATCCATAGTGTACGCATAGTCAGCTCCAAACTTCTTGACATCGAATTTGACCACTCCGCGTCCTATCTCCTCGTCGGGAGTGAATCCGATTTTGATCTCCCCGTGCTTGAATTCGGGATGCTCCACCATATATTGGACTGCGTTCATTATCTCAGCAACCCCCGCCTTGTCATCAGCGCCCAGAAGGGTGGTCCCGTCGGTGGTGATGAGAGTCTCGCCCTTGTGACTGAGCAGCTCGGGGAATTCAGACGGCTTCAGAAACAATCCGTCCACGCCTTTGAGAGCGATATCCGATCCGTCGTAGTCCGGGATGATCTGAGGCTTGATATCTGCTCCACTGGCGTCGGGTGCAGTGTCCACGTGTGCGATAAATCCTATCTTGGGAGCATCCTTGCCCAAATTGGACGGCACTGTTGCCATTACATAACCGAACTCATCGAGAGTGGCTTCAATCCCCATCTCTTTCAACTCATCTTTGAGAAGAGTCAGCAGCACAAGTTCCTTTGCTGCAGAAGGTTGTGCCGGAGACTCCTCACAGGACTGAGTGTCGATGGACACGTATCTTAAAAATCTGTCTGCTAATTTTTCCATTTTTTATTTGTCTTTTTTCATTGATGCCCAAGTAAGATAAGCACAGATCAGGATGAAAGGCACGATAGCGATTTTCTCGCCCCAGGCTTCATTCCAGCCGTACAGGAACATATCCACGTCAGCAAATTTCAGTATTGCGCTGACAACTCCCATAAGCGCGCCTCCGGCGATAAATCCCGAAGCGATGAGGGTACCCTTCTCCTGGCGGGCTGCATTGACCTGCTTGTCCGAGCTGCGGGAACCGACAAACCAAGCGATAGCACCTCCCACGAGAAGAGGCAGGTTGAGGTCAATGGGAATAAACATTCCCAGGCAGAAAGCCAATGCAGGGACTTTGCAGAAATTCAGGATAATGGCAATGACTGCTCCGATGCCATAGAGAATCCAGGGAGCATTGCCCCCGTTCATCATAGGCTGGATGACTGCTGCCATCGCATTTGCCTGAGGAGCCACCAGAGCATTCTCCCCGACAAATCCATAGGTCTTGTTGAGCACCATCATCACTCCTCCCACCGTCGCCGCTGCAACCAATGTTCCAAGGAACTTCCATCCCTGCTGTTTTGCGGGGGTTGTGCCAATCCAGTAACCGATTTTGAGGTCAGTGATGAAGCCTCCTGCCATTGAGAGCGCCGTGCAGACAACGCCTCCGATCACCATCGCTGCAACCATTCCGCTTTCACCCTTCAGCCCCACTGCCACCAAAACCAGAGCGGTGATAATCAATGTCATAATGGTCATTCCGCTGACGGGGTTGGTCCCGACAATCGCGATTGCGTTGGCCGCAACCGTAGTGAACAGGAATGAGATGACTGCGACGATGAGCAGAGCGATGACCGCCTGCCAGATATTGTTTACAACTCCTCCGAAAGCAAAGAATGCAAACACAGCCAGAAGAGTGAGGATAATTGCAAAGACTATTGTCTTCATCGGAAGGTCCTTCTGGGTCCTTTCAATGTTCTCTGAAGCATCCCCGGGCTTTTTCTTGAACTCGCTGGTGGCCAGTCCGATTGCGGATTTGATGACTCCGGCGGACTTTATGATGCCGATGATGCCTGCGGTAGCGATGCCGCCTATACCGATGTGGCGGGCGTAATCCTTGAACAACTCTTCTGCAGACATCTCCCTGATGGTCTGGACTACTCCAGTGTTCATCAGGTCAATTACCTGGCCGCCCCACAGCAGGTTGAGCAAAGGAATGATTGCAATCCATACGAGGAAACTTCCGCAGCAGATGATAAAGGCATATTTCAATCCGACAATATATCCCAGACCGAGGACGGCTGCCCCGGTGTTGAGCTTCAGAACGAGCTTTGCCTTGTCTGCCACTGTCTGGCCTATGTGGGTGGCGGTAGTGGTGAGGGTCTCGCTCCAAGCGCCGAAAGTGGCAACGACAAAGTCATAAAGACCTCCGATAATACCGCTGATAAGCAAAGTCTTTGCCCCCTTGCCTCCGCTCTCTCCGCTGATGAGGACCTGCGTGGTGGCCGTTGCTTCGGGGAAGGGGTATTTTCCGTGCATCTCCTTGACAAAGTATTTCCTGAAGGGTATCAGAAACAGAATGCCCAGTATGCCTCCCAGCAGGGATGACAGGAACATATGCATAAAGTTTACCTCCAGACCGATGATGTAAATGGCAGGGAGAGTGAAGATTGCTCCGGCGACGATGACTCCCGAGCAGGATCCTATAGATTGGATGATTACATTCTGCCCAAGCCCGCCTTTCTTTCCCAGAGCGCCGGTCACTCCGACTGCGATTATGGCAATAGGGATTGCGGCTTCAAATACCTGTCCTACCTTCAATCCGAGATAAGCTGCCGCAGCGGAAAATATGATAACCATAATAAGCCCCATTGTGACCGAGTAGGGAGTCACTTCCGGGTAAGTCTTGTCCGCTTTGAGCAGAGGCTGATAAACTTCTCCCGGCTTCAATTCGCGGTGAGCGTTCTCCGGAAGAGAGAGATTTGTTTTTTCGTCCATATTCTGAGTATCTATTTTGACAAAGATAATATTTTTTACGGGCAGGGATTCGAAAACTTATTTGATGCCCTTTTCTGCCTGACAGTACATATAATATATATTGTCGGGAGAGGGATGCCCTTCTGATATCTCCAGCGCCTCCCTGAAATGTCTCGGGATGGTCTGATAGTATTCTTTGGCCAGTTCAAACTGGGTTTTGAAGCTGTTGATGTCCTTTTTTGCGAGGAGGTAGCAGAAATACCTGTCCATCGTGATTCCGGAGGAGATGCCCTCCTGCTGGAGGAGAATGAGGTCGGAGAGTTGGTCGTGATTCATAATGTTTCGCTGCCAACTATCGTTCTCGGGGGCTTTCTCCTGCTTGGTTTCTTCAATCAGGGCGAGATATTTTTCCGTGAAAGCCTTGTGCAGACTGCTTCTCTGGAGGATTGTGCAGTATTTGCGCACCATTGCTTCGTCTCCCCGGTAGGCATAGAACCGGACCAATTGCCTCAATGTCCCGAAACTCGTCCCGTGAGCGGTGAAGCAGGCTGACTGGAATGTCTGGTGGATAGCTTCATTGCTGCACCCCAGGCTCTCGTAAAGTACGCTCGAGAAAAGGAAAGCGCGGCGCGAGGAGGAACCTTCGGTATCCAGATCCTCGGGCCCCTGAATAGGGTACAGGAACATCTTCTCCGCGAGTTGCCCCTTCTCGTTGAGGGCGAGCAGCGCAAAAGGAAGCATTTCCCTGTCTTGCCTGCATTGGCTCGGGGTGGCGACGCTGAGGACTGCGTCCCAATTGTGATTGACCGAAGCCTGCTCGATAAGGCTCCATCTCTCTCTGCTTTGGATTTCTTTGTCCCTGGCAATGAGCAGGCTGCTGCAGATGAGCAGGACAATGCTGATGCCTGCGGACAATGCAAAACGGAGGCAGAAGAATTCCTTCAGTCTGATAAAAATGCAGGCAATTGAGAGCGCAGCTGCTATGAGCAGAATCAAGATGCCGAGGGAAGTCTCAGTTGTCTTTGCCATTGCCGTCCATACTGCCGCGGCGGCTAGTGTGCAGAAAGCACCGCAGGTAAATCCGCAGCGCGAGGTTATCCATCTGATCAGCAGGAAGATAATGCAGACGATGGAGGCAGTGATGGCTTCTGCAAGATATTGGAATCTGAAGAACTGGACCAGATATGCTCCTATGAGTCTGGACAGCGGCCTGTCGAGAGAAAGCATATCGTTCAGATAATCGGGAGCCCAGAGAAACAGGCCGAGGCTTTCTTGATTGGACAGGGCGAATTTCTGCCAGATATGGCTGACGATGAATACGGTACAAAAGAGCAGCACCGGCTCGAGCGTCCACGTCAGGACTTTGGCCCAATTCTTTGGGCTGCCGTCTGCGCCTTTGGTCATTGTTTCATCTGGTCTTTTCATCATTGTTTGTCTGCTTCATCTGTCACTGGAACAGATTTTTGATTTTGCTTTCCTTGCCGGAGGCATCTCCTTTTACAAACTCGGGGATGTTGTAGGATTTGAGTCTCAATGTGTTGTGGTTCGGGTCCTTTTGGGGAAGCAGGAATGGTTTTGTGAAATTGCCATTGCCGTCAAAATGAGAGATAAAGAGTCTTGTGTATCTCCCGTCGATTCTGCGGCTGCTGAATATGACCCATTTGCGGTTGCTGGACCAGGAGTGGTAGCTCTCAGTGTCCGGGCTGTTGAGGGTCTCGGCACTTGTGAGCTCGCCTGTGGAGGTGTCAAACAGGTATAAGTCGGCTTCCTTATGCCAGATGGGGAAGGTCCCGAATGCTGATCCCGTAAGGAGTATGTATCGTCCGGCCGCTCTAGGGAAGGATATGGACAGGGAGTCATTCTGGTACACGACGAACGGCTCGCCTTTCGGCTCTCCATCTTGAAATTTGATGCCCATAAGGCGATATCTGATTTCTCCTCTTTGTCCGGATACATCGGCAAAGGAGGGAGCCTCGCAGTAGTACAAGGTCGATCCGTCCTCGGACCATCCGGGAAAGGTCTCCAGGCGGTCTTCGGAATTGATGATATACTTGACGTCTTCTGACTGCGTATCGAGAAGGATGATGTCCGACTCTGTGTCATAGACTTCCACCGGCTGGTCCCCCTGCATAGTGAAGCATTGTTGGGTCGTGTTTGAGGAAAATGCTACATATCGTCCTTCCGGATGCCAGGCGGGATATGTTCCTTGCCTTTGGGGCCCCTTGCTTTTCAGATTGTTGAGGGTGATGCTCCCGCCGTCGATTATTACTGTCCCTCCTTTTTCTCCTCTTGCGTGGAAGAGCATTCTGTCCGGGGAGCCGGCGTCGAAGCAGTGACAGTTGACGCAGCCTTTTGCGTTGGCTTCATTTGTGACGATGGCTTTTTCTTCAAATCCGGCGAGCGCTCTTGTGTAGATCCCCATATTGTTCCAGCTTTCGTAGCCGGGCTCGATGAGGCGGTAGGCGATGTATGGATCGATTTCGTCGCGACTAATATATATTGGGAATTCTTTGTAACGAACTTTGTAGCTTTTGTTGCCCTTGTTGTCCTTGTCGCCTTTGCTGCTATTGTTGCCTTTGTTGTATTTGTCGCCTTTGTTGTATTTGTTGTCTTTGCCTTTGCAGTTTTTGTTGCCCAGGGATGTGACACTTATCCAGAGGGTGTCTCCGACTTGCCTTTGTGATGTCCGGCATTTGCTTCCGTCGGCCATCCGTATGGGTAACTTCTGGATGGAAGCGGGGATTGTCACTCCAATATAATCCGGGAATATGTCAGGGTATTCTTCTGAAACAGTAATTCCTGAATTGTTGCAGGCGCATACTGCCAGAACAATGGCCAGAGTCGTTAAGATTTTGGAAGTCATGTGCTACTGGCTCATTGAGCATCTTCAAGCATCATCTCACAGAAGGCGTCAATCTGCTCCTGTGGCACTCCGTAGTCTTTCAGTATGTTCCAGGCCTTGTGCTGGTAGGTATCTCCTTCGTAACTATTGATGTAATTGAGACCCTCGCGGCACATTATCGATAGGATACTGTTTCGGGGATGAAGGCCCACTATGCTGAAAGAAGTGAGTTCGTAGTCGATGGAGCAGTCTTTCGGTGAAACTCCCAATGCGGAGAGGAGCAATATACAGACATATCCTGTTCTGTCAGCTCCAACCCGACAATGGACATAGGCTGATTTGTCCTTTGCGAGATTTTCTACGATCTTGGCAAATATTTTCTTGAACTGCCCGTTCTCCAGACCAACCCTGAACTCGTAAAACTTCCCGGTATAGTTGCCATTTATAAAATCGACATCATCTCCCAGGCTGCTTGTCGGATATGTGCGCAGTTCAACATCCAAACCCACATTAAGATAGCCCTTTAAGTAATCCTTCTCTCGCTGTGTGGCTTTGTCAACATTGGTGCCGCGGAACAGTTTTCCATATTTCACCTGTTTCCCATCCACGGTTTTGAGCCCTCCCAAATCCCGGAAATTGTTGGCATGATTGTCATCGAACTTGTCGCTGACCTTTATCATTCTTCGTCTTCCGGCAGTGGTAAATGTTCCTGCAGAAAGCAGGGCACCATCTTCAGACAGCACTTCATAGTTGTAGCGCCGACCGGGAGTCAAATTCATAATATCGACAGAATTTCTCTGCACCAACGTCTCCATCTCAAGTTCGGTCAAGAAAATATCCCGATATATCCGGACTGTTCTCAGTCCGCCAATGCTTGAGTCCCAGGACAATTTCACTGGTGCGGGAGCATCAAGCCTATTGGATGACGAGCAGCCCAGGCAGTACAGAACAGCTACACTTACGAGTTTGTAGTTGTCATCCGTATATAGCTCCTCGGCAGCGTCAAGGAACTTTCCGACCTGTTCGTTCTCAAGATTGTGTGTGGCACTCTGCCATTCCCCCTGAAGGTTGAATGCAAGATTGATTGTCTTAATCTTGCCAGATTTGAAAGAGGCATCGGAAGGAAGGGTCTTGGTGAGCAGGACTGATGCGTCCGAGCCGTTGATAGTGGCAGTAATCCTGACACTCAACTTGCTGCCTGCGGGTATGCTGTGCGGGAGGAGGCCGACAAAGAAATGAGCCGAAGCCTCAGGCGCGATTGCCTCCGCTTTGTTAATGGACAATTCCACCGTTGTTCCGGAGCTGCGGCAGGGCGTGAACTCTGGGTGAGAGCCTGTAAAATTGCCCACAAACTCTCCGGCAATCGGGCAGACCGAACTGAACTCAATCGACTGGATGGTTATTGGGCTGGAATGATCGTTGGTTATGCAGAAATCAGCTACCGACAGAACGTTCTGCATAGACATAGACAGGGAAGATGACAGTGCTACATCGGTTTTCTGTCCGTACAATGGGAAATCCTCCCCCGAAAGATGCGACTTTGAATCGTTGCCCTCCTGAACCTGGTGATGACTTACGGTGAAGGCAATTGAGTTGGGGTCACTGTGAGCCCGGTCATAGGGATAGAATGCGTACCAGTTGTTGACGCTTTGGACGTTTCTGATACTTCCTGTGAAGGTCGTTCCGCTCTGGTGGGTGAAGGTTTCCGAGAAAAAGTTACCGCCTTGCACAGAACTGTGGATCAGGTTTATCTGGTCCGCGTCGCTCCAGATGGTGGATATGCCATCGTTCGAAGTCTTTGTCTCGGAACATTCCGCGACAAGACTCATCTTGACATCGTTATCTGCTTCGCTTTGAATGGATAATTTTGTGCAGGACAGCAATGATGACAGTGCCAAAATCGTCACTGTGGAGTATAGTAGTGCAGAATAGTGTCTCATAGTTAAAAATCGATTACTTCGTCGTCATTAACCCAGTCCTCAATGTCTTGGCTCACGGCCAAAATGGGACAATCTTCTAAAACTATGATTTCACATATTTCTGGTGGAATATAGGTACGCATTGTAATTTTGTGTTAAAGTTTTGTTATAGTACGCAAATGTAATAAAACTAATCCGATAATAAAAGACGGCAACATAGGTAGACAAACGACTGCCACTATCACACCTACTTTTGGCATATGTTGTGTTTGTGTCCTTGGTAAAAGGAACTGTCCTGACGCAGAAGCTCTGGAGATAGGATGGCAGCCACAGAAGACGAAACAACTGCCGACTTCATCAGTTGTGCATTCCGTACTGTAATAAGAACTCCGTTCACCATCCGGATACTATATCGGGAGCCCTTCTTGAATATTCTCAAATGCCCGGGGCGACAGGAGCCTGCCATCATCAAATGGGGATTCTTCGCCATCAGCGGCACGGGTCCGCTATGGTTCGCTCAGGATCTGTGGCCGGGACGGAAACGGGCAAGCAAAAGGCTATGTGAGAGGTAGGGAAAGAGATAGGTCTTATATGGGCTATCTGAATTATTATTCTGCCGCGTGCAAAACAGACCTTTTTGTACTTGACAACTTCCCTTCTCACTATTAATTTCAAGCTTATTCGTGGCCGTTTCGCTCCAAAATGATGGGAACGGGAGGAAAATACCGATCAAGCGCTCCCGTTTTGCAAAAATGATGGGATCGGGTGAAAATTGGCGGTCAAACGCTCCCGTTTTTGCAAAAATGATGGAACTGGGAGGAAATTGGCGGTCAAACGCTCCCGTTTTTGCAAAAATGATGGAAACGGGAGGAAATTGGCGGTCAAACGCTCCCGTTTTACTGCTTGTCCCTTATTCCCGACACGATTCCGGGCTTTTTCGTGCCCGAAACAAGGTTGGATCTATATTGTGTTGTATAAATTGCGACTAATCAGTAGGAATAGCGATAAAACTAAAAAAAGTTAAAAAAGATTTGGCGATAATAAAAAAATGTGTACCTTTGCAGTCCGCTTTTGAGAAATCAACGCGGATTGTTCATTGAAGTCCGGAAATCAAGAGTCACCTGCGAAGCAGCGGGG
>DCIC01000066.1:0-270 GCA_002315825.1 Bacteroidales bacterium UBA1736 | reverse complement strand
CGTTACGGGGGCAGAGCCCCTGTAGTCGGATTTCAAAGAACGCAGTTCTTTGAAAATATTGAGAGAGTTATAATAGATAACGAGGTAAAAAGAAATTATGATTAGTCTAATAAATGGATTTTTTCGTTTAGAGGGCTACAATTTCATAGGCAACGAGTAAAAATATTGAGACAATATAAGTCGCAAGATTCAAATTCGAGAACAGAGAAAGAGAATAAGAGCGAACGGAGGATGCCTAGGCTTCTGGAGGCGAAGAAGGACGTGGTAAGC
>DCIC01000106.1:16344-17783 GCA_002315825.1 Bacteroidales bacterium UBA1736 | reverse complement strand
GTCACGTCGCGGTGGGAAATACTTGTAGTGACGAGATGGTTGTAGGGATCGGTGGCCTTGACATATTCGGACATTTCCCTGTGCCAATCCATAACGGCAAAATCAGGAATCTGTTCTTCGGTGTACATAGCGTTGTCCACTTCGTTGAAGAACTCCCAGCATCCGATGGCAGGACTGTATGCATAGCGGGCTATGAGAAAACGGAGTTTGTTTTTATAGAGACTGCGGCACTCATCCAGAGAGAAAAACTCAGTCGGGGTTTTGGCGGGGCCTCCGTTTTCAACATTGTATCTGTTCCCTTTCCAGTTGAGTAAGAAGTTGTGCGTGTCCATAGCCAGCATCATATGGACATCAAGACTGTCACTGACTCTAACCATATAATCCATTTTGGACATCATCGCCTCGTTGAACTCAGATTTCTGCTCTGCTCTTGGCCTTTCTGTGCGGACGAGGTTGGATGTAAACCAGACTCTGTAAAAGTTGCCTCCCAAAGAGGCAAGCTTGTGGAGCATATAGCCGTAATTGAAACGACTTCCATTGTCACCGTATTCCTTCAGGAATTTCTGATCCTCTCCTTTTCTGAGCTCCCAGCAGATATTTTCTCCGACACCTCTGAATAGTGTACCGTCATCGTATTTGAATGTCCAATTGTCATTTGGGTGGAGTATGCCGTGAGCGTTGGAACTCTTCACCTCAATCGGCTTGCAAGGATATTCCGACACTGCTTCCCCTTTCTCCTTGAGAACGAAAGTGAGCTTGTTCTCACCTATGGAGAGAGGAGCAAAACGCGCTCTCCAAATACTCTTCTTGCCGCTTTCGCCGGATACATAGTAGCAGGGGAGAGTGCGGCATACACCATCGGGACCAGTGAAGTTCAGGTCAAGCGTGATTTGTCTTTGATCATAGGGATCGTTTGCCCATTGTCCGTTGAGGACGATAGTCCACTCATTCATTTTGTACTGACGATAATCGTTTCCGTCAGGCTGTGTGGAAATAATCCTGCTCTTGCCCTGGGCCAGAGTCAATGCTCCTGTTAACAAGATCAGGGTAGCGAGTATTAGTTTTGTGCTTTTCATTGAATGGTTTCTTTTAAAAGAGAACTTTGTACAAGGTTGGTACAATAATACTAAAAAAAGTCATACCTTTGAAGATGTTACAACCATTTATTTTTCGATAAAGAATAACCAGAGTATGTCAGATAAAAAAACTCTCACTCTTGACCACTCAGCAATCCTTGTTGTGGATATGCTGAATGATTTCGTTACGGGCGCACTTGCTTGCGACCGTGGAAAGGCTATCGTCCCTGCAACTGCGGCTCTTCTTGATGCTGCGCGTAAGGCCGGCAAGCCTGTTATTTTCTGTAATGATGCTCATATCAAGGGAGTTGATCTTGAGCTGAAGCTTTGGGGCGATCACGCTATCGCCGGCACAAAAGGAGC
>DCIC01000106.1:15942-16283 GCA_002315825.1 Bacteroidales bacterium UBA1736 | reverse complement strand
TACAGCGGTTTCTTCCAGACAGATCTGGATATTCTTCTCAGAGAACTAGGTGTTGATACCGTAATTGTTACAGGTCTTCATACCCATATGTGCGTACGCCATACTTCGGCTGATGCTTATCAGTTGGGATACAATGTGGTTGTTGCCAAGGAGGCTACTGACTCTTTCACAGAGGAGGACTACAATATCGGTATCGCTTATCTGAAGACCTGCTACGGTGCTGACGCATATTCAAACGAGGAGTTGATCGCCGCATTCTAAGCTATCCATCCATTGGATAACTCAAAGGGCCGGTGCTCTGCTTCCTTATGAAGCGGATACGTCGGAACGCATAGGTGAAT
>DCIC01000106.1:13645-15861 GCA_002315825.1 Bacteroidales bacterium UBA1736 | reverse complement strand
GCCAGATATTCCCCCAAATCAGCATCAGAACCTACAAGCGGTGTGATTTTTCGCTTTACTATAGAGAAAACTAGGGCAACAAATTCGTCTCCAAAGCAACCATTATGACCTCGAAAAGGTTTATCTTACTCCTGATAATTCTTCTGACATTTACAAGGAATGCTTCGTCTCAAGAATGGGAAGGAGTAGCGTTGCGCACATCGGCCGGGATGAATTGGCGCATCATCCCCAAATTATCCGTTTCTGCAGAATATCAGCTCCGTACCCAACCAAATTTTCAGGGCATTGACCGACAATCGATTGCAACATCTGTTTCCTATAAATTCACAAGTTGGTTGAGTGCCGGCACAGGATATTCTTTCCTCGCAAGCCATTCTAGTAACGGTACATTCAAGCCTAGAAACAGGTGCAATCTTGATATTACAGGCTCGATAAGTTTCGGAAGTTGGAAGTTGTCCCTGAAAGAGAAATTACAGTTCACCAATAAGAGCTATTCCGTAAACGGGTTCGAAGAGGTTCAAAACAATCTTGCCTTGAAAAATATCTTGAGTGTAAAATATTCCGGTTTGGACAAGATTGTGCCATACGCATCCATCGAGGCCAGGATCTCCTTGAATGATCCTCTTTGGTCTTATGACTACAACGGGCAGACCGGCAAGTATCATAATACGCATTTTGCCGGATACAAATCAGTTTACCTCTCCAGAATTAGGCCCGTAATCGGATTGGAGTGGTCCATTTCGCAAATGCATTCCATTGATTTCCGCGTATTATGTGATTTCAACCACAGTCAAAAAATAAAGGCGAGTTCCGATGGAACGGCTCTCACCTCTATTGCCTGGAAGGACAGTGCCAAACTGTCAACCAGTATCGGCTATACTTTCAGCTTCTGAAAGTCTGTTTTGGTGGTTCAAAACAGACTCATAAAACTATTGCAACATTGCATTGCGTTTGGCAGCATATTTGTCTTTATGGGTTTTGTAGTATTCTTTTGCTGTCTGTATTGACTGATTTTTAGCATCCCTATCCTCGTCGGAAGCAGTGACTCTGCTCTTCTGACGGAAATCGACGAGTTGAGCCATCTCCTCATCATATTTTGCCAGTTCATCAATAGCTTTTCTTCTCTGCTGTTTTCTTACATTAAATGCCTGCCATTGCTCTTCAGTGATTTTGCTGAGGAACAAGTCGGGATTGCAAGACAGGACATAGCTGACTTCATAAACAATCCCATATTCAAACTGCCAGAAAAGAGCAATATCACCGCTGCTCTTGCAAGCTTCGTAGGTCTTCTTGACTTTCTCTGATGTCGGCTCATCACTAGTCACAAAATCCATATCAATAGGGAAATTAATATCTGCAGCCAGTTTGACAATGGCATTCTTGGTATCCTCAAGAGGCATCTCATATAATTTACGCACTGCCAGATCCGATATATAAATGGCTAGAGCATTGATTTTTTGTGCTCTGGTCACAAGAGTCTCGGATGCGGAGGGGTCAAGCAGGTAATCGGGCTTAACATTTTTCTCTGCATCACTCAAATCAAATGAGCCAATCGTGAAAGATTGAGCTGTTGCATCAGCATACATTTTTTCAATCTCGTCAATTTCTGCGAGTACAGAATCTGCCAAAGCCTGCTTCTGGGCCTGGATTTCTTCTTGAGCGGGTTCCTGATTCTGGGATTTTTGGTTGTTGCAGGACACTGTTGTGAGTGCTGCAATCATTGCCATAGCAATGAGGATGTGCTTAATTTTCATATGTTAAGGTATTTGTTCGTTTAGTTTACAAAAATAGTAATTTTAGTAAATATCAATACATACTTTCTTTGACTCAGGTGCAAAACCCTGTGTGTAGGCATAGATGCGGCGACACCACTGTCCCAGTTTCATATTGTACCTTCCCTAAATCGTTCCCAACTTTTAGTGGGTGTGTACCCTTCCCTAGCACTGCAATTGTCGTTTTTTTTGTAAACATACATAGCCAATACAGGCCACCTGTTGACACCTCGTGTCGACCAAGCCCTTTCTATGAGCTCTGGTCAACAGCATGACCCACTACATAGCGGTCTATCAGGGGGAACGTTTACGAGAAAATGACAGGGGTGAATGTTTACGAGAACATGACAGGAGTGGGAGCTTTCGAGATGTAATATGCAACATGCAAATGGGAGAAAACGATAAGGGACTTCCTACAGTAGAATTAAGGGGAGATATGTTTGT
>DCIC01000106.1:11543-13591 GCA_002315825.1 Bacteroidales bacterium UBA1736 | reverse complement strand
AGGACTCCCGCACAAACATATCTTCCCTTAATGCGCGAGCTCAATTTTTCATTGTAGGGCTTCCCTTCACTTAGTGAATCTCAAAAATACTTGGCAATCTTTACTACCTTATTTTTTCGATTCAGTTAGGCCCTAGTATTGGTTCTGGAGATTGAAAATCACCATTGTCCTCTCGGACGAAACGTCGAGACCGACTCTCGCACCTTCGATGAGAGGCATATTCACATCTCCGTGCCCTGCAGGGAAACCATAGCAGACAGGAATGCCAAGCCCGGCTGTGTGGCGTGAGAGCATCTCTTCCGCTGTGTCATAAGGCATATCTTGAGAGCATCGAGTGAATTCTCCCACGATTATTCCCTTGATTTTATCCATCTTGCCCTGAATCTTCAGAGTATTGAAGAACCTGTCCAACTTATGGAAAGGCTCTCCGACCTCTTCGATAAAGAGTATGATACCATCCTTATTGGTGAAATCATAAGGAGTCCCCGGAAGCGTCTCCAGAATTGCCATATTGCCCCCTACCAGAATACCTTCGGCCTGACCTTCAGTGTTCAGAGGATTGCCGGGCAGATAATACGCGGGG
Source organism: Bacteroidales bacterium UBA1736 (assembly GCA_002315825.1). Classification (GTDB taxonomy): domain Bacteria; phylum Bacteroidota; class Bacteroidia; order Bacteroidales; family UBA932; genus Cryptobacteroides. The sequence goes on along the minus strand of DCIC01000106.1, from coordinate 13,008 downwards.
GCAGCCCCGAAGAGCAATGACCGAAGCTTGTCGCAAGACTCGTTGGGACCGTCGGGATCTCCAATCTCACCGCACATATTGCCGTGAATACTCATCACCCCGGCACTGACAGATGCGGCGTGAAGAGTTGTGATGTCGCTGTAGCCGACCAGCCATTTAGGATGTTTGGTAAAAGAGTCCACAGTGAGACTGTCGAGCAGCTCGATACAGCCATAACCTCCTCTTGCACAGATGATCGCCTTGACGCTCTCCGATTCGAGAGCCCAGCGCAAATCCTTCAGCCGGCCTTCCTTCCTGCCCATCGAGGTGTTGGTCTTGGGAACAAACAAATCATTTCCAGAGGACATCTCGGCCCCGAGCACAGGTTCAAGCCCCCAGAATCTCAGCACATTTATGGCCCTCGCCAAACTGACCTCCTTGAGACTGTAACCCGGAGCGATGATTGCCACAGTATCCCCGGGATTAAGAAATGCAGGGACCCGCATAGTATCTTTTTGCTGGCCGTTGAGCCCCAAACAGAAAAAGAGGGAAATGATAGCCAGGATATTTCTCATTGAAGGGAGGGATAGTTTGCAAGAACGGATTCAACTTTTCTGATATCAGTCTCGTCTTTTGCTATGACAATCTTGTTCCTGTCCAGCAGATACAGAGAAGGAATTGCCGAGAGATTATAAAGACTCTGATTCTCGATAGCCTTGCCGGGATTGTAGGCATTGATCCAGCTGTCGGGAAGATAAGGATGATAGGCTCTCCAGGCATCAAGATTCTCATCCGGATACAGAGCAAGGATAGTCAGAGTCTTGTCTGCAATCATCATAGACAGCAGATCCGATGACATCAAATCCTCCTTGATGGTCCTGCACATAGGGCAGCCGGGATTGTTAAAGAAAATCAATATGAAATCAGTGTCGATTTTGGACATTTTCTTTTGTGATGATATGCCCGGAGTGATTGATTTGCCGGCAGCGGCAAGGATTGTTTCATTTTGCGATTCCGCCGTCTCTTCCATTGATTTCAGAAGCTGGGCTTCGTCAAGTCTTTCCGTGACAAAGAGAAAATCGTTTGCCTTGTGGCCGAGACGATTAAGACAAATGAGCTTCAATGTGTAATCATCCTTCATCTTTTCCTCATCGCTGAGAAGAGAACTGCCAAGCCTTGCTCTCAGTACGGGAATATATGCCTCATCATTTCTCAAAGGGGAATTGGGGTCGTGGAGAAACTTCTGTGCCATTTTGCTGAAATACTCCAGGGCGGGTCTATTGGCCGAGGCCTTCTGCATCATAGCAGCGGTGGAGACGGTATCCAGAGGATTGCCCGCCAGCAGGGCGGCGTATTGCTGGAAAATGGACAGGACCTCCGTAGAATCAGCTGTGGCCAAATATCCGTTTTCACTGAAATCGAACTTGTCCCAGAAGTGAGCCCTGATATAATCGGACTTCTGCTCAGGGTCCATCATAGACGGTGC
>DCIC01000106.1:10230-11478 GCA_002315825.1 Bacteroidales bacterium UBA1736 | reverse complement strand
GGTGCGCAGCATACAAGCCCGCATAAAAGAAGTATGGCTATTGTTAAACGAAGTTTCATCCTCTGATCTGAACATTAAATCCCTCGTCGATGAGGGGTTGGACAAGGGCCTGCATTTCCTCCACTGTAAACTTGACCAGACCCTCCTGAGGGGTGGGGCGGTCAATGGTATATGCCATCACTGTCCTCGGGCGTAGATGGCGCACGATTTCAAGCCAGCCACGGTTGACTTCAGGAGAAGCGGAATCAAAATCATTGCTTCGCAGAAACATAGTCTGAAGGACAAAATCCCCGTTGAACTTCTCCAGACTTTTGATGACCCTTTCAAGGTCGTATCCGGGAGCGGGGTGATTGATCCTGGCAATCAACTCATTTGTGGGTGCGTCAATCTTCATCACGGCTCTATCCACCTTGGTCAAGGCCTCAAATACAGCAGGAACGTGGGCCATCGTCGCATTTGACAGGACCGTAATCTTTGCGTCCGGGCACAATTCGTCCCTGAGAGCAATCGTGTCAGAAATGATTTCGGGGAAATGGGGATTGACCGTCGGCTCTCCGTCTCCGCTGAAGGTGATGGAGTCGAGATGGGTCCCTTCTTCCCTGAGCGTGATGAGCTTGGAACGGAGAGCATCTCTGACGATGGTGGCGGTGGGGAGAGTCTTGTCCTGCTTGCCGTCCTTGTTCCAGCCGCATTCGCAATAAATGCAGTCGAAGTTGCATATCTTACCTTTCGTGGGGAGCAGATTGATGCCCAACGATACCCCCAGCCTGCGCGAAATGATTGGCCCGAAAACTACCTCTTCCCTCAGAAACATATCTATACCAAATGTTTGATCAACTCCTCTCTGTCTCCTTCAAGAAAGTCGATGACAGGTATCTCTATCATAGTGTAGCAGCCCGGTTTCTGCTTCATCGAAGCTCTGGCCGCATTTACCAGCACCTGTCCGGTAAGTGCGGGATTGTTGATTCTCATATTGAACTCAAAGAGCTGGTTGTGTGTAATTCCTGAGACGCCTTTGCGCACAAGGTTGACCCCGTGTCCCATATCGTTGAGCTCATCGACGCTCTTCACCTGTGTGACGTGGGTCTCATCATTGACGAAATACGGATCAGCCTTGATGCTCTTCTCGATGCTTGCGAAATCGGCCCCTTGCTCAAGCTCCACATATACCATACGGCGATGTATGCCTGTACCAAGAGGGATGGTCATACTGAGTGCATCCTTGACTCCTTCGATTGCCTTGACCGC
>DCIC01000106.1:6010-10148 GCA_002315825.1 Bacteroidales bacterium UBA1736 | reverse complement strand
GAGGCTCTGAAGCATTGCGCGGACAATGGAGTCGCTGCCCGGATCCCAGCCTGCGGAGATGATGCTGACGGCATTGTGCGCTTGGGCTATGGGGGAAAGGGTAGAACGCAGGGAATTGATCTGTGAGTGGATGTCGAAACTGTCCACGGTATTGATCCCCTTTTCAAGAAATATTTGATCCAGAATCTCCACTTTCCTGGAAGGGGTGCAGATAATGGCAACATCGACTTTCCCCAATTCGGAAATGTCGGATGTGATTTTGTATTGTTCCAGCTCCTTGATGTCTCTTGCAGATTCTTTTCTTCGTACAATTCCTGCGCAGACCATATCAGAGGAAGCTTCAAGCGCTTCAAGTGCAAACTTGCCGATGTGTCCGTAACCGACGATGGCAGCTTTTATTTTTTCCATACAGTTCGTTTTTTATCATCAGCGAAGGTAGCTATTTTTTTAGCTATATTTGTAAGTTATTTGATTATTATGGCGGCAGAAGAGAAGGACATACTCAAAGAATTCACCGGACAGGAATATAAAGAGGGTTTCGTCACGCAAGTCGAGCAGGATTATATTCCCAAGGGGCTCAACGAGCAGATAATCAGGATGATATCTGAAAAGAAGGGAGAGCCTCAGTGGCTTTTGGATTTCCGCCTGGACGCATTTGGCAAGTGGCAGAAGATGCGGCAGCCCGATTGGGCGCATCTGCATCTGCCTCAGATAGATTATCAGGACATCATCTACTATGCGGCTCCCAAGAAGAATTCGCAGAGACCTACAGAGATAGATCCCGCGCTGGAAGAGACTTTCGAAAAGCTCGGTATCCCCGTAAAGGAGAGAAAAGCTCTTGCCGGGGTTGTTGCGGTCGATGCAGTGTTTGATTCCGTGTCAGTCGCCACTACCTTCAGGGAGACGCTTTCCAAGCAGGGCATCATCTTCTGCAGCTTTTCTGAGGCGGTCAAGGACCATCCCGATCTGGTCAGAAAGTATCTCTCGTCCGTAGTCCCTTCAGGGGACAATTATTTCGCGGCGCTGAATTCCGCGGTTTTCTCTGACGGATCCTTCTGTTATATACCCAAGGGCGTGCATTGCCCTATGGACCTTTCCAGCTATTTCCGTATCAACGCAAGTGGTACGGGACAGTTTGAGAGGACTCTGATTGTGGCCGAAGAAGGGGCTACACTGAGTTATATGGAGGGGTGTACGGCACCGATGCGTGACGAGAACCAGTTGCACGCGGCTGTTGTGGAGATTGTGGTCGGGAAGGATGCCGATGTCAAGTATTCTACAGTGCAGAACTGGTATCCCGGAGATGCCAACGGGCGCGGAGGCATTCTCAATCTGGTTACAAAAAGAGGTATCTGTAAGGGGGAAGGGGCTCATCTGAGCTGGACACAAGTGGAGACGGGCTCGGCTGTGACCTGGAAGTATCCTTCCACCATTTTGAAAGGGGATTATTCCTCCTCGGAGTTTTACTCAGTGGCGGTGACCAACAATTATCAGCAGGCTGACACCGGTACCAAGATGATTCACCTCGGGAAAGGGACCAAGAGCCGTATCGTATCCAAGGGAATCAGCGCCGGAAAGAGCGAGAACTCATACCGGGGACTTGTGAGAATTAATCCCGGAGCCGAAGGTGCACGCAATTATTCACAGTGCGACAGCCTTCTGATAGGCTCGCAATGCGGGGCTCACACTTTCCCTGTCATCCGCAGCAGCTGCCCTGATGCAATTGTGGAGCACGAAGCCACCACTTCCAAAATAAGTGAGGACCAGCTTTTTTACTGCACTCAGAGGGGGATAGCTCAGGAGGAGGCTGTGGGATTGATAGTCAACGGGTATGCGCGGGAGGTGCTTTCCCGTCTGCCTATGGAATTTGCGGTCGAGGCCCAGAAACTTTTGTCGGTTTCTCTTGAGGGATCGGTCGGATAACAATGAAATTACTCGTCCAATGGATAATATATTGTTGAAAATCAGCGACCTGCACGCTGAAGTTGCGGGAAAGGAGATACTCAAGGGCGTCAGCCTGACAATTGGCAAAGGGGAGGTCCACGCTGTTATGGGGCCCAACGGAGCCGGCAAGAGCACACTTTCTGCGGTATTGACGGGGAAACCCGGCTATAAGGTCACTTCGGGAGAGATAGAGTTTATGGGACGTAATCTGCTTGAGATGTCGGCAGAGGAAAGGGCCTGGGCAGGTATTTTCCTTTCTTTCCAATATCCCATTGAGATCCCGGGAGTCAGCATCACCAATTTTATGAAGGCTGCGGTCAATGCCTGCCGCAAGGCAAGAGGGGAGAAGGAGCTTACCCCATCGGAATTTCTCCGCTTGATGAAGGAGAAGATGGCCTTCGTTAAAATGAAGGGAGAGTTTGCGAAGCGGGAGGTGAATGTGGGCTTTTCTGGAGGCGAGAAGAAGCGCAATGAGATTTTTCAGATGGCAATGCTCGAGCCTGTGATGGCCATTCTGGATGAGACCGACAGCGGACTGGACGTTGATGCCCTCAAGATTGTCTCGGACGGAGTCAACGCTCTTCGCAGTCCGGACAGGTCGGCAATCATCATCACTCATTATAAGAAACTCCTGGAGTATGTCGTGCCGGATATGGTACATATCCTGAAGGACGGTAGAATTGTTCTGACCGGTGGAAGGGAGTTGATAGACAGAATAGAGACCGGAGGGTTTGAAGGGATAGAATGAAGCATTTGTATTTAATAGGAAGGGACGAGATACCCTCAGACATTGTCCTGACTTCGCAGGAAGAGCATCAGTTGATTTTGCTTGCTCTGCCCGGGGTCAGTGCCGATGTTCCGGTCAATATCCGTCTTGCCGGGGAGGGAGCGGTCATAGATGTCTTTGGCCTTTATCTGAATTTCGGTAAGGAGAGAGTCTCCTTCAGAGTAAACCTCAGACACGAGAGCGGACATTGTCGGTCCCGTCAGCTTTTCAAGGGGATTGTGGGCGCAGAGGCGCAGGTGGAGTTTGACGGACTCATCTATGTTGCAAAGGGCGCGCAGAAGACATCGGCTTTTCAGGAGAATCACAGCATCCTCCTCTCCGACAGAGCTCTTGTCCAGACAAGGCCACAGCTGGAGATTTACGCTGATGACGTGGAGTGCTCTCACGGTGCGACAATTGGAAAGCTAAGTGAAGACGAACTCTTTTATATGAGATCCAGGGGCATTCCTGAGAAAGAGGCCCGCGCTCTTCAGATGAGATCATTCATTTCTGCCGTCGTGGAAAGGATAGAAGACGAGCAAATACGCCAAATGATATATGATAAGCTATCCCAATGTCAAGCTTAATCTGGGACTTCATATCCTGAGGAAAAGAGCCGACGGATATCACGACCTTGAGACATTGTTCATCCCTTATTTCGCAATAAGGGACACGCTTGAGATAGTGCAGATACCGGGGAAGGGAGAAGCTGTGTTCAAGCCTTCGGCATCAGTGACCTGGGACAATGATCTTACGGTGAGGGCTTACAATCTGCTCTCTGAGAGATTTGACCTCCCTTCGGTGGAGATCCGTCTCGACAAGCAATCTCCTGTCGGTGCGGGACTTGGCGGAGGGTCATCAGATGCGGCATTTACCTTGAAAATGCTCAATGAGATGTTTTCTCTGGGCCTGAGCGAAGACGCCCTCGCTCTTCAGGCTTCGCGTCTGGGCAGTGACTGCGCCTTCTTTATCTACAACAGACCTATGCTAGGGAAGGGGAGAGGAGAAATACTTGAGCCGTTTGAAATCGATCTGAGCGGATACGAATTGTCCGTACATATTCCTCAGAACATATCCGTGAGCACCGCAGAAGCATACCGCGGTATCACTCCGCGTTACGGTGCGGATGAATTGCCGTCAGGGGGTGGCCTTGCTTCGATTCTCAGTCAGAGAGTTGAGAAATGGAGGGGGTCCCTTGTCAATGATTTTGAGAAAACAGTCTTTGCCCTGCATCCCGAACTGTCCCGGATAAAGGAAGAACTATACTTGAAAGGCGCGGTATATGCCTCAATGTCCGGATCCGGGTCGGCTTTGTTTGCATTATTTCCCAAAACTTGCAGATAATAACAAAATTACATATCTTTGCATCCCTTTCTCGAGCAGAAAGGAATAAGGATTATTAATTTTTAAAACAGATTCACAATGGCT
>DCIC01000106.1:0-5933 GCA_002315825.1 Bacteroidales bacterium UBA1736 | reverse complement strand
TCACGTTCACCTCGTGATGGTCGTTACATCGAGCAGATTGGCTCTTACAACCCCAACACCAACCCTGCAACCATCGTTCTCAATTCAGAGCGCGCACTTGCATGGCTCAAGGTAGGAGCAGTGCCCACACTTACAACCCGTCGTATCCTCTCTTATGAGGGAATCCTTCTTCGCAACCATCTTGACGGTGGTGTAGCCAAGGGAGCTCTCACACAGGAGCAGGCTGACGCCAAGTGGAATGCTTGGAAGGCACAGCAGGACGGCAAGCTCGCCGCAAAGAAAGAGGGTATCGTAAAGGATAATGCTCAGAAGGTAAAAGAGGCTATTGCAGCTGAGGCAAAGGTAAATCAGGCAAGAGCTGAGGAAATCAACAAGAAGAGACTTGCTGCAGAGCAGGCTGCTGCTCAGGAAGCTGCAGAGCAGGCTGCTGAGGCTGCTGAAGCTCCTGCAGAGAGTGCAGAAGAGGCTCCCGCAGAGGCATAATATGCTCCAGGTCGGCAAGATCCTGAAATCCAACGGTGTCGATGGCGGACTGCTTGCAGGTTTTCGTGACATTGATATCGAGGATATCGACATCAAAGAACCGGTATTCATCTATTTTGATGGATTGCCGGTTCCTTTTTTCATTCAGTCAATAGCAAAGAAGGGTACAGACAAGGCCATCATCTTTCTCAATGATGTCAATAGTCTTGAAGATGCCGAAGAATTGGTCGGGATGGGCTTGTTTATGGATGAATCCCTCTTTGAGGATGCGGAGGATGAATCCCTCTTCCCTGATGTGATAGGGTGGATGGTGGAGGATTCCGAATCTGAGATCGTCGGGGTTGTCAGTGATTTTCTCGACATTCCCGCCAATCCCTGTCTCGAACTGAACACAAAAAATGGAGCGGTGATTATTCCGCTCCACGAGGATTTTATCCTGGAAATCGATCCGGAGAAGAGGAAACTCAAAATGGAGATTCCTTCCGGTCTTCTGAATCTTTAGAACACAAGTTCCGCACCCCTGTAGAAATCAAGAAGCTTGGACTGGTACAGATTTTCGTATCTGGCCTGTGCGAGATTTGATTCCGCTTCCATATAGCGGGATTTTGCCTCATTGAATTCGGTGCTGTTTGCTTTACCGCTTTCGTATTTGGCACTCATCAGGTTGAATGATTCCATTGCGCTGGCGGCAGCCTCAATACTGCTCATCAGCTTTTCCTGGGAAGCAATAGCGTTGAAGTATGCCTGCTGAATCTCTTTGTAGAGAGCCTTTTTTGCGTTTTCGAGCTGCAACTCCTGATTCTGGAAAGACAGACGTGCGCTTTTCACTTCGTTTCTTGTGGAGAATCTGCTGAAGATGGGGATATTCAGATTGAGTCCGATATACTGGCTGAAATTGTTCTTCATCTGCGCTCCGAACGAGGCGTTTTGTCTGCCGCTGGTGTTGTAGTAGTTGGTTCCGAGGCTACCATTAAGGGACAGCGTGGGCAGATAGCTTCCTTTGGCCAGCTTGATATTGGTCTCCGCATAATCCAGCTTCAACTCTTCTGTCTTGATCTGAGGCTTTATCCTTACTGCCTCTTCGAAAATCGCTTCAGGGCTCATCAGAATCCCGGGCAACAATTTCTCTGCGTCCACTGTGGCTATGTCGAATCCTTCCGGGGATTCGAGCTCCAGTAATTGGGTCAGGTCCAGAAGGGCAATTGCAAGATTGTTCCTTGCCTGCGTGGCGGAGAGGCGGCTTTGGGCCAGGGTTGCTTTCTGGGCAGCGACTTCCGCTGCGGAAGCTTTGCCGTTTGCGGCCATTGCTTCAAGTCTTGCGACCTGCTCTTCGTCGATGAGGATCTGGTTGTCGGCAACTGCTGCAATCTCCTTGTCGTAGAGAATTGTGACATAGGCTTGCGCTACGGCAATTCGGATGTCGTCCCTGGCTTTTTCCAAATCGGCCGTGGCCGCCTGGAGATCGAGTTTGGACATTGCAATATTGTTGGTGATTTTCATTCCCTGAAAGATGGGGACCTCCGCTCCGAGGTTGAAACCTGTTCCCGCGGTGTTGGTGTTTGCGTAGGTGTTGTCTGCGGTGAGGCCTCGTCCGAATGAGAAACTCTGTGACCCGCTTGCACTTACTCCCGGCAGCCTCTGTCCCTGGGCAGTATTGAGCTGTACGTCTTTCTGCTCGACAGTGATGCTGCTCTGCTTTATGCTGATGTTGTGATCCAATGCGTATTGGATGCAGTCCTGCAGTGACCACGGACCTGTGGTAACCAGCAGGGCGGATAATAACAGACTTTTAATCATTGCTTATGATCTCCTTTACTTTCTGGTTCCCTCTCACCTTGTCTCCAATTTTCAGACCTTCTTTGATTTCGATATTGATGCCGTCGCTCAGGCCAGTGACTACTTCTGTCTTCTCGTAGCCGTTATCGGTGATAAGATATACATAGGTTTTGTCACCGTCAAATTCGAGAGCGCTCTCCTGGACAGCGATGACTTGCTTGACACTCTGGAGGACCACCTCAGCATTGGCGCTGTATCCCGAGCGTATCATACTGCCTTCGTCGGGTACTTTGACTGCAGCTTTGATCTCAAACTGGTTGGCTCCATTGTTCTCTACGGCCTTGGGCGAGATATACTCGAGGGTGGCGTCAAAGCTGTAGTCCTGAAGGGCTCCGATTGTAATAGTCACGCTCATTCCCTCCACAAGATTTCCGACCTCTGTTTCGTCCACCTGCCCGTCGAAAATCAGGTCCATCATATTGGCAACGGTTGCGACTGTCGTACCGTCATTCATTGTATTGGCCTGGATAACAGAATTGCCGACTTTGACTGGAATGTCAAGGATGAGGCCGGTGATGGTTGAGCGGACCAGGGTGGAGCTCGAAGTGGCATTTGCGGAAGATACTCCGTCCCGGATTACCTCAAGAGCATCCTGAGCGCCTTTCCTCTCTTCTTCAGCCTGACTGAGCTGCTGCTGTACCTGCTCGAATTCTTCAGCGCTGACAAGTGCCTTGTCGAAGAGTTCCTTTTCCCTTCTGAAGTTGGTGCGGGCCTGTTCAAGATTGATGTCAGCCAGACGTACGCGGCTCTGGGCTGAGCTCAAGGAGGTCATATCGGGGATTACAGTAAGTCTTGCTATAACCTCGTCCTTGCTTACCTGCTGGCCGGCTTCCTTGAAGAGCTCGGCGATGATACCGTTGATCTGGGGCTTGATGTTGACCTCATTGCGAGGCTCGATTTTTCCTGTGATCACCGAGGTCTTTTCAATATCGGTAGTGAAGGCTTCCAACTCTTCATACTCGATAACCTCGGGCTTTGATTTGTTGTACAGGAATACGAATGTCCCTATAAACAAAATGGCGATAACAGCCAGGGTGATGTACTTTTTGACCTTTTTCATTTTATCTTGAATCTTTTGTTATTATTCATCTCTCATTGCGTCAACGGGCTTGATTGCCATTGCCCTGTAGGCCGGGGCCAGTCCGGCGAGGACTCCCAGCAGGGCGACTACGGCCAGAGCTGCTACGGCTGTCCAGAAACTTACCTGGAAGGTGGTTGTAGCCACAGCCTTTTCCAGGATATTAAGAAGGAATACGGTGAACAGAATACTTAAGGTCCCGGCTAGTGTGGTAAGCGAGACACTCTCCATAATGATTTGCGAAAGGATGTCCCGCGGTGTGGCGCCGATTGCTCTTCTGATACCTATCTCAGTTGTCCTTTCTTTGACAGTAACAAGCATAATGTTGCTCACTCCGATTGCTCCGGCCAGAATGGTGCCCAGACCCACCAGCCATATCAGTAGGTTGAGTCCTGTAAACAGTGTGTCAACAAGGTTGAAGAGTTCTTCTGCGTTGATCATACTCAGTGCCGGTTTATCTTCAGGGTCAACATAATGGACCGGGGCTATTACATTTCTTATCTTGCTGTCCAGACTTCCCATCTTGATGCCGGGCTTGCCTGTCACACAGATCAAATCTATGTCCGATCCCCTGTGGAATAGCTTCTGAGCGACGGGAAAGGGAATGTAAATGCATTCCGAAGCCCTTCCGTTGATGCTGATGTTTCCTCCGTTGGTGTCAACTCCGACTATCTGGTAGTAAACGGATCCGGCTTTCAGATATTTGCCGCAGGGGTCTCCACCTTCAGGGAACAAAGCATTATACACGTTTTTTCCTATACAGCATACCTTCCTTTCCTGAATCACATCCATTCTGTTGATGAAACGTCCGTATTTAATGGAAGGTGCTTCAATTGCCGCGTAATCATCGTTGACTCCTTTTATGACGCTGTTGTCATACTTGTTTTCACCATAAGTGGAGGTCTCTCCCCACTGGCTCATTGTGGGGGTTATCACGTCCAGTTCGGGGACCATCATACGGAGTCTGTCCAAATCCTGAATGTTCAAATCCCATCTTCTGTTCTCTTTGAATCCTTTGAAGGGTTTGGTAGTCCTCTCTGTATATATGGCCGTCATATTTGAGGCGAACCCTTCGAAGTTCTTCGCCATCAGCTGCTTGAAGCCTTTGCCTCCTCCCAGCATGAACAGGAGCATAAAGAGTCCCCAGAAGACTCCGAAACCGGTCAGGATGCTCCTGCTCTTGTTTCGGGTCAGGGTGTCGGCTATCTCGGTGTATGTATCAATGTCAAATCTCATAATCTGTCATCAGTTTGCCATCAGAGCCTCAATAGGACGGATTTTTGCTGCTTTTCGTGCAGGTACAAGTCCTGCGATCGTGCCGGCGACTATCAATAGTATGGTGGCTTCAATCGCTACGTCAAGACCCACCGTGGGATTTACAATTCCACTGACTTGTTCTCCAAGGACTGACATCTGAGAGTTGCCAAGAATAGAGCTGGCTATCTCACAGGCGACCATCCCAAAAAACATACCTAGATATCCGAATACACCAGTAATACTCACGCTCTCCGCTATTATCAATTTTATCAGGGCCCAGGGGCTCGCGCCGATAGCCTTTCTGATTCCGAATTCGTGTGTTCTCTCCTTGACAGTAATGAGCATAATGTTGCTGACCCCGACAATGCCACTCAGGAGGGTGAAGATACCGATAATCCACAGCCCTATGTTGAGCAGTCCCATACCCTTGTCCATCATCATACTGGTTGTGAATCTGTTCCAGATGCCTATGGCTGAGCGGTCGCTGGGGGCTGAGCGGTGGTTGGCATTCAATACTCTTCTGTATTTGTCCTCGAACGCTTCGTTTGCTTTTTCATCCTTGATGCCGTGGAAGGAGAAAATTATCTGGTCAATGTATTTTCCTTTGTTGTATGTGGCCTTCAGGGTGGAATAGGGGATAAATGAGTTGGAACCCATCATTGAACTCTGTGCTTTGTAAACCCCGACTACCTGAAAGGCCAGGTTGCCCGCTTTAACTCTTTTTCCGATGATGGAAGAATAGTCGGTGCTTCCGTCAAGGAGGTTCTCCACATCTCTTGTGGACAGGATGATGACTTTGCGCAGTCCTTTGTCGTCCTTGCTGTTCAGCAGCCTGCCGGCAACTATTTCATATTTTTCCATTTCGAAATAGGCTGCACTGACTCCGGTCATTGATGTTGAAAGGTGCCGTTTTTCGTAAGCCAATGTGACACCGTTGCTCGACAAAGTCGCCGTCACGTCATCGATGTTGTTGGAGAACAGATCGCTTTCGGTCAGCTTGAGGTCGCTTTCTTCGATGTTGATGCGTCTGCCTTGTTTAAGACCGTCATAGGGCTCGGATGTCCAGCCACCCCAGACCTCCATTACGTTTGCGGAAACATCCCCCATATTGGCTTCAGTGGAGTTGCGCAGTCCGTTGCCAAGTCCCAGCAGCAGGATCAGCATAAATATGCCCCAGGATACGGCAAAGCCTGTAAGGGCAGTGCGCAGTTTGTTTCGGCGAACGGATTCGATGACTTCGATAAACAGATCTCTCATTGTCTTATTCGTTGATTATGAG
>DCIC01000077.1:7996-9405 GCA_002315825.1 Bacteroidales bacterium UBA1736 | reverse complement strand
TGGGGTGCGATGTGGGGCTCGAACCCACGACACCCAGAACCACAATCTGGTGCTCTACCAACTGAACTAATCGCACCGTGTTAGGAATTGCAAAGGTAAGGAAATTTTTCTAGCTTCCAAATCTTCTATTAATTTATTTTGTCCGGAATTTTATGTAAATTTGAACGATTTTGCGTAAAGTGCGAAGTGGACTTTCTGGCCGCTATGCCAAATGCGCAGAGATAATAAGCAAACAAATAAAAACATACGAATATGGCACGTGAAATTAAGTTCTCCCTGGTTTACAGGGATATGTGGCAGTCTTCCGGACGATATGTACCCAGAGTGGATCAGCTGGTAAAGGTGGCTCCCGCAATCATTGATATGGGATGTTTTGATAGAGTGGAGACCAATGGCGGCGCATTTGAGCAGGTCAATCTACTTTTCGGCGAGAATCCCAACTATGCAGTAAGACAGTGGACGGCTCCCTTCCATAAAGTCGGCATCCAGACACATATGCTTGAGCGCGGACTCAACGCATTGCGTATGAATCCTGTCCCTGCAGATGTACGTGAACTTATGTTCAAGGTGAAGAAGGCTCAGGGTACGGATATCGCACGTTCATTCTGTGGATTGAACGACCATCGTAACCTTAAACTCTCTGTTGAATATGCAAAGAAGGCTGGGATGATTTCTCAGGCGGCCCTCTCCATCACCAACTCACCGGTCCATACGGTTGAGTACTATATGGGCGTAGTTGACAAACTCGCCGAGTATGGTGCAGACGAGATTTGTCTGAAGGATATGGCGGGTATCGGGCGTCCTTCCTTCCTTGGACGACTCGTCCACGAGATAAAGACAAAATATCCTCAGTTGAAGGTTCAGTATCACGGCCACACAGGTCCCGGCTTCTCTGTTGCATCTATGCTTGAGGTAGCCCGTGCTGGTGCGGATTATCTCGATACGGCTGTCGAGCCACTTTCTTGGGGAAAGGTTCATCCCGATGTCATTACTATCCAGCAGATGCTTAAAGCTGACGGATTCCTTGTAAAAGATGTCAATATGGATGCATATATGGAGGTTAGAAAGCTTACGCAAAGCTTTATGGATGATTTCCTCGGATATTGGATCAATTCAAGCAACTCCAAGATGTCATCCCTTCTGGTGGGCTGCGGCCTTCCCGGCGGTATGATGGGATCCATGATGGCAGACCTCGAGACATTCAAGGGAGCCATCAATATGGCACAGAGAGCTCACGGTGAGAAGGAGAGCTCCCTCAATGATTTGCTCCTCAAGCTCTTCAATGAGGTCGAATATGTATGGCCCAAGCTTGGATATCCACCTCTCGTGACTCCATTCAGCCAGTATGTGAAGAATACTGCGCTTATGAATATTTACGCAATGAGTCAGGGGAAACCCAGATTCAGCAG
>DCIC01000077.1:0-7803 GCA_002315825.1 Bacteroidales bacterium UBA1736 | reverse complement strand
CAGGAGGAGCTTTTCGAGTTTGCAATGCACGAGAGACAGTATCGTGATTATAAGAGCGGTGCGGCAAAGGAGCGTTTCAATAAGGATCTCGAGGAGATGAAGGCCAAGGCTGGTGTTCCGATAGAGGTAGTACGTCCTGTTGTAGAGATGCCCAAGTTTAAGGTTGAAGAATATACTGAGAAGTATCCAAAGGCTGTGCCTGTGCAGGCTCCCGTTAAGGGAAAGCTCCTGTGGCAGGTTGATTTCGACGATGCTTCATCCGCACCTGTTGCCGGAACCGCTGTCAAGGCAGGCAAGTGTATGGGTTATGTTCAGGCCTATTATGGAATGGAAGAGATCGTTCCCGCAGTCAGCGGCCGCGTGGTAGCAACTCTTGGCAAGCAGGGAGACGATGTTGTTAAGGGCGAAATCATAGCTTTTGTTCAGGAATAATGGAGAAGACACGTTGCCTTATCATTGGAGGTGGGCCTGCCGGTTATACGGCTGCCATATACGCATCACGCGCCGGACTCTCACCGGTTCTTTATGAGGGAATGGAGCCCGGTGGACAACTGACCACCACAACTGTCGTTGAAAATTTCCCCGGATTTCCCGAGGGTGTGGACGCGACTGCTCTGATGGATCAGATGAAGTCCCAGGCCATTCGTTTCGGGGCTTCTGTCCGCAGGGGTACAGTCACATCGGCCGACTTGTCAGAGAGTCCATTCACTGTGTCGATAGATAATACAGATGAGATTGTCGCTGATGCCGTGATTATCGCTACCGGAGCATCAGCCCGTTATCTCGGACTTCCTTCAGAGAAAAAGTTCCGTGGACTGGGAGTCTCAGCCTGCGCTACTTGCGACGGCTTCTTCTATAGGAAAAAGGATGTTGCTGTCGTTGGAGGAGGGGATACCGCTTGTGAGGAGGCTACTTATCTGGCCGGTATTTGCAGAAAGGTGTATATGATAGTCCGCCGAGACGAGTTGAGGGCATCCAAGGCTATGCAAAACAGGGTTATGTCCACTCCGAACATTGAAATCCTATGGAACTGCAATACTCTCGAAGTTCTTGGTGATGAAGCAGGTGTGACTGGAGTCCGGCTTGTCAGAAAGGATGGCGGGGTTTTTGATATAAATGTTGATGGCTTTTTCCTTGCAATCGGGCATCATCCCAATTCCGATCTGTTCTCTAAATATGTTAATGTGGATGAGAACGGGTATATCATTACCGACGGGCGGAGTTCTGCGACAAATGTAGATGGCGTTTTTGCTGCCGGTGATGTGCAGGATCCCAGATACAGGCAAGCTGTCACTGCAGCGGCATCGGGTTGTCGGGCTGCATTGGATGTAGAGAAATATTTACTCGGAAAATGAATATGAGGGCATTGAAATATTTGGTTTTGGTTGCTGCTGCGGCGTTATCCCTTTCTTCCTGCAAGACTGTCTATGATACAATTCTTCAAGGGAATGACTCTGAACTCAAGTATAAGACGGCGTTTGAGTATTTCAATGCCGGCAAGTACCAAAAAGCCGCTGCGCTGTTCGAATCATTGTCTTCCTTGTCGGAAGGAACGGCAAGGGATGATACGGTGAAGTATTATTGGGGATTGAGCAATTACCGTTTCAAGGATTACTTTACAGCTGAGACAAATTTCACGACCTTTATTGCCACTTTTCCTCAAAGTCCTTTTACCGAAGAAGCGACTTTCCTGCGCATAGATTGTCTGTATAGGCAGTCAAACAGGTACGAACTGGATCAGTCTCCGACCAATTCCGCACTTGCCGCCATCGGATCATATCTGACCGAGTATCCTGATACGCCACGTGCAGAGGTCTGTCTGAATATGATTGAGGAGTTGGCTGACCGTCTGGATAGGAAGGCCTATGAGAGTGCCCGTCTGTACTATAAGATGGAGGATTACCTCGCGGCCAGAGTTGCACTGAAGAACGTTCTTAAGGATGATGCGGAGAACCGTTACCGAGAAGATATTATGTATTATGCAGCAATGGCATCCTACAAGTATGCCTATAATAGTGTCCCCGAAAAGCAGAAAGAGCGCTATATGGTATTTGCTGATGATTATTTTTCCTTTATCGGAGAGTTTGCGGACTCTGAATATCGTCACGAGCTGGATGTAATGTACAAGAGGTCACAGAATGCTCTGGGTAAATTTACGGGGGACATTGAGGAGCTGGAGCTGGATAAGAAAAAGAAATAAAATTTTGAAACTTACGCTGCATATACGTGAGTAATTGTATTGAAAAAAGATTTTGAAATGGATAAAAGTAAAGTACCGACAAACACTGTGACGCGGGATATCAAGAATCTCGCAGCTCCCACAGGAAACATCTATGAATCAGTTGTTGTCCTCTACAAGAGGGCCAATCAGATATCTCTTGCTGAAAAGAAAGAGCTTTCCAAGAAATTGGAAGACTTCAGGAACGAGAGGGACACAATGGAAGAGGTGTTCGAAAACAAGGAGCAGATAGAGATATCCAAGTATTATGAGAAGCAGCCGAAACCGGATCTGGTAGCCATATCTGAGTTTGAGGCGGGTGAGCTTTTCTATAGAAAGGCGAAAGAAGACTGATGCTCAAAACCCTTCACGTAAGGAATTATGTATTGATAGACTCTCTGGATATCTCTTTTCCGGAGGGTCTGATTATTATATCCGGACAGACAGGAGCCGGAAAATCCATTTTGCTGGGGGCTTTGTCTCTTCTGACAGGCGCAAAGGCGGATGCTTCTGTCATATCTGAGGGGGAAGAGAGTTGTGTCGTTGAAGGCGAATTTGCCCTTGATGACGAATATCTGAGTTCAGTTTTGAGTGACAATGATATTGATTATGACTCTGAGTCCATTCTGGTCCGTAGGGTCGTAATGAGGAGCGGGCGGTCACGCTCGTTTATAAATGACTGCCCTGTACAGGTCACACTTCTCTCACAGATTGCGTCCAGACTTGTGGATATCCATTCTCAGCACCAGAGCCTGCTTCTTGCGGACAAGAGATTCCAAATGTCAGCTCTTGACCACTTTGCAGGCAATTCCTCCTTGCTTGCCCGTTGCTCCCAATGCTATCGGGATGTTCAGGATTTGAAAAGTCAGATATCTCATATCGATGAACAAATCTCCCGCCTTTCTTCAGAGCGGGAATATAATCAAGCACGACTCCGTCAACTGGAAGGGGCGAAACTTCGCTCCGGGGAGTTGGAAGAGCTTGAACAGGAGCACCTGACTCTTGCCAACTCTGAGCAGATCAAGGAAGGGCTCAACCGTATTTCAGAACTGGATTTCACCTCTCAGATGAAGGAATGCTCCCGTATTGTGGAAAAGCTGGCCGGGTTTATCCCCTTAATTGGAGATTATTCCCAGCGATTGGAGAGTGCAAGAATTGATATCGAAGATATCTTGTCTGATTTGTCTGCCATAGATGAGAGAATTGCAGATTCCTCATCGAGACTTGAAGAAGTAGAGCAGCGTATGTCTGCCATTTATGGTTTGATGCGCAGTCATTCCTGCAATACCGTAGATGAACTGATTGAAAAACGTGACACTCTTGCTGAATCATTGTCTGACTCTGAATGCCTGTCGGAGAGGAGGGATGAACTGGCCCGGGATCTGGGACGGTCAGAGTCTTTACTGTCCGAAGTGGCCTCGGCCCTAAGTGAGAGCAGGCGGAAGTCTTCTGTGCCCTTTGCTTCTCAGATTGAGAAATCCCTTCGTTTCCTCGAACTGGAAAGAGCATCATTTACGGTCAGACTTGATACAACCGAGGTATGTGCGACCGGTGCGGATGAAGTGGCCTTCCTTTTTGCTGCTGATGGAAAGGCTCCTTCTGAGGTCTCGAAGTGTGCCTCCGGCGGAGAGCTGTCACGAATAATGCTGTGCTTGAAGGCAATGATGGCAGGCTCGGCAAATATGCCCACTATGATCTTTGATGAAATCGATACCGGCGTTTCGGGCAGTGTGGCTGACAAGATGGGATCTATGATATGTGATATGGGTGAGAGGATGCAGATTTTTGCTATCACTCATCTCCCACAGGTGGCAGCCAAAGGTGTAGCCCATTATCTTGTATCCAAAGAAATGGACGGCCATAAAACCATTTCCACGATAAAAAGAATGAACCGGGATGAAAGGGTTCAGGAGATAGCGCGTATGCTCAGCGGAGCTTCTGTGACAAAAGCTGCTGTTGATAATGCAAAATCTCTTCTTGGGATAGATTAGTTTATTACTGATACGGAGTAGTCAGGGCCATAGACTATTCTTCGGACTGCCTGATTTACATATCCTCCGCCATCTTCCTTAATAAACATAAAGTCGGACTGCAGACCTTTCTTTTTCCCGTTCAATAGACTGTGACTCCATCTGTCCGGGCCATCTGAGCATCTTGAAAGAAAATAGTATGCTGTGTCATAACCCTGATATGCAAAAGGACTCGGCTCTGTTTTGAAGAAAGCCCTGTAGGACATAAGAAAATTTTTGACCTTCGCATCATCGTAGTCAACGTAATATGATGATGCTACGTGGAGATTAGTCCCGTGGAAATTCTCCACTTCAATGGTCTCGTAGGTTCTGATTCTTGAAGGACCATATAGGACAACATTATATTTTTCGAAGGCCATAATATTAAGGTTGCGGACAACGTCATTTACAAAGGCTTCGCTGTCAGAAGAAATCACAACCCTGTTCGCCGCTGTGGGACTCATTATTTTCTGAAGCAGGGCAGTTATATCCCGCCCTTCGAGAATACCGTAGCTCAAGCGCTCGTGTTCCATTCCGGAATCTTCAATCATACTTGCAATGGGCGTGACAGCACCACTTTTCTCTGATATGACAATCAGCTTGTCTCCATTCCGTGTATCTTCCTTGATCCAATTAACAATTTCATTGTATTGAGATTCAACAGAACTGGGGGCTTGTATGAAATTGTAAGCTCCTGATGCGATTGAAACTGCCTTGGGGTCCAGAGGAGAGATGACGAATTTGTCGGGGGGACAGATTTCCAAGGCCTTATGAATCTCATCGCTTGTAACGGGACCTAGGACTATGTCATTGGATGCATAAATCTCTTCAGTTGCCACAGTGCCGGGATTGGAAATGTCATATACTTCCAGAGTGACGTTTTTCCCTTGGTCGGCGAGATCCCTGACAGCCATAAGAACTCCTGAATAGAAATCGTAGTTCGAGTCATTGATGACTTCCTTGCCTGCATTCAGGGGGAGTAGGACAGCGGCTTTCAGAGATGTCTTGGGGTGAGTATCCTCGTATCTGTATTTGATTTCGGGCTTACTTGCAGGAGCGACTTCGACTGAAGCGGGCTCGGCTTCGGTGCTTGTCGGGACGGAGGTGATATCCACAGCATCGGGATTCTTTGGGATTTTCAGTATCTGTCTTTTCTTCAGCTTGTTGGACTCCAATCCATTGTATTTAATGAGAACATCTTCACTTACCTTGTATTTCAGTGAGATGGATTCCAGATCTTCATACCATTTGACAGTGTGGGTGATATACTCAGGTCCGTCAATGTCGGCATCTTTTGTCATATCGGACTTGATCTCCTGGGCTGTCTCTTTTACATCGTCGGATACGTCCTTTGCGGCAGCTTTCACTTTATCGCCGATTCTTGCAAAAAATGACTTCTTCTCTTCCTGCTGGACGGGTTCTGTTTCAACCGGGTCTGCAGTTTCCTCTACGGTTTCAGGAAGTGATCCCTTGTCAGGGATGAGGATTATCTGATTCTTTTTCAGCCCATCTTTCTCGAGATTGAGAGTGGGATTTGCGTTATAAATCTCCTCAAGGCTGACACCGTAGGCTTTGGAAATGGAATACAAGGTCTGTTTGTCCAGTACCACGTGAGAATAGTATTGGACACCGTTACTTTTTATTTTTTCTTTTGATATCGTAACTGTCGGTGTCTTGTATTCTTGAGCAGTTGAACTCCCTTGCCCCGCGAAGAGACAAAGCGCAAGAAATGGAATCAATAAAGCCTTGTTGTTCATAATCATTATAGTGTTTGGGCAAATTCAAGCATATTACTGCAGAATCTTTGCCAAGACAATCTTTCTTTTTCTTTTCCGATGTTTTCAATACAACGGGTACGCAGACCGGAGTCTGCAAAAAATCTTTCAATCTCGCATCTGATCAAGTCGGAGTCGGCCTTTTCGGCCACCAGACCTGTCCCGTGACCTTCAATCGCTTCCTTCAGACCTCCGGTATGAGTGACTATCATTGGAAGGTCAAAATGATATGCAACGGAACTTACTCCACTCTGTGTCGCACTTCGGTAGGGAAGTACTACAACATCTGCGGCGGAGAAATAACTGCTCACGTCAGAATCCTTGACAAACTCCAGAAAGCATTTGATCCTATCCTTGTTTCTGTTTGACCGAATCTTGTCTGAATACTTATCAAAGGGCCCGTAGGGCTCTCCCGCAATAATCAGCTGATAACTATCGTCCAATTTGTCAAATGCATCAATGAGGATATCAAGCCCCTTGTAATCCCTGATCAAGCCGAAAAACAAGATGTTTTTCTTCCCCGGTGTCAGTCCCAATGACCGCTCTGCTTCAAGTCTGTCTATTTTTGGCCCGAAATGATTGTAGAGCGGATGAGGAATAATCCGATACTTGGCATCCGGTGCATACTTCAGGAGGTCTTCTGCCACCGAACTGCAAAGAGTGATATATCCGTCCCCCCCTGAAAGGAAATATTTGGTGAATGGCTTGTCGAAAAATCTCGGCTCGTGAGGAGTGACATTATCAAGAATCTGAATGACCTTGCAGTCTTTCTTTAACTTGCGGGCTACATATCCCAAAGATGGGCCGAACCAGGACATCCAATATCTCATCAAAACTATATCGGGATTCCAGTTCCGTATTTCTTTTGCGGTCTTGATGTAGGAAAAAGGATTTGCCGTATCCAGCAGAACCGTTGATTCTACAGGTACGGCACTGTCATCTTTTGAGACATACTGTGTTTTGCCGGGAAAGAGGAAATCGGGATATTGTCGGCTGAAATTGAATGCTCGAACGATATTGTCCTTTCTCAGTTCGTGGTAGATATTTGCGTTAAACTGAGAGATTCCTCCTCGATAGGGGTAAAAACAAGACAGTATGGCTATTCTCAATTATTTCTTGTTTTTATTCTTGATATACTCTGCGTTGAGCCCTGCAAGAATGTCTTCTGTGATATCAAGGTCGCTGTCAGCTGTAACAACGGGGATAGAGATGATGTCACCCTGTGTGGCAATGATCATAGCATATTGCTTTTCCTCGTTGTAAGTTTTGATGAAGGAGTTGACAGCATCAGCAATCTGGTTTTGCATAACAGAAAGCTCCTCGTTGATTTCCTGCTCTTTCTGAGCGGCATATTGCTGGAAATCCTGATCCTGTTTCTGAAGGTTCTGATATTGAACTTCTGCTACAGAACTTGTGATGAGACCCTTGTTGACCTTCTCCTGAAATGCCTGTGCGTCAGATTGCAATTTGTTCTGTCTGCGGGTCACTTCTTCGTTGATTCCATTGACCTTTGTCTCCACTACACTGCGAAGGTCATTTGCCAAATCGTAGTCAGTGAGAATCTTGTCCAGATTGAAATATACCACGGCGCCTTTCTGTGCAACAGGTGCTGCTCCTGCGTTGCTTGCAGTGTTGTTGGTGGAAGCGGTGTTGCAGGATACTGCTGAAAATACGGTAGCCAGAAGGCTGAGGGTGATAAGTGCTTTTTTCATTTTATGGATTTTTGATATTATTACTCTTCTTCGCTAAGCTCAATCTGATTTATCTTCGCAAGGTATATCTTGATTGTGTCCTCAAGTCC
>DCIC01000039.1 GCA_002315825.1 Bacteroidales bacterium UBA1736 | reverse complement strand
AATCTTATACTTGTCATAACCGGAGAGTTTGACGACTTCACATCTGTAGAGGAGTCTGTCGAGAAGTGCACTTGCCAGCACTTCATCATCAAGTGTTTCAGCCCATTCTGTTGGAGATTTATTGGTTGTTATTATCAGAGACACTTTTTCATGAAGGGTGTTTATCAAGTTGAAGAAGGCTGCAGAGTCTTCTTTCTTAACGGGAAAGAGCATTATGTCATCGATTGCCAGAAGATCCGCATGCATGATTTTTGAGTATGTCTGCATGGCCGCGGTTGATATATCCTTTGTCCTCAAGCAGGTAATCAGCTCTTCCATAGTAAAGAGATATCCTTTCTTCCCAGCCTTGATAGCATCGTATATTAGTCCGGCGGCAATATATGTCTTTCCGGTTCCCGACGGGCCCATCAGGACAATGTTGAAAGCCTGATCAAGCCATGCGAGTTGCCTCAGTTCGTTCAACTGGCGTTCCGATATTCCGGATACGAAGTTAAAGTCGTATTCATCAAGATCATGCCTTGGCGGTATCCTGGACATCTTGACACGAACTTCCCTCGTGTGGGCCTCGCGCAGGAGCGCCTCCGCCTTGAAGATTCCCAACATGAAGTCCACGTATGTCGGCTGCCCTTCTTGGGCATTAAGGATTATTTCATTGAGCTTTTGCCCGGTATATGTAAGGCCCAAGCGTGAGCAATAGCCTTTGATTTCGTCTGTCTGTATCATGAGAAGTATTTGTTGTAGGTTGATATGTTTGTCTTTTCCGGTCTTTCTTTAACTGCCGCCGGCAGCATGCCATCAAGCGATGTGGCCAGTTCTCGATTGGGGATTCTGCGACCGAGCCTGTCGCAGAGGACAATAAAGTCCTTTGCGTTGTACATCCCGCTGTTCAAGCACCTTTCAAAGGCTAGATGCAACGTGGAAGCCGCGAAGTTGTACATTCCTTTTGCCAGTTCCCTGAGATTCTGACCATAATAACGAGGCTTGTCAGCCTTCAAGTTTATCATCCATTCAAGGGCTAGATTATCATAGCCACAATACTCCAGGATCTCGCTTTCCAATTTGTCTTTAGCAATGTGATGGATCTTGCGGTGCTCCGGATTGACAATGTAATGCCCCTTGCCTTCAGGGACTTCACATCTGGATATTTGCTTCCCTGATTCCTTGTCGTATATCTCAAGAATGTCATCTTTGATGCTGACCCACACCTTCGTTCCCTGCCCTTTGTATGTTCCCAGAGGAACACTGTAGTCGTTCCCCCTACAACTTATGATATTGTGCTTGTGGACAGTATATTCCACAAGAGGCCGATCTGGAATCGAAGGAACTCCATTGTAAGGCGTCAGGTATTGTCTTTCATCTTCAAACACTTCATCCGGTATCAACTTGGTCGTTGAGTGAGGCAGCCCGTTGGCTGTCCGCGACAGCCAACGGGCTGCCTCTTCGTTCAGGCGCGCAATATCGTAGAAGGTACGACCTCGCAGGAAGTTGTATTTCACATACTTTACAACATTCTCCACCTTGCCCTTCGATTCGGGGTCTGACTTGTGACAGAAGATTACATCCAGATGTTCCTGGTTGACGAAGGCGTTGAAGGTTTTGGTCAGCATGTAGTCACCAAGATTCTCGTCATGAAGGAAGACGGCGTCTTGATCATAGATGATATGCTTAGGCTTGCCGCCGAAGTACTCAAACGCTTTCTCGTGTGCATACACTGCAAGTTCTGCTGTGAATGGCGTTTTGCTGAACCAGACGTATTTCTTGCGACTGCGGCATAGCACCATTACAAAGAAGTATACCTTGACTTTCCTGCCATCCTCATAATGCATCCACTTTTCGCCGAAGTCAACCTGTGCATATTCTCCGTATTCTGTCTGCTCCAACTTCGCGTATGGACGCGGCTCTGACAGTTTTGGCTTTTCTATATTGTACTTGGCTCTGATATACTTTACGTAGTTGAACACTGTCTTGGCATTCACCTCCGGCATTTTATCATACCGTTCACGGAGCCAATCATGGACTTGGGCACTTGACAGATCATGATGAGCATCTATCCACCGATATACCGTATCTTCATATGGATCAAGAAGTTTGACATACATCCTGTGATATGTAGGGCTTGCAACGAACTCTTCATACGTCATTTTCAAATAACGTCTGACCGTTTTCTTATCCAGACCTGTTTCGCGACATATTTGGGCCTGCCGCAGGCCTTTTTCAGATAATTCTTTAACTTTGTACCACATCACGAGTTTCCTTCCCGGACTCTCGAGTTCGTAAGCATTCATAATATTTTGTATTTATAACCGTTTACAAAGTTATGAATGCTTTTTTTGTCATCCCAAAACGGGGGATTTTACTTTGCGAAAATTCGGGGATTCAAAGTTACTGATTACAAATCTTACATTCTTAACTGACTTTATGGCCAAAACTGGCCAGAGTAAAGCAGATATTGCCAGACGCATTGGTGTTTCCAATGCTGCTGTCTCCGATTGGTTTAAACGCGACGATCTTCGTCTTTCCACCGCATTACGTATTCTAGAAAACTATAATTGTGATATCAAATTCACCCTTCGTAAGAAAGAAGAGCCCACGATGATGTATTATGGGTTTATGAATACAATTAACATCTCGGATCTAGACTTTGAGAATAAGCGGCTTACATCGCTTAAGCAGGCAATTAAAGCTTCTGGATGGACAATGAAACGTATAGCCGAAAGTCTCGGGATAGCACCTGAAACTCTCACTTATTATTGGAATACCGATGATTGCCCCATTTCGGCAATTTATTGTATTGCCAAACTCATTGATTACAATGTCTCTTACACCATCAACTCAATATACTCAAAGTAGTGCATACGTGTATCCAAAATAAAGAGATACACTAAGATCAATCGCCAGTTGTAGCGAGTAGATGTATATCGATATGGATGGGCTTGAGAGCAGTATTATTTTATGAAAT
>DCIC01000032.1:3752-7987 GCA_002315825.1 Bacteroidales bacterium UBA1736 | reverse complement strand
GAGCCCTTATAGACACCTTCCATATCAAGAAAGACGGATAAGGAATGAATTTCATTTGAAGTCAAGGACAGGCCGAAGCCCTTGTATGACTGGAAAGTACCTATGGAAAACGAGCCCTGCTCCTTTCCTGAAGCGGATAAAGGCAAGGTGAAAAGTGAAGCAAACAGAAACGTAAGCAGTTTAGGAATGTACAGGTATTTCTTCATAGTCCAGTCTCTACGAAGGTAGGAAAAAACTTTGATTTCACTGAGATTTCTTCGATATTTGTATCATATGAATGAGGTAATGTCGACTGTCCTTCCACCTCTTCCCGAGCGAATGAGGCCGCATACTCTTGACGAGTATGTAGGGCAAAGCCATTTGGTAGGACAAGGCTGTATTCTCCGAAAGATGATTGAAAGCGGCAATCTATCGTCATTCATTCTTTGGGGACCCCCGGGCGTAGGTAAAACCACTTTGGCCCGCATAATCGCCGATTCTCTCGACAGAGAATTCTTTACCTTGTCTGCCATCAGTTCGGGCGTGAAGGATGTACGGGAAGTTATTGATTCGGCTAAAAGGAAGTCGCTTTTCGGCCCCTCCGCAGCTCCGGTGTTATTTATCGATGAGATCCACAGGTTCAACAAAGGACAGCAGGATGCGCTGCTGGGTGCTGTGGAAGCCGGCACTGTCATCCTGATAGGAGCCACCACGGAAAACCCTTCTTTCGAGGTTATCACTCCCCTTTTGTCGCGTTGTCAGGTGTACAAGCTCAATTCTCTGGACGCCGATGATCTGGGTGTGTTGCTGGATAGAGCGTTGACTTGCGACAAGGTGCTGAAGGAACGTGAGATTCAAGTCAAAGAGAAGGAAGCATTGCTTAGGCACAGTGGCGGAGACGGCCGCAAACTGCTGAATATCCTGGAAGTCGTGGTTGATGCCAATCTGGGGCACAATCCCATCGTTATCGACAATGAGACAGTGACATCTTGCCTTCAACAGACAACGGCAATCTATGATAAAGGCGGCGAGATGCATTATGATATAATCTCTGCGTTTATCAAGAGCATTCGCGGGTCTGATCCCAATGCCGCCGTTTATTACCTGGCGCGGATGCTGGATGGCGGCGAGGACCCTCTGTTTATTGCGCGGAGGCTCTGCATCAGTGCTTCTGAGGACATTGGGCTTGCCAATCCCAATGCTCTGCTGCTTGCAAATGCCTGCTTCCAGGTTGTTAACAGCATCGGGATGCCTGAAGCGCGTATTCCATTGTCCGAAACCACTATCTACCTTGCTTCTTCGCCGAAGAGCAACTCTGCATACCTTGCAATAGGTGCAGCATTGGACGCTGCGGCTTCGGACAAGATGGCTGCGGTCCCCCTCTATCTGAGGAATGCTCCGACCTCGCTTATGGACAGTCTGGGCTATGGAGACGGGTACAAATATGCCCACGATTTCCCGGGGCACTTTGCTGATCTGGAATTTATGCCTCAGAGCTTTGTTGGCAAGGTGTTTTACGAGCCTCAGGGAAATGCGTCGGAGGAGAAACTCAAGTCTTATCTCAAGGCCTGCTGGCCCAAATACTATTCTGGAAAGAAGGATGACAGCAAGTGAAATAAAATATATTAAATCACTGTCTCAGAAGAAGTTTCGTGATGAGACGGGATTGTTTACTGTCGAGGGAGAAAAGATGGTCTCCGAGGCGCTGGCGTCCGGTTTCGAGATTCTTTCAGTATATCGCAGGGAGGAGATTGGAGATGAGGCAATGGCAAGGATCTCCCAGCTCTCAAATCCCTCCCCTGTACTTGCAGTAGTAAGACAGAAGATTCAGGATAAAGCTATCATAAACAATGGATTGTACCTGGCTCTTGACTCTATCAGAGATCCCGGCAATCTGGGGACCATCATCAGAATTGCCGATTGGTTTGGGATCAATGCCATACTGGCATCGTACGACACTGTTGAGATGTATAACCCAAAAGTTGTGCAATCGACGATGGGGGCTCTCTTCAGGGTACCTGTTATCTATTGCGATCTGCGTGACACTCTTTCCGAGGTTTTGAAGAGGGGTGGCAAGTTGTATGGCACATTCCTTGACGGAGAGAATATCTATGGGAAGTCTTTGCATACGGGCAATGATTCTCCCGTTGTAATTGTAATAGGAAATGAGTCCTTCGGCATATCCGAAGGGATAGCGTCCATAGTGACTGACAGGCTGTATATCCCGGAATATCCTTCAGGTCAACGCACCAGTGAGTCCTTGAATGCCGCTATTGCCACAGCCATCGTTACTGCAGAGTTCAGAAGACAGAATATAGAATTATGATTATATATCAAATGCTGCTCCGGCTATGGGGCGAAGGTAAATTCTCGTCAGTGGACAAAGCCACTTTCGAATATTTGAGACAATTGGGTGTCAGTCATATATGGTATACCGGTATTCCCCGGCACGCCAGCGGCAAAGACTTTGTAAAAGGTACTGCAGGATCACCCTACGCCATTTCCGACTACTATGACGTCAATCCTTATATGGCGGATAATGAAGATGATAGGCTAAATGAGCTAAAGTCTTTGATATCAAGGACGCACGCTGAAGGATTCAAGTTTCTGATGGATTTCGTCCCCAATCACGTGGCCAAGGATTACGATCCACAGTCCATACCCATCTACGATTGGTGCGATTATGACTGGACTGATACCAGAAAGATCAACTACGAGGCTCCCCTCACCTGGGAAAAGATGCGTGACATAGTCAGATTTTGGGCTACGATGGGAGTTGACGGATTCAGGTGTGATATGGTGGAGATGGTGCCGCCGGAGTTTATGAAATGGCTCATTTCAGAGGTCAGGAAAGAATACCCCGGAATCTGTTTCATTGCAGAAGTATATCGCAAGGAAGACTATCGCAAATACGTATGTGATGTAGATTTTGACTATCTCTATGACAAGTCGGGTCTGTACGACATACTTAGAAATATAGTCAGTGCCAATCTCTCTGACTCTTGGATAGAGCCCTGGCAGTCCACTAAAAACATTACCTGGAACTGGCAGTCTCTGGGTGACATCCAATCTCATATGCTCAACTTCCTCGAGAATCACGATGAGCAAAGATTTCCTTCAGCTGAATTTGGCAGATCCATTGATAATGAATTTGCTCCACTTGCAGTATCCGCTATGTTCAATAGGGCTCCATTTATGATTTATTTCGGCCAGGAAATAGGTGTGGATGCTTCTGAAAGCGACAACGGCCGGACTAGTATTTTCGACTTTGCCAAGGTGGAATCTCTTTCGCACTTGTATGGATTTGTCCATTCCTCTGAGGTCCTGACGGATAAAGAAAAAGAGTTCTTCTCGAAATTCGGAGATTTGACAAGGCTCGCCTCTTCCAAATTGAAAAGCGAAGGTATGGTGTATGACTTGTGCTATTGCAATGAAGGCCGAAGAGGGTTCGATATGGACAGGTACTTCACTTTCCTTAGGCACTTTGATAAGAAGACTAAACTTTTCTTCTGCAATTTCTCCTCTTCACCCGCTGAAGCTGATATTATGATACCCGAGCACGCGTTCCGACTGTTCGGTATGGCTCAGGAAAGTTGCATTGACAGATTCGAGACAGTATCTGCCGGGGCTTTTGACTATACGGTAATTGATATTTAGATGTTTGGGAAAGGGAGGATATTGTTGACCATTCTTGCGGCAGGTTCTATTCTTGGGGCTTGTTCGGTAGATTCGAAACTTTCTCCCGGAGAGTACCGGCTTGTCAAGAACATTATTCAGATTGATTCTATTCACGACATCAAGCCAGACGACCTTGAGTCTTACATCAAACAGCATCCAGCATCCTTCTCATTTTCATCACGTAAGGCTGTCATATACAACCCCGATCTCGTTGCTCCTTCTGAAAGAAGTCTGGAAAGGCATCTGGAGTATATGGGGTGGTATGGTTCAAAGGTAAGCAGTTCCATTGACGTAAAGAATAATAAGGTAAAAGTCCGTTATCGTGTGACCCCCGGACATCGATTCAGAGTGGACAGTATCAGTTATGATCTTCCCCAGGTGCAAAGCTTCAGGGAGGATTTCTACTCAGACACTGCAACCCTTGCAGTCTTCCGCTCTGACTATCTGTCGGAATCAATGCTCACTTCGCAAAGCAAGGCACTGTCGAACTATCTTTCGGACAAGGGGTATTATGGGATGGACAAAGAATTTATCTCCTATGTCGCCGACACTATCTCAAACCCCGCATCTGTCGGCCT
>DCIC01000032.1:2126-3599 GCA_002315825.1 Bacteroidales bacterium UBA1736 | reverse complement strand
CAATACAGTGTCAGTGAGCTGAACAAAACCTATACGAGACTCTCGTCGCTGAATGTTTTCAACAGTGTAGGCATTGAAATGACAGCCGTGCCGGATACAAATCTGGTGGAGTGCAATATCAATCTCACCTCTGCAGGCATTCAGGGCTACAAGGTCAATCTCGAGGCTTCGACCAATTCTTCCGGTCTGATAGGAATCTCCCCTCAGTTGAGTTATTACCACAAAAACATCTTTCACGGCGGAGAATGGCTCAACCTCAGCTTTATGGGTATATTCCAATTCACACCAGACAAATCTGCACATTCCAACGAGCTTGGTATTTCCGCGGGCTTGAGCCTGCCAAGATTCTGGGGTGTCAGCTTGGACAGGATCAAACGCGCCTCCATACCCAGGACAGAAATCAACACATCGTTCACTTTTCAGGACCGTCCGGAGTACAAGAGACATTACACCTCTCTGACGTTCGGATATGCCGGGAACAATGGCAAAGGTATTTCCTATAAGATATCTCCACTTCAGGTAAATGTAGTCAAGCTGCTGAATATCAGTGATGAGTTCCTTGCAGAACTTGAGCGGAATCCATTTATGGCCTATTCATATAAAGACCATTTTGACCTGGGTATCGGAGGTACAATCTATCTCACGGATAACGCTTCTGTCAACCCCAAGACTTCATACAAGTACCTGAAATATTCTATGGATTTTGCAGGTAATCTTTTCAAACTGTGCGGGCTGGAAAAGGTCTTCGGACTTCCCTACTCGCAGTACGTAAGAGCTGACTTGACATTGGGCAAAACCTGGAGATTTGGAAGGAACAATGGTCAGGCCATAGCTACAAGACTGACAGGTGGCGCAGGTTATGCCTATGGCAACTCCGGAGCAATGCCTTTTGAAAAGCAGTTCTATGCCGGTGGCGCAAACAGTATGCGCGGATGGCTCAACCGTACTCTGGGACCGGGTTTCTCCCCTATGCAAGAAGTATTCTCTATTCCGAGCCAGACAGGTGATCTGAAGATGGAGGCCAATGTGGAATATCGTTTCGATCTGTTCTGGAAATTTGCGGGAGCACTCTTCCTTGATGCAGGTAACGTATGGACGCTCAAGGAGATGAACGCTGACAGCATATACAAGACAACCTTTGATCCCAGCAGTATTGCCGCCGACTGGGGTCTTGGATTGCGATGCGATATGAACGTCATTGTCATCCGTATCGATATGGGTATGAAGATTTATGAGCCCTCCCGCCTGGACAATCCTTGGCTACAGCCTTACCAGTGGCTGCGCAAAGATGGTTTTGCCATCCACTTCGGAGTAGGTTATCCATTCTAATTTTCTCTTTTTCTGCATAATTTTGTAAATTTGTTGGATTTAGAAATATATCTTAACAATAATAAAAATTATGTCAGTCAAATCAGCACTTCAGGTTGCACGCACTGCGTATCAGCCTAAACTTCCCAAGGCCCTCCAGGGTCC
>DCIC01000032.1:1555-1981 GCA_002315825.1 Bacteroidales bacterium UBA1736 | reverse complement strand
AATCAATGTAGGTGTCATCCTTTCAGGCGGACAGGCTCCCGGTGGGCACAATGTGATTTCAGGTATTTTTGACGGTATCAAATCCCTCAATCCCGATAACAAACTCTACGGATTCCTTATGGGTCCCGGCGGACTTGTTGACCACAAGTATATGGAGATCACTCCTGCCATTATGGATGAGTACCGCAACACCGGCGGGTTCGATATCATCGGTTCAGGACGCACAAAGCTCGAGGCCGAGGATCAGTTCGAAAGCGGAATCAAGATTTTGCGCGAGCTTGACATCAAGGCACTTGTCATCATAGGCGGAGATGATTCCAACACAAATGCTTGTGTCCTTGCCGAGTACTATGCAGCAAAGAAATACGGAGTACAGGTCATCGGTTGCCCCAAGACCATCGACGGTGACTTAAAGAACGAGCAGAT
>DCIC01000032.1:0-1436 GCA_002315825.1 Bacteroidales bacterium UBA1736 | reverse complement strand
CTTATGGGACGCAGCGCTTCTCATATCGCACTCGAATGTGCACTTCAGACCCAGCCCAACATCTGCCTGGTTTCAGAGGAAGTTGCAGAGAAGGAGCAGAGTCTTGAGGATATTGTAAACTATATCGCTTCTGTTGTAGCCAAGAGAGCGGAGATGGGCAACAATTTTGGTACAGTTCTCATTCCCGAAGGACTCATCGAGTTCGTTCCCGCCATCAAGAAGCTCATTGCTGAGCTCAACGATATCCTCTCGACTGACGAAGCCAAGAACATCAAGCGCGAGGAGCAGATCGATTATGTAAAGGCACACCTCAATGCAGCCAACCTTGCAGTATTCACCAGCCTTCCTGAGGATGTTGCAAGTCAGCTCGCTCTGGACCGCGACCCTCACGGCAACGTGCAGGTATCTCTCATCGAGACAGAAAAGCTCCTCTCAAAGATGGTTGCAGTCAAGCTTGCAGCTATGAAGAGCGAAGGCAAGTATTGCGGCAAATTCTCCGCTCAGCACCATTTCTTCGGATATGAGGGCCGTTGCGCAGCACCTTCCAACTTCGATGCTGATTACTGCTACAGCCTCGGATTCAATGCATCACGCCTTATCGCGAGCGGCAAGACAGGATATATGTCAGTCATCAAGAATACCACAGCACCCGCTGCAGAGTGGATTGCCGGAGGCGTTCCTATCACTATGATGATGAATCTCGAAAAGCGCTCAGGCTCCATCAAGCCGGTTATCCGCAAAGCTCTCGTAGAGCTCGACGGTGCTCCTTTCAAGTTCTTTGCCGCCAACCGTGACAATTGGGCATTCAACACTGAGTATGTATATCCCGGTGCCATCCAGTATTGGGGACCTACCGAGGTCTGCGATCAGACCACCAAGACTCTTATGCTCGAGCAGGGGAAGTAAATGAACAAGGATCAGGCGAAAATAGCGATTGAGAATCTCAGGGATCTCTTGTGGGAGAACAGCCGTCGATACTATGTCGACAACGCTCCCACAATGAGTGACTATGATTTTGACCAGGCGATGAAGGAGCTGGAAGCTCTTGAAGCCGCCTGGCCCGAGTTCGCATCGTCGGATTCTCCCACAAATAAAGTTGGAAGCGACCTGGGAAACGGCAGCAGGTCATTTGAACAATACCCGCACCGTTTCCCTATGCTTTCACTTGGCAATACATACAACATTGAAGAGATTGAGGCCTTCGCCAACCGTGCCGACAAGGTGCTGGAAGGCGAGAAATTCAGCTACAGCTGCGAGCTCAAATTCGACGGTACCGCAATCTGCCTGGAATACAAGAAAGGCAAGCTGTATAGGGCCCTCACCCGCGGAGACGGGTCGGTGGGGGACGATGTCACGAGAAATGTCCTGCAGATCAGCAATATCCCTTCAGTGCTCAAAGGTGATTTCCCCGATGATTTCGAAATCAGAGGAGAAAT
>DCIC01000052.1:1467-5195 GCA_002315825.1 Bacteroidales bacterium UBA1736 | reverse complement strand
CAGGCGCTATCATCGCTGATTGATTCAGGTCTTGCTGTTGTTATGAAGATGATGGGCCTTCTGATGAAATTCGCACCTGTCGGATTGGGGTGCTACTTCGCCGAGGTGGTGTCGTCTTTCGGTACAGAGTTTCTTGCGGGGTACCTGAGATCCTTTTTACTGATTCTGGTATTGTCCATTGTGATTTTCGCGGTGCTCCATCCTCTTTACCTTCTGCTCTTCTGTGGAGTCGGAGGGACTAAAGCTTATTGGGCGCATATAATACCTCCGTCAATCACTGCGGCGGCGACCACTTCCAGCGCCGCTGCGATGCCCGGCAATATAGAAGCTGCCGAAAAGATGGGAGTGTCTGCTGATATTGCTGAGAGTGTAATTCCCTTGGGAACGAATATCCATAAGGATGGGTCGGTTTTGTCGGGGGTCGTCAAGATAATGTTTCTGATGAGTTTGTTCGGAGATAATATGACCACTCCCGCTGCTGCGTTGAGCATTATGGCTATTGCTATCGTGACGGCAATGGTCACAGGAGCAGTGCCGGGCGGAGCTTGCACGGGAGAGCTTCTGATATGTATTTTGATGGGAGTGGATCCATCTATGGTCGGACTTATCATTGTGATAGGCACTCTTGTGGATCCTCCTGCAACGCTTGTCAATTCTTCTGCCAATGTCGTGGCGGCTGTTTTGACGGATCGGTTTACGAAAAAAGAAATAGGGATATGTCCAAGAAAGCAATTATAATACTGGCCGTCTCTGCCATTTTATGTGCTTGCACTCCTGATATGGCGAAGAAAAAGATCGAGACTGCTGTGTTGGATCAATTGTCTCTGTATCCCTGCTTGACGCTTCAGGATCTGTATAAGGCGTTTTTTCAGGCTGAATTCGGTGCTGAGCATATTGTCGCTGACACTGCATCGGCGGGCCGATACCTTGATTATGAACTTGGCCTCGAAGACAATTCTGCTGTTCTGTTTGAGCCCGTAGGGGCTGACAGCGCATTTTTCAGGGTACACCTCAGGAGTGTACGTGAAGGCTATATTTCAAGGGATGAACTGTTTTCCGCCTTCCTTGGCGGGGTCAATACTGTGACCATCCCTCAGATTGACAGATGGAAGGAGACCTGGAAGGGGATTGAGCAGGTGATAGACGGGATGAACCTGAATCTTGAGGGTTATGATGCTGACAAAGAGATGATTGATTCTGTCCTTGCGTCGGGGCAATATGCGATACATCACAGTGAGGAGTTCGGAAAACAATATGATCCTCATTACCGCATTGTCCGCAAGGACCTTTTTTATGACAGACTGTTTTACTTTTTGATACAATAACCTATTAACTAATAATTATTATGAAACGAATTGTTACATTGGCAGTATTCCTGCTGGCCGCTACTCTTTCGCTTGTTGCGGGCAATTACAAAAGCTTCAAAGTCTCGGTCTATACCCGTGCCTATGAGGTAGAGAAGATGGCGGACCCCGAGTGGCTGGAATCGAGCTGGAAGATTATTTCATCTCAGGTGAAGGTTGACAAGATTTATCTTGAGACGCATAGGGACCGTCTGATTGTCCCTCAGTCAACAATTGACGCCGCCAAGAAATTCTTTAAGTCCAAGGGTGTTGAGGTGGCAGGAGGTATTACTTATACAATCAGTGAGCCTAACAATTTCCAGACTTATTGCTATACTACTCCTGAAGATAGGGCTGCAGTCCAGCAGATTGCTGAGTTTACGGCAAAGAATTTCGATGAATTCATCCTGGATGACTTCTTTTTTACCAATTGCAAATGCGATAACTGTATCGAGGCAAAGGGAGAGATGGATTGGGATGAGTTCAGAGTCAAGCTTATGACCCAGGCTGGAAAGGATTTGGTGCTTGGGCCTGCCAAGAAGGTCAATCCAAAAGTTAAGGTTATAATCAAGTATCCCAACTGGTATGATGATTTTCAGGGTCTTGGTTTTGACCTTGAGCACGGACCTCAGATATTTGACGGTGTATGGACAGGAACGGAGACCCGTAACCCCAATGGAGAGCAGCATCTTCAGAATTATTTGAGCTATAATATCATCAGGTATTTCGAGAATCTTCGTCCAGGCCATAACGGGGGCGGTTGGGTAGATTCCGGCGGTATCCAGATGGGAAGCTATAGGTATAATGAGCAGCTTTGGCTGACAATGTTTGCCAAGGCTAAGGAGATGGCTTTGTTTGATTATCGTCAGCTTATCGGAACGAAGATTCCTGAGATGTCAGAGTCCGATATGACGATTGCAACTCTTTGCAACAATGTTTTCACTACAATTGACAAATTTGTGTGGAAGCTTGGTAATCCTGTAGGTGTGCAGTCATACAAGTGCTACAACACACGTGGAGAGGATTTTCTTCCCAACTGGCTTGGAATGATTGGAATTCCTATGGATATCCGTCCTTCTTTCCCTGAGGACCAGAAGGTGGTTTTGCTGACTGAACAGGCAAAGAGCGATCCAAACCTCAAGGAAAAGATTGACGCTCAGCTTCGAAAAGGCGGCAGCGTCGTTGTTACCAGCGGCTTGCTGAAGGCTGTTCCTGAGGTCATCTCTCAGTTTGCTCAGTTCAGGGTTGAGAATAATGTCCTTGTCAATGATTTCGGCTCATACGGAAAGACAAGCAAGGATATTCTTGTTCCTCTAGTTCGCTACTATACAAATGATACTTGGGATATACTTTCTGCCGGGCGACCTCTTTCAAATGGAACAAACGGCTTCCCTATGATGCTATACGGGAAATATTCACAGGGAGGTATCTATGTCCTTAATATCCCTGAAGATTTCTCCGACTTGTATGAATATCCTGCCGGAGCTCTTGACCAGATCCGCTCTCTTCTTTCACGTGACTTGAAGGTGAGGATAGAGGGCCCCGCTAAGGTAAGCCTCTTTGTGTATGACAATGATACTTTCATCGTTGAGTCCTTCCTTGATGAGCCTGTCACAATCAAAGTGCGCGTCCCTAAGGGAAAGACGGAGATTAAGGATCTTGTAACAGGTATGATCTATAAACCGACTCCGGACGGTCCGGCTCCATTCCGCTTCCGCCGTACTCCAAAGTTGGATGATACAGAAGGGTTTACGGTAACTCTTCAGCCTCATACCTACAAGGCTTTCTCTTATTGATTGGAAAAGTCCTCTGGAGGGTGACTAAAAAGTCCAAACGGACTTAGAGGTCATCCTCTTTCTTTATTATTCTTGCCTTCGAGCGTCGGCTGCTCTCCTCCTGAACCGTCTCGCTTCGCTCGACCCCACCATTCACTGCGCTCATGGTCCCCCCTCTTACGATGCCGAGGGTGGCACGGGTTCCCGGAGGAGACAGCCGGATGCATCTTCGGCAACATCAAAATAAAATAGCTATTCTTTTGATAATCAAAGGAATAGCTATTGCTTTTGTGATAGATTATTACTATCTTGTAGTTGCAAAAAAAAGAAATAAACCTCTATCAAGCAATGTCAAAGGTAGTCTTTAAATCCTACAATCCCAACGATTCCCTGCTTCTTCCTCCTTGTCTGGGCGATTATCTTCCGCAGAATCATCCCGCACGTGTCGTCAGTGCAATCATCGACAGGCTCGACATCTCCGAAATCGAATCCGATTACAAGGGTGGCGGCACCAGTAGCTACAATCCCCGGATGCTCCTGAAGATCATAGTATACGGTTATCTCAACAATGTGTATTCGGGACGGCAGATGGAGAAGCTTCTTGTTGAGA
>DCIC01000052.1:271-1424 GCA_002315825.1 Bacteroidales bacterium UBA1736 | reverse complement strand
ACTCCCGACTTCAGGACTATCAACATCTTCCGCAGCAAGCGTCTTGCCGGCAGGTTCGACAGGATCTTCACGCAGATAGTCCTGCTACTCAACGAGGAAGGGCTTGTAAGCCTCAAGGTTCAGTACATAGATGGTACGAAGATAGAATCCGTAGCCAACAAGTACACCTTCGTCTGGAAAGGAAGTACCGAAAAGAACAAGGCTAAACTTGAAGCTAACGTGAAAGCCGTTCTTGAATCGGCCGAGCAGGCCCTCGCAATGGAGAATGCAGAGGAGCAGCAGGAACTCACATCCGAGGAGATGGCCCGCAGAGCTGACAGAATCCTTGAGAAGATGGACGAGGAAGGGATCAGTGACAAGAAACTGAGAAGGTCAGTCGAGAAGGTGAAATCAGAAAGTGCTCCCAAGCAGAAGGAATACGAGGCCAAGCTTGAAACCCTCGGAGACAGGAACAGTTACAGCAAGACAGACCCCGATGCGACGTTCATGCGCATGAAGGAGGATGCGATGAACAACGGACAGACAAAACCAGGCTACAATGTACAGATATCCACGGAGAACCAGTTCATAACCAACTACGGAATCTTCTGGAGGCCGAATGACCAGGGGACGATGATACCTTACCTGGAGTCGTTTGAATCAAGGTTCGGCAAGCAGAGTGAGGAGGTCTGTGCCGACTCCGGATATGGGAGCGAGCAGAACTATGCACATATGATTGGAGAAGGCATCACGCCGTATGTCAAGTACAACATGTTCCACGCTGAGGATCATAAAAAGTATCGGGACAACCCCTTCCTGCCGAGAAACATGTACTTCAACGCCGTGGAAAACTACTATGTCTGTCCAATGGGGCGTCATCTGAACCACATATATGACACGAGAAGCAAATCGGATCTCGGTTATGTGTCAGTAATCAGCGTATACCGTTCGGCATCCTGCGAAGGGTGCCCGTTACGCGGGATGTGCTACAAGGGGAAGGCTCCATATCGTGAAATATGCGTAAACCATCAGGCTGATGAATACAGGGCATATGCAAAGGATCTGCTCACGAGCGAAAGGGGTATGTATCACCGCAGCAACAGGCCGATAGAACCGGAGGCTGTATTTGGTGACATCAAGTTCAACCATGGCTTCAAGCGCTTCCGCCTGAAGT
>DCIC01000052.1:0-180 GCA_002315825.1 Bacteroidales bacterium UBA1736 | reverse complement strand
CAGCAGTTGCCTCTGAAAGGCTTGTCCACCCCCGGACAAGGGCAGGGGGAGGGGCCCGCCGGAGACAAGTTCCGCGTCAGCGGGACGAAGGATACGGTGGGAGGGGCCGGAGCGAACGAAGTGAGCGGAGTCCTTTCAGAGGCAAGCTGCTGCCGCTGCGGAGCTCCGCTCATACAAAAA
>DCIC01000091.1:878-5517 GCA_002315825.1 Bacteroidales bacterium UBA1736 | reverse complement strand
ATAGGGAAGGCTGTGCCCAATACTGTATCCGCCATTGTTGATCCCTATGGAGAACTCCTGCCTGAGGGAGTCGCCGGTGAGCTTGTTCTGATAGGTCCTCAGATTGCCCGAGGATAT
The DNA here is from genome assembly GCA_002315825.1 of Bacteroidales bacterium UBA1736. Classification (GTDB taxonomy): domain Bacteria; phylum Bacteroidota; class Bacteroidia; order Bacteroidales; family UBA932; genus Cryptobacteroides. The sequence continues at coordinate 5,400 of DCIC01000091.1, read as the reverse complement.
TTCGGGAAGGACGAGATTACTCGTAAACGCTTTGTACCTTGTCCTTTCATCCCCGGAGAGAGGATGTATCATACCGGAGACCTTGTCAGATGGAGTGAGGATGGTGAATTGTTGTTTATGGGCCGTATTGACACGCAGGTCAAGCTCCGAGGATTCCGCATAGAGTTGGGAGAAATCGAAAGCACCATAGCCCGTGTGAACGGTGTGACGGCTTCAGTCGCGCAGGTAAAGGAAATCGGTGGGGTTCAGCATCTTTGTGCTTACTTTACCGCATCGAAAAAGATCGATGAGGCGCTTGTGAAGAAGGAGCTGTCTGCTTCTTTGACTTCATATATGGTACCGGATGCCATAATTCAGCTTGATGCAATGCCGCTGACTCCAAACGGCAAGATTGACCTGAAGGCTCTTCCTCTTCCTGATCTTTCAGGTCATCAGACAGACATATATGAAGCGCCTGAAGGTGAGCGTGAAAGCAATATTGCCCAGGCCTTCTCCTCTGTACTGGGGACAGGCACAAGCGTTGGACGCAATGACTCTTTCTTTAATCTTGGAGGAACCTCCCTGCTTGTGATGAAGGTGATAGTCCTGCTTTCAGAAAAGGGTATGACTGTTACTTACGGAGACCTTTTCAAGTATCCTACACCTCGCACCTTGACGGCGTTCCTGGATGGAATGGAGTCGGTATCTCCTTCGGGGCCTTCTGCAGATGAAGCTGCTCAAAAGATTGATGAAAAGCCCGTTATCGGTGAAGATGGCTATGATTATTCTAAGATAAACAGCATCTTGAACAATAACAGGATAGAGTGCATCGGAGAGCTGTCTTCATTGAATGCAAACGAAGTCGGGGATGTCCTCTTGCTCGGATCGACCGGGTATCTTGGAATACACGTGCTCAATAATCTCTTGACCAATTATTCCGGCAAAGTCTATTGTGTTATCAGAGCAAAGAAAGGAGTCAGCTGTGAAGGCCGCCTCAAGTCTTATCTGATGTATTATTTTGACAATACACATTCGGATCTCTTTGGCGAGCGTCTGTTTATCATAGAGGGCGATATGACCGACGATGGGGTTAAGGATAAACTCCTCTCCATCAAGGTGGACACAGTAATAAATTGCGCTGCCAATGTTAAACACTTTGCCGCCGGGGATGAGATAGAGAAGATTAATCTTCACGGGACTGAAATTCTGGTCGATTACTGTCTGAAGACAGGCGCCAGACTAATACATACTTCCACGCATAGTGTATCAGGACAGATGGAAGACCGTGAGCCGCATACAATGTGTGAGAATGATCTGTATTTCGGTCAGAAGCTCGTGACTAAGTACCAGACGAGTAAGTTCTCTGCTGAACGAACGATTTTGGAGGCGGTGGATAAGGGTCTGAAAGCCAAGATTATGAGACTTGGAAATCTGATGCCTCGATTCAGTGACGGAGAGTTTCAGATCAATGTGGAGAACAATGGATTCATGTCCAGGATGAGAGCATATTATCTTATCGGATGCATCGCTTCAAGTCATCTTCATAATGCATTGGAATTCGCACCGATAGACCAGACTGCGGATGCCGTGATCACGCTTTCCAAAACCCCTGACAAGTTTACTGTCTTCCATTCTTTCAACAACCATACGATATATATCGATGATGTTGTTGCAATTATGAGACAGTGCGGATTGCCTATTGAAATTGTTTCGGATGAAGTCTTCTCGCAGAGACTCAATCAATCTCTCAAGGACGATCACCTCAATCCCTTTATTACTACCTTGTTAGCCTATGGCAGCCACAATAACTTCGTTGTCAATCCTCCTTCACTCGATTTCACTGTGAATGTGCTTAACGCTATGGACTGGAGATGGTCGATAACCAGTGAGAGATATCTCAGGGATACTTTTGATAAACTTATTGCTTTGGAATATTTTAATAAATGAAATTCAAATACGACGGTTTAGTTCATCACTTGGTTATCATACTGGTGTTTTTCGTCTGTATGATGGGGAATTTTTTTCTTCTTTTTCCGATTATGGATAAAGAAGAAGCTCTGCGCTTTGTTGGAGACATTGACCGCTATGCTTCTTATTTTCAAGCCAACTCTGACCGGGTCAGAACTGATTCGGTATATCTCGACTCCTTGTTGAGTGTATCTCCCAATCCTTATGGAGGGCGTTTTATGATTATGGATTCTGAAGGATTCATTATATACGACGATAATGATCACTCAGGAAGTGCCTTCGATATTCTCTATGATGATTACGGACAGATCGCAACCGATCTTTTGACTGATGAAATAGCCAATCCAACGCCAAATAGTAAGACGGTGTATGATTATTCTGCCAGCAGATCTTTATATGCGTCTTATGAACCGTCCTTGAACATTGTATTCTTCTATGCCGCTGATTATTCTCTGTATGGAAGCCGGATGATGCCAACATTCAGACTCCTGCTGATAATTATGATTCTGGGAGGCACCGTCCTGATTGTTATCAGTCTTTCAAATATTAAGAAACTGACAAGGGACAAGATATATCAGACGGCCAATGATAAGGAACTTGAGACGGCATCTGCCATACAGAGAGCTATGCTCCCCAGAGAGTCACGGCATCTGCTCCAACTTGATATTGATGCCAAACTTTTGCCTGCAAAGAAAGTGGGAGGGGATTTGTATTATTATGTCCTTCGGGAAGGAGTCCTTTATTTCTGTGTCGGTGATGTGTCGGGCAAAGGCATTCCTGCCTCATTGTGTATGTCCAGAATGGTAAGTCTTTTCCGTGTCTTCGCTTTGAATGGGCTTGCTCCTGCTCGAATTGCATCTGGCATAAATGATGAACTATGCATCAATAACGATCAATATATCTTTGTGACTGCGTTTATTGGTGCGTTGAGGATTGTTGATGGTTCTTTGGTTTATTGTAACGCAGGTCACGATGCTCCTTTATATTGGAATGGTGTTGAAGACAGTCGTGTCGGGTATTTGAAATCTTCCCCTAATCTTCCACTCGGTTTTGATTCCAGTACAAAATATGTGGAAGATATGGTTGTTTTGGAAAAGAATGCTTTGTTGCTTCTTTATACCGACGGTATCACTGAGGCGAAGGGTAAGGAAGGTATGTTGGGCCGGGATAATATGAATGCCATTGTGGAGAAGCTCAAGTCCGGGTCTGCAAAACAGATTTCTGAGGGCTTGTTGGATGAGGTCCTGAATTTTGAGAAGGGAGTGGAGCAGAGTGATGACATCACTCTGCTGGTACTGAAAAATATACCGAGCCCAAAGGAACTGCATATTTCAAATGACGTCAAGGAATTGAGGAAAATCGCCAAATATTGTGAATTTCTCTTTGAAGAGTGTCCTCTTGATGCCAAGTCGCGTATTCTTGTGAGATCCGGTCTGGACGAGGCTCTTACCAATTGTGTCCGATATGCTTATGACACTCCAGGCAATGACATCACTGTGATTGCGTCAATCGAAGAGAATAATCTTATTATTGTAATCAAGGATTCCGGCAAGCCTTTCAATCCCTTGGAATACTTTTCTGATGCTCCGGGAACGATAAAAATAGGTGGGCTTGGAATTCAGATGATACGTTCTAACTTTGATGATGTCAAATATCAATGGGAGGATGGATATAATATTTTGACTTTGATTAAAAACCTTTAGTATGGAAATAAAATATACAATTGAAGACTCAGCTGTCAGAGTGGCACTGATTGGGGAACTTGACACCCCTGCAACCATTGAGATTCAACCCGAGATTGATACATTGCTCTCATATGCGTCCCGTCCGATATATATAGACTGTTCGCAGCTCACTTATATCGCTTCATCCGGACTTCGTCAGATGATAGCCTTTTATAAAAAAAGCGCTTCGGAGGGTGGAAAACTTGTCCTTCAGAATGTTACGCCCGATGTTATGGAGATATTCTCAGTAACCAATTTCGACAAGGTGTTCTGCTTTGAATGATGCTCCGATGGATGCGAAGAATGAGTATATGCAGATTGCCATCAATGAAGCGTTGGATGGCATCACGAAAGGTCACGGAGGGCCTTTCGGCTCTGTGATTATCAAAGATGGTGAGATTGTGGGCAAGGGGCATAACCGTGTTCTGAAAAATAATGATCCTACCTGTCACGGTGAGATTGACGCTATACGAAAGGCCTGCTACAATCTTGATACATTCGACTTGTCGGGATGTGAGCTATACACGACCGGGGAGCCTTGTCATATGTGTCTGTGCGCCTGTATGTGGGCCAATATCAGTAGGATTTATTATGGCTGCACGATTGAGGACAATGCTCGCATTGGTTTTCGTGACGAGAAATTCGACAATGTTTTCCAGGGCCGTGACAAGCTCTCTGGATATCTTGTTGAGCTGGACCGTGAGGCTTGTCTGAAGTTGTTTGAGCACTATCTCGAGATCCGCCATCAGAATTATTGACGATTCTGGTAAATTACAAGAGGGCTAATATGCCCGCTGGAACGCAGTAAATGCGGCAGTGCCCCTCGGGGAAGTTGCGAAGCAACGGGGTAA
>DCIC01000091.1:481-820 GCA_002315825.1 Bacteroidales bacterium UBA1736 | reverse complement strand
GGGACCCACGAAGTGGGGAGGACTCCCGCAGGTACATATATCTTCTTGCTTTGTAAAAATTTAGATGCAGGTATATCCTCCGTCGACTGCAATAGCCTGTCCGTTGACATAAGTGCTTGCGGGACTTGCAAGGAAGAGAGCCACTGTGTCCAACTCACCCTCACGTCCATAACGACCGATAGGGACTGCACTCTTTGCATACTCTGTAAACCAATCAGTCTCCAATGTCGCCTTTGTCAAAGGTGTCCAGAAATATCCGGGGCAAATGGCATTGACAGTGATACCGTGCTTTCCCCACTCAGCGGCGAGACCGCGTGTGAGATTAACCACACCACCTTT
>DCIC01000091.1:0-367 GCA_002315825.1 Bacteroidales bacterium UBA1736 | reverse complement strand
TGCCGAAAGCGCGGGCGCATTTGAATGTACCGAAAAGATCGACTTTAAGCTCATTGTCAAACTGCTCATCTGTAATGTCTTCTGCGGGAGCGACAGCGCCTGTGCCGGCGTTGTTGACCAAGATGTCCACGCGACCGAATTTCTCGATTGTGGCATCCACTGCGGCCTGAACGCGGTCGGTGTCAGTGATGTCACAAGCGAAAGGCAATACCTCTACACCGAATTCCTTACGGATCTGCTCCGCATTTTCATCCAAAAGATTCTGGCGACGTGCGAGCAGCACAATGTTCGCCCCCTGGCTTGCGAAGGCCTTGGCCATTTGAAGTCCCAATCCTGTAGATGCTCCAGTAACAACGGCAACCTGGCC
>DCIC01000065.1:44838-51937 GCA_002315825.1 Bacteroidales bacterium UBA1736 | reverse complement strand
GATATCCTCAAGAATCTGGGAATCTCTGAGGCGAGGGTTTTCAAATCATCGTTCAACCGTCCGAATCTTTTCTATGCCATCAGGGACAAAGTGGATGCGGAGAGGGATATCATCAGATATATCAAGCAGAATCCCGGAAAGTCCGGAATTGTATATTGCTTGAGCCGAAAGAAAGTGGAAGAGTTATCAAATCTTCTTAATATCAATGGTATAAAGTCTCTCCCTTACCACGCCGGACTTGATTCGCGCACACGTGCCACCAATCAGGATATGTTCCTGATGGAAGATGTGGATGTCATAGTTGCGACCATCGCTTTCGGTATGGGCATTGACAAGCCAGACGTGCGTTTTGTCATTCATTATGATATTCCAAAGAGCATAGAGAGCTACTATCAGGAGACAGGAAGAGCAGGCAGAGATGGACAGGAAGGCCGGTGTATTACATACTACAGTTACAAGGATATCCAGAAGCTGGAGAAGTTTATGCAGGGAAAGCCTATCTCCGAGCAGGAGATTGGACGTCAGCTCCTCTCCGAGGTGGTGGCTTATGCTGAATCGAGCCAGTGCCGTAGAAAACTGTTGTTGAATTATTTTGGAGAGGACTATAAGCAGGAGAATTGTGGGGCTTGTGACAATTGTACTACTCCCCGGCAAGTATTTGATGGAAGGGAAGAGATGGCAACGGTCATTGAGCTTATCAATTCGCTTCCCGAGCGTTTTAAGATAGAGCATCTTGCTAATATTTTGGCCGGTAAGACCAATGCGTTGATTAAATCATACCGTCACGATGAGCTTGAACTTTTCGCATCAGGATCCTCCCACAGTGAAAGGTTCTGGGCTACTGTCATCCATCAGGGATTGATTTTCCATTTGCTCGAAAAGGATATTGAAACTTATGGACTGATTTCCGTCACAGAGGAGGGGAATAAGTTCTATTCGAATCCATATGAACTGACAATGGTCGAGGATCGGATTTTCTCGGGTTCGGATTTGGCCGTGGATGATGAAGATGAGGATGAGGCGGCAATGAATGCTTCGGCTATGAAGGGCGGAGGGGGAGATGCCGTTCTCCTTTCAATGCTCAAGGATCTTCGCAAGGAACTGTCCAGGAGATTGAAGCTTCAGCCTTGGATTATCTTTTCGGATCCTTCTCTTGAGGCTATGTCTATTCTATATCCTATCACTTTGTCTGAGCTGAAGAATTGTCAGGGTGTGGGTGATGGAAAGGCTAAGAAATTCGGCGAAGAATTCGTAAATCTCATCAAAAAATATGTTGATGAGAATGAGATAGAACGTCCCGATGATTTCATTGTAAAGTCGGCTCCTTCCAAATCTGCCAATAAGGTTTTCATTATTCAGAGTATTGACAGGAGAATGTCGTTGGAAGATATTGCCCAAGCCAGGGGAATTGATTTCCCGGATCTGATGAATGAGATTGAAGCAATTGTTTCCGCGGGTACAAAACTCAATCTGGATTATTATATTTCTCAGGTTGTGGATGAGGATGTTGTGGATGAAATCAGCGAATATTTCAGAAATGAAGCGACTTCCGATTCTGTGACCGACGCTCTCAATGCGTTGTCCGGAGATTATGAAGAGATGGAGATCCGCTTGGTGCGAATCAAGTTTTTGTGTGAAATTGCTTCTTAGATGATACCGCAGGACACTGTAAATCTCATTCTTGACACAGCCCGCATTGAAGATGTTGTCAGTGATTTCGTGACGCTCAAGCGTCGCGGAGCGAGTTATGTTGCATGCTGTCCCTTCCACAATGAGAAAACTCCATCTTTCCACGTTTCACCCGTAAAGGGAATATACAAATGTTTTGGTTGCGGTAAGGCCGGGAACGCAGTGGGGTTTGTGATGGATCACGAGCGTTTCAGTTATGTGGAGGCATTAAGGTATCTGGCGTCCAAATATCATATTGAGATTGTCGAGAAAGAAGAGAGTGCTGAGGAAATAGCCGCGCGTCAGCGCACGGAGAGTCTGATGCTGGTTTCCGAGTTTGCACAGAAATTCTTTTCATCCAATCTTGATACCCCAGAGGGAAAATCCTTGGCCAGAGCATACTGCCGGACAAGAGGTATGGAAGAGAGTACTGTGGCGGAATTCGGGATTGGTTGGGCTCCTTCGGGCCGTACTGCTTTTTATGATGCGGCAAAAAAGGAAGGATACAAGGATGAATATCTTTTGGATTCAGGCCTTTGCCTGAAATATGATGACGGAAGGATTGTGGACCGTTTCCACGATAGACTGATGTTTCCCATCCATTCTTTGAGCGGAAGAGTGGTTGCGTTCAGCGGCAGAACTCTACGCTCGGACGGGACTGTTGCCAAATATGTGAATTCCCCGGAGACCTCCATTTACATCAAGGGAAAGTCTCTTTTCGGCATAGCCCTCGCCAAGTCCGAGATATCACGTTTGGATAAGTGCTATCTGGCTGAGGGAAACGTTGATGTAGTCTCAATGAATCAGGCTGGTTTCAAGAATGTCATTGCATCTTGTGGAACCGCTCTGACTGTGGAGCAGATCAGAATCATCCGACGTTTCACCGAAAATATAACCGTGATGTATGATGGCGATGAGGCCGGAATCCACGCGGCTCTCAGGGCTATCGGAATGTTGTTGAAAGAGGGACTGAATGTGAAGGTCCTGCTTTTTCCGGACGGGGATGACCCTGATTCATTCTGCCGTAAGCACAGTTATGAGCAGGTCAAGGACTTTATCGCTGAGAATGAGCAGGATTTTCTGGATTATATGGCCGACAGGACTCCTCAGTCCGACAAGCACGACCCGGTAAAGAGGGCGGCAATGATCAATGACATTGCTGACACAATCGCTCAGATACCGGATGCAGTAAAGAGAACGGTATATCTTGATATGGCTTCTTCAAAGTTTGGAGTGGATTCATCAATCCTTTTTGAGAGAATCCGTACCAGAAGAAATGCGATGCTTTCTGATGAAGCCCTTCAGATGCAACGTTCCCAGCGTAGGGAAGCGGCCTCTCTCCCGGCGGAAGAGCAGGATATCCCGTATTATTCGACTCCGACCCCATCCGGCCCTGTCGAGGAGAAACCTATTGTCGGTAAAGCTGAGCAGGATCTGTTGTATTTCCTTCTTACTCACGGCACAGACACTCTCGATTTTGATGTAGATTCGGACTTCTATTCATCGGAGAATGATAAACCGACTGTTGCTGACTTTATAAGAGCATCCGTGGAGGCTGACGGTGATGGCCTTTACAATAGCGCATATCGTCTTGTCTATGAGGCGTATATGAATCATTATGATGAAGGAAAGACTCAGGATGAGATAGTGAATGCCTTGCTCAGCAGTGAGGACCGGACTCTTGCGGGCATATCGGCTCAACTTTCTATTGAGAAATATCAGTTGACCGTAAAGAATTTTGTCGAGGCTCTTACGACGACTTCGTCCTGGCTGACATCATATGTCCCCAAGGCTCTGCTATATTATACTGAAAGAAAGATTGAAGATAAACTCGTCAGACTTCGAGACTCCCTGAAGGACTCGTCCTCTTTGGGAGATCAGACCGAAGTTTTGACTATGATTGTCAAACTCCAAAATGCACAAAGAGTAGCAAAAATCAAACTGGGAAGAGAAAAAAACAATATATGATATGAAAAATGACAATTACAAAAGGACACTTGTGACTTGTGCCCTTCCTTATGCGAACGGACCGATACATATTGGGCATCTTGCAGGAGTGTATGTGCCTGCTGACATCTATGTGAGATATCTCAGGATGCGCGGAGAAGAGGTCCTTTATGTGTGCGGGTCCGATGAGCACGGAGTCCCCATTACCATCAAAGCCCGTCAACAGGGTTGTACCCCTCAGGATATCGTTGATAAGTATCACGCAATAATCGATGACAGTTTCAAGGCCCTTGGAATAAACTTCGACATCTATGGAAGGACATCCTCCAAGGTCCATTCCAAGAATGCTGCGGCTTTCTTCAAAAAGCTTTACGATGAAGGGAAATTCATCACCAAAGAGTCCGAGCAATATTATGACCCTGAGGCAAAGACCTTCCTGGCGGACAGATACATCGTGGGAACCTGCCCAAAGTGTGGAGCGGAAGGTGCCTATGGAGATCAGTGTGAAAAATGCGGATCGACACTGAGCCCCGAAGAGCTCATCAATCCCAAGTCCAAATTGAGCGGCGCCCAGCCTGTGAAGAAGGAGACCACCCATTGGTATCTTCCTCTGCAGGACTATGAGCAGTGGCTTCGTGAGTGGATATTGGATGGGCACAAAGAATGGAAGTCGAATGTATACGGACAGGTCAAAAGCTGGCTGGACGGAGGTCTTCAGCCCCGTGCTGTGACAAGGGACCTTGAATGGGGAGTGCCTGTACCCGTTGAGGGCGCAGAAGGGAAAGTGCTGTACGTTTGGTTTGACGCGCCTATCGGATACATATCAAATACTATCGAACTTCTGCCCGACAGCTGGGAGAAATGGTGGAAGTCTCCGGACACCAAACTTGTCCATTTCATAGGCAAGGACAACATCGTGTTCCACTGCATTGTTTTCCCTGCGATGCTCAAGGCGTATGGTGACGGCTTCATCCTTCCTGAAAATGTCCCGGCAAATGAATTCCTCAATCTTGAGGGAGACAAGATATCCACATCGAAGAACTGGGCGGTATGGGCGCACGAGTATGTAAAAGATTTTCCCGGCAAGGAAGATGCCCTGCGCTATGTCTTGACTGCAAATGCGCCGGAAACTAAGGATAATGATTTCAGCTGGAAGGATTTTCAGCAGAGAAACAATAGTGAGCTGGTGGCAATTTTCGGCAATTTCGTCAACAGAGCCATAGTGCTTACTCATAAATATTTTGAAGGAAAAGTACCTGCTGCAGGTGAGCTTCAGGATGTGGACAGAGCTGCTTTATCTGAGATTCCCGCGTTGCGAGAGTCCCTTGAGAAGAATATTGAGCTCTATCATTTCCGTGAGGCTTTGAAGGATGCTATGGGCATAGCCAGAGTCGGCAACAAATACATCTCGGATACAGAGCCTTGGAAGGTTGCGAAAACAGATATGGCCAGATGCGCCACAATTCTCAATATCAGTATGCAGATATGCGCTGATCTTGCGGTTGCGTTCGAGCCCTTCACTCCTTTTGCCGCTCAACGTCTCAGAAAGATGCTGAATATGGATCTCAATTGGGATATGATAGGTCAGGACGAATTGATTCCTGCCGGCCATTGTATCGGAGAGGCTGAACTCCTCTTTACCAAGGTGGAAGATGAAGAAGTCAAGATGCAACTTGACCGCCTCGCTGCAATCAAGGCTGAAAAAGAAGCCGCTCTCAAGGAAGAAGCTGCAAAAGTTGTCGCTCCGCTTAAAGCTGGCATCAGTTTTGATGACTTTGACAAGATGGACATCCGTACGGCTACCGTACTCGAAGCCGAACGTGTTCCAAAGACAGACAAACTGTTGAAACTTACCATAGACACAGGCATTGACAAACGTACTATTGTCTCAGGTATTGCTGAGTATTATGCGCCTGAAGATATGATTGGAAAACAGATTTGTATCCTTGCCAATCTTGAGCCAAGAGTTATCCGCGGAATAGAATCCCGGGGGATGATTCTTATGGCCAGACAGGCAGATGGGAAGATGCGTTTCCTGACACCACAGGAGACATTGAATAATGGAAGTCAGATTTCATAGAACAATTTGAGATGAAAATCCTGGTAATTGATGACGAGAGGTCTATACGCAATTCATTAAAGGAAATCCTTGGTGACGAGGGACACGAGGTCGAAGTCGCCGAGGATGGACGATCCGGCCTGGAACTGGCGGGAAAAGGAAGATTCAATGCTATTTTCTGCGACATCAAGATGCCGGTAATGGATGGCCTGGAGTTTCTGGACAGGATAAATGAAGAGGGAGTGGATGCCGCAGTGATAATGATTTCCGGACACGGGGATATTGATACAGCTGTGGAGTGTATGCGGAAGGGAGCTTTTGATTTTATTCAGAAACCCTTGGACCTCAATAGGATATTGATTACTCTGAAAAATGCCACTGAGCGTGTGAGCCTGGTTCGTGAGAACAAAGCATTGAAGAAGAAAGTATTCGGAGCCGAAATGGTGGGAGAGTCCGATCCGATGATGCATATTCGCGATATCATATCCAAAGTGGCTCCTACTGATGCAAGAGTGCTCATCACCGGCCCCAATGGCTCGGGCAAGGAGCTTGTCGCAAGAAATATTCATCAGCAGAGCAATAGAAGCTCACAGCCTTTTATCGAAGTGAACTGCGCCGCAATACCCTCCGAGTTGATTGAAAGCGAGTTGTTCGGCCATGAAAAAGGCTCTTTTACCTCTGCTGTCAAGCAGCATAAGGGCAAGTTTGAACAGGCTGACGCCGGAACCCTTTTTCTGGATGAGATTGGTGATATGAGTCTTGCGGCCCAGGCAAAAGTGCTCAGAGTCCTTCAAGAGAAAAAGCTTTCCAGGGTCGGCAGTGATAAGGATATAGAGGTGGATGTCAGGGTGATTGCGGCTACCAATAAAGATCTTCAGGAGGAAATCAAGAATGGCAATTTCAGAGAGGACCTGTACCATCGCCTTAGTGTAATTCTGGTCAAGGTTCCGTCTTTGGACGATAGGCGGGATGACATTCCTCGTCTGATCGATTATTTTATCGGGAAGTATACGGAAGGTGGCAAGACCAGACATTTTTCCGATGAGGCTGTATCTCTTCTCCAGAAAAAGTCCTGGCCAGGGAATATCCGGGAACTTGACAATGTCGTTGACCGTCTGCTAATATTAGGGGATGAGCCGGTATCAGCACAGAATGTCAAAGATTACGTTAATCTTTAACGCCTGCGTTATTCTCATTGATGGCTCTTTCAACTGAGACAGATCTCTTCAGAACGAACCCCGAACCGAGATATTTGGTCCTCACATCATCATCTGATGCCAGCTCTTCGGGAGTGCCCTGCTGAAGGATACTTCCTTCATATAGTAGGTACGCCCTATCCGTGATGGCGAGGGTTTCTCCCACGTTGTGGTCAGTGATGATTACACCGATATTCTTGAATTTCAACTTGGCAATGATGTACTGAAT
>DCIC01000065.1:21070-44694 GCA_002315825.1 Bacteroidales bacterium UBA1736 | reverse complement strand
TTTGAAAGGTTGAATTCGTCAATCAGCCGCTCCAACTTGTTCTCTCTTGTCTCCCTGCTCATTCCGGCCATCTCCATAACGGAAATGATGTTGTCTTCAACTGACATTTTGCGAAATACCGATGCTTCCTGAGGCAGATATCCGATACCCATCTGTGCCCTCTTGTACATAGGCAGTTTTGTAATATTCTGGTCATCAAGATAGATATCTCCACCATTTGGGACAATCTGTCCGGTTATCATATAGAAGCTGGTGGTCTTGCCTGCACCGTTCGGCCCCAGAAATCCGACGATCTCACCCTGATTAACTTCCATTGAGACGCCTTTCACAACTGTGCGGACGCCATATTTCTTGACAAGATTTTCACAACGCAGTTTCATATTCTATTTGATATCCAGTCCCAGGTCTATGATAAAATCTTTGACTTGAGGGTTTTCTTCCATTAATACTTTTGCCTTTTCCTGAGGAAGATATGCCACTTCCTTAGTTTCAGTGTCAGGAATGACGCTCACGTCCAGCCTGATTCGAGAACTTCCTGTGAGGTTTTGGAGCTTTCCCTCTATCTCCCTCAGCATCTTGTCCCTTATCCATTTTTGCTGGGCTTCATTGACTACGCTGAAGCATACCACTTTTACACCATTATCTTCGGCAAAGCTCAATTGGGCGCTTGCTATTGCGTTTGAGAGTCGTGGCTGGGCTGAGTAGAGAGCAGCTAAATCTGTCCATTTGGCCTTTATGTCATCGTCCTGAGGTAAGGGGGAATTAATTTCGGAAATTTGATTTTCGGTAGCTTTGCTTGAATTGCTCCCGCTCTCTATAATAGAGGATAGGGATAGAGAAGCCGCTCCCTTGACAACTTTTCTTGTCTGGGGATTGTCGGGTGTCTTTGTTTCCGGGGACTCAGAAATCTTTTTCTCGATCGGGACGGGCACAGGAACCGGTTTTTGTGCAGGCTCGGGTGCCACTGTGGGCTCAGGCCGCCTGATTGAGGGCTTCTCTTCTGCTGACGGTACGGAGTTGAGCAGCGATAGCTTCATCAGTGCGAATTCGATGTGAAGCCGTTGATTTGAGCTGGCTTTATATCCGCTTTCGCATTGTGTGCAAATGTTCAATGCGTCATACAGATAGCGGATGGAACATTTGCCGGCTTGTTCCTTGTATCTCAATTTGAGGGATTCCGGAAGGTCGAGGAGAGCCTCAAGCCCTGCTGTTTTACTGACAATCAAGTCTCTGAAGTGCGAACTCAGGGATGATATGAAATGCAGAGCGTTAAATCCCTTATTCAGAATTTCATCAAAAGTCAGGAAGGCTTTGCCATAGTCCCCGGTGAGGAAAGATTCGACCAGATTGAAGTTGTACTCGTAGTCAAGGACGTTGAGGTTGCGAATGACGTCCTCGTAGTGGATTTCAGTTCCGCAAAATGCTACAGTCTGATCGAAAATGGTCAGAGCATCACGCATTGCTCCATCCGCCTTCCTTGCTATTATGTGAAGAGATTCTTCGTCCACCGTGATTCCTTCTTTGTCGGCGATGCCTCTGAGGTTCTCCACAATATCCGGAATGGAGATGCGGTTGAAATCGTAGGTCTGACATCGGCTGAGGATGGTAGGGAGAATCTTGTGCTTTTCCGTTGTGGCCAGAATGAAAATGGCGTGAGCGGGTGGCTCTTCAAGCGTTTTCAGAAAGGCATTGAAGGCTGACTGACTGAGCATATGGACCTCATCGATGATGAAGACGCTGTATTTTCCGACCTGAGGGGGTATCTGTACCTGATCCATCAGTGCTTTGATGTCATCGACACCATTGTTGGAAGCCGCATCCAACTCGTGAATGCAGTATGACCTACCTTCGGCAAAAGATTTGCAGGATTCGCATTCGCCGCAGGGCTCCATTTCCGCTGACGGATTGGAACAGTTGATAGTCTTCGCAAAGATTCTTGCGGTACTGGTCTTGCCGACTCCTCTGGGACCACAGAAAAGGTATGCGTGAGCAAGTTTTCCTCTGGTGATTGAATTCTTGAGTGTCTGGGCAATGTTGTCTTGACCAATCAAGGTCTCAAAAGAGACAGGTCTGTATTTGCGGGCGGATACAATATACTCTGACATACCAACTATAATTGAATTACAAATATAATCTTAATTTCGTAACTTTGCATTATGATGAAAATGATGAAAAAGCTTTTGGTGGCGGCGTTGTTCGCTGTGTTGTTTCCTTGCTTCTGTGGGGCTCAGGCAAAGATTGTTACAAAGAAGTTGAAGATTAGCGACTTCACCACAAAGACCACAAAAGTGGTCCTGACCGGGAACGAATTGTTTGATATTCCTTATAAGGAAGAGGTGTCAAGACGTTGGAGGGTTTCACCTTTTGAGTTCTGCACCAGAGAAGAATATTCCTCAATGAAGACTAATCCGGAGTACTATTTTCTGGTCCCGATGGAGGGGCAGTTCAAGAAGGAGAAAGAGCCGGGTCTTTGTTTCCTTGTTCTTGAGAAAGGCGGGGTGGAGGATTCCAATGACCCCAACAATGAGGCCCTTGTCGTAGTTCAGGTTCCTTATGCTTCAGTCGGGCAGACTTCCGGCAGAGAGACTGTGCTTATTCCTGCGGTATTGGATATTGTCCAGGATTATACCCTTCGGGCAATGACTTCCGACCTGGCCGGTTATACAGGATTGTCTGTATATGCAAAGCGTATGGGTAAGGATTGGGATAAAGACATCATAATCGCATCAACTGATCTTTGCACCACGCTGAATCCGGGATGTGGGATTGAGGCAAGGGATGAGGATGAAGTGGATGAGACCTTTATGTCCGGGCAGGAGAAAATGCTTGTGGGTTTTGCCATAGGACCTTTGAATCCTGAGAAGGGGTCATATTGCTATAAGATGGTGATCTCCGCGGATATTCACGAATTATACTATTTCGACAAGCACAAAGTGAGCGATAAAAATCCGGTGGGATTTCTTGACTCAGACATAAAGATCATCTCCGCAACAAAGAAAATACGATAGATGAAGACTGGAGTTGTAGAATGCGGCCTGCGATATGCTGTCAAGAGAAGTGGCTCACAAGTGGCCTGCTGCTCGCTGAGCATCAGATGCGGAGCCCGTTCTCAGGGAGATTTCCATTCCGGGATAGCACATTTTTGCGAACATGCACTTTTCAAAGGAACGGGGAAAAAGTCAGCAACGGTAATCAACAATTATCTGGATCGTTTGGGCGGAGAGTTGAATGCCTATACGACAAAGGAAGAGATAGTGCTTCACGCCACTGTTCTCAAGGAAGATTGGGTGAAAGCTGCTGATCTGCTTCTGGAACTGGCCAATGATCCGACGTTTCCCGCAAAGGAAGTGGAGAAGGAAAAGGGAGTCATAATAGAAGAAATCAATTCATACAAGGACAGTCCCTCGGATGATGTCTATGACCGTTTTGAAGAGATGCTCTTCGAGGGGCACCCATTGGGCAATTCCATATTAGGGACGGTCGCAAGTGTAAGGAAGATTAATTCTGCAGAGTTGTCAAATTTTGTCAAGACTTGTTTTCTTCCGCAGAAGATGGCATTCGCGGTGGTTGCGGACGTGGATGAGGCAGAAATGGAGAACAAGGCTGTCAGACTATTGAACAAATATTATGCGCTTCGACAAGACAATTGATAAACATAATCACGAGGTGAATGCTGTCTGGGGGGCCAAGGCCCCTTCCCTATATGAAGAGAGGGAGAGAATAGCGACTGTTCTGCTGGCAAACATTCTCGGTGGCCCCGGATCTAATTCTATCCTTAACAGGGAGCTCAGAGAGAAGCGTGGTCTTGTCTATGGGGTGGAGTGTTCATATACTCAATATAGTGACAGCGGAATTTTTGCAATCAGTCTGGGCTGTGACAAATCCAATGTTGAGACTTGTATGGAAATCATCAGGAAGGAGTTGCTTAAAATTACTCAGACACCCCTTTCGGATTCAAGATTGCGCTCGGCCAAGAAACAGTTGAAAGGACAACTGGCCATCAGCTCTGAAGGAAGTGAAGCTCAGTGTCTGTCAATGGGGAAATGCCTTTTGGCTTATGGCTCTGTGCCTTCCGAAGAAGAAGATAGAAAGAAGGTGGATTCGGTCACCGCAGAGGAAATCAAGGCGGTTGCAGCACGGATTTTCAATCCGGACAATATGGGCAGACTCGTATATTTATAGTGAGTTATGGATCGCGCGTACAAATACATCCTTGAACATAGCACTCCTCAGAGTGAGGCTTTGGCGTGGATTGAAAAACAGACAAATATCCGCACGAACTTCAGACAGATGTTGTCCGGACCTGTTCAGGGAGCTTTGCTGACAAGCCTTGTGAGATTGTGCGGCGCGAAGAATATCCTGGAGATAGGAACATTTACCGGGTACAGTGCGGTGTGTCTGGCTAATGGACTTTCTGGTGGGGGATGTGTTGATTCTTTGGAAATTAATGACGAACTTGAGGACCTTATTCGCGAAGGGTGGAAACGTGCCGGAGTCGAAGACCGGATAAAACTTCATATCTGTGATGCTGTTGCATTTCTGTCGTCGACGGATAAAGTGTATGATTTTGTGTATATTGATGCCAATAAGAGGGAGTATCAGCAGTATTATGAACTGGTTCTGCCACGTGTCCGTTCCGGGGGATTGATTCTGGTTGATGATGTTCTTCTTGGCGGAAAGGTGTTCGAGCAGAGTCCATCTTGTGATAAGCAGACACAGTCTCTATTGGCTTTCAATGATTTAGTGTCCTCCGACCCAAGAGTGGATGTAGTTATTTTGCCTCTCAGGGATGGACTCTCGGTGATTACAAAAAAATGAATGAGCTATGAAAATACCTGACATTATTATTGCAGTCGATGGCTATTCATCGGCCGGCAAGTCGACGTTTGCCCGTTCTCTGGCCGCAGAGTTCGGCTTCTTTTACATTGATTCAGGGGCTTTGTACCGTTGCGTCACATTGTTTGCGTTGGAGAATGGCTTCATTCATTCTGATATGTCACTTGATGAAGGTGGACTTAGTCGGGCTCTTCCGGGACTTGACCTTGTCTTCACTCAGACGGACAATATGCGAGAGTCTTTTTTGATAAATGGCAGACCGGTAGGGGATTTAATCCGTTCGCTTGAGATCTCAAATTCAGTCAGTCAGATATCCTCCCTTGCATTTGTGCGGGACTATGTGAACGGGATTCTTCAGCCATATGGCAAAAAAGGCCGTATTGTGATGGATGGAAGGGATATTGGCACGCACGTATTCCCTAATGCTCAATTGAAAATATTTATGGCGACCAGTCTGGAGGTCCGTTCGCAAAGACGCTACGAAGAGCAGATAGCTAAGGGGGAAAATGTTACATTGGAGGAAGTTACTCAAAATCTTTCGAAGAGGGATTATCTGGATTCGCATAGAGAAATTTCTCCTCTTGTCCGTGCTGAAGACTCGTATCTGCTTGATAATGGCAATATGACTGTAGCCTCGTCTCTGGCTTGGGTGAAAGGTCTCATTCAAGGGAAGTTCGGAATTTTGGAATAATGGCTCTTTCTGTTGAAATAGATCCCGGTTCCGGCTTTTGCGCTGGTGTGATCAGGGCAATTGGCGCCGCTGAAAATTTTCTGGATACCAGAAAGGACGGGACACTGTATTCTCTTGGAGCTATCGTCCACAACGAAGAGGAGATGGCGCGTCTGCAGAAGCGGGGGCTTGATCATATTGAGCTCTCCGATTTATATAAGCAGCAAAATTCTCACAAAGGAGAAACCTTGCTCATCCGGGCACACGGAGAGCCTCCATCTACTTATAAATTGGCTGCCTCATTGGAATATGAGGTCATAGACTGCACTTGTCCCGTTGTACTGAGACTTCAGGCCGAGATAAAACGAGCCTGTGAAAGAGTGAAACCCTTCGGCGGTACCATTATCATCTTCGGGAAAGTCGGCCACGCTGAGGTGCTCGGACTTCTGGGTCAAGTGGATGGCAATGCTGTGGTGGTTGAGAATCTGGAGATGCTCCAATGTGCGCAGAACGAAGGTCGCATCCCTCTCGAAAAGCCCATTGAGCTGTTTTCTCAGACGACAAAGAGCCCGGAAGAATATTCCTATCTGGCTCAATATCTCAAGGGTCGTATCTCTTGTCAGCAGAAATTGACCGTTCACGAAACAATTTGCAAACAAGTGGCAACCCGTCACAAGCTGCTCAAAGAATTTGCGCGGAATCATAGTGCGGTGGTTTTTGTTGCAGGGGAGTCAAGTTCCAACGGGCGAGTCCTGTTCAGTCTTTGCCGCTCTGTCAATCCCAGATCATACCGCGTTGTGTCGGAACTTGATTTGGACCCTTCCTGGTTCGTTTCGGGAGACAATGTCGGAGTGTGCGGAGCTACTTCGACCCCGGGGTGGCTTTTGGAGAAGGTGGCGTCGGGCATAGAAAATTTTGCATTATAGAGGACAAATGGCTATTTTTGCTTGATTTAGTGAATTGAATAAACTACTAATATATCATTTATGGCAACAACAGCTGATTTTAAAAACGGTCTTTATCTTAAGTTTAATGAAAAGCCTTGTATGATTGTATGGTTCCAGCACGTAAAACCTGGAAAGGGCCCTGCATTCGTGAAGACAAAGCTTCGCAATCTGGAAAATGGCCGTATCCTTGAGAACACATTCACCGCAGGTGCAAAAATTGAAACAATTGAGGTCGAGAGACGTCCTTACCAGTTCCTTTATGCAGAGGAGGATGGTTTCAACTTTATGCACGAAGAGACCTATGAGCAGATTAAGCTCAATAAGGATGTAGTTGATAATGCTGATCTTATGAAGGAAGGCCAGCACGTGGAGATGATGTTTGTCACTGGAGATGAGGAAAGATGCCTCACTTGTGAGCTCCCTACATATGTTACTCTTGAGGTGACATATTCTGAGCCTGCGGTAAAGGGCAACACAGCTTCCACTTCCGCTCTCAAGGAGGTGACACTCGAGACGGGTGCAAAAATTATGGTTCCTCTCTTTATTGAGCAGGGCGAGAAGATCACAGTCAACACCACAGACCGTACATACGGACAGAGAGTTTAATTTCTTACTGGACCCGGTCGATTTTTATCTGTTGGATTTTGTAGGAATCTCCTTCGTTATTTACGAAAATAGTCACGAAAAAGCGCTCTCCACCCGCAACAAGGGTGCCGAGGGCGTATTTCATATTGGATTTCCCTGCTGTATGGGAAATGTCGAATGAACGGGGAGTATGATTCTCGAAGAAAGATTTCAGAATCTGCTTTGCCTGGCTTTTGCTGGAATTGTTGGATGAGGCCAGTAATGATATTTCAAGATCATCGGAGAACCAGGCGGAAAGATTGTCCACATTCCCTTGAGAGAGGTATTTTGAGATAGGGACAAAAACGTCATAACTGTTGTCTTGGGCAGCGAGAGGGGCAGTTATGGCAGCAGCCGTAAATAATGTAACGATTCTCAGTAATAGTCTCATAAAAAAGTATTACATTGCAAAAAACAAGCCGTGAAGATAACATTGCTTACAGTCGGTAAAACCGACGTGAAATGGGTCAGGGAGGGTCTGGAACTATATTCTTCCAGGTTGAACCATTATGTGCCTTTCACGATACAGGAAATACCTGAATTAAAGAATGTTTCTTCTTTCTCCAAAGAGCAAATCAAAGATAAGGAAGGAGAATCAATTCTCAAAATGTTGAAGCCCGGAGATGATGTTTTTTTGTTGGATGAGAGGGGAAAAGAAATGACATCTGTGGAGTTTTCATCAGTCTTGTCCGAGAGAATGTCCCGCTCCGGGAAGGATATGGTCTTTGTGATTGGTGGAGCTTATGGCTTTTGCCGGAAGGTGTATGACAGGAGCAACGCTTTGGTTTCCCTGTCGAGGATGACTTTCTCCCATCAGATGGTTAGAACGATTTTTGCAGAGCAGTTATACCGGGCTTTCACCATTATTAAAGGCGAGCCATATCATCACGAATAAATGACCGGAGGGAAAAGGACAAGATTTATTGACGGGCTCGCTTGGGTAATTCTGGGCGTGTCCTTGATCTTGCTTATAGCTACAATCGCTTTTTTGAGATCCCCCGGCGATACCTTGGACGCCTCTCATAAAATGGAGAAGGCGGTATCGAAACGTCTTCTCAAGCTGGAGTCATTTGTCAGCGCAGCATTGGATCAGGATGTCAATGATTGGATGTATCTTCCGTCCCTTCCAGAGGATATGTTTGTCTATAGGTATGTCAATGACTCTTTGCAGTCGTGGAGCAATAACCTGTTTGTCAGCAATGATGACATAAGCAAGAAAACCGTGTTCCCCCGGCTTACCAATCCTCGTTCCGGAATGTCATCCCAGCTTGCTTCTTCCTCAAGTGAACTGACATATCTGAATCTCGGACCGAAATGGTTTCTGGTCGAGTCCGTCGAGAATGAGCAGTGCCGTATCATTGCCGGCCTTGAGATTGTCAATACACAGGATTATGCTGCCGGGAATGGGGTCAATCCCAGGCTCAAGCTTAAGGATACTTTCTCGGTAAGTCCTCTTGATGATAGTGGAGGCAGCCCGGTCAATGTCGACGGCAAGCCTAAATTCAAAGTGGTTGACGAGTCTCTTCAGCCATCTTGGACTACAAATACTTACCTGATATGGCTGGCGTATTCGTTGTTTATTCTCGCGTTTCTTGTTTTTTTAATCAATAGGCGCACAATAAAGCGATTCCTGCGTTTCTGCACTGCAGTCATAGTCGTTACTGCACTTATGTTCTTGTGGGGAAAAACTCTCCAGTCCGATGTCAAGCTCTTTTCCCCGCTGGTCTTTGCCCACGGATCTTTCTTTTACTCTCTTGGTGCGGTATTGATTGTAAATCTTGCCATTTCCCTTTTATCGCTTGGCCTGTATCTCTTCAGGCGGGGAATGTACCACCGACTTCTTGCGAGCAGGAGCGCTGATCTGATGATAAAGATATGGTCCACCGGTGTGATGACAATGGTGGTTGCAATACTTGTCTATACTTTCTATGTATTCCGCAGTATCGTCAGGAATTCCGGGATTACTTTGGAACTGTATATGATTGATGAGCTGTCTGCATACTCCGCTCTGGTATATCTTTCCTTCATCGTTCTGCTGATGATGATACCTCTGCTCCTGCAGCTGCTGCGTCCTATCTCAGAAAGGCTCTTCTCGTATAGGTATAATGCCATATCCACCAAGGGAAGAATAGTGTACTCCGTGCTGGTGTCGTTGTATCTGGTTGTGCTGTCCTCTTGGTTCGGTTTCAGGAAGGAACAGGGAAAGATCGGAGTATGGGCCAATATGCTTTCTGTGGACAGGGATGTTTCTCTTGAACTTGAACTACGTTCCGCGGACAATCAGATTGCATCGGATATTTTGATATCAACCCTGTCAATGATGAACAACAGTGGTACCAGTATCCTGAACAGAATAACTGATACCTACCTGTATAATGTTTCCCAAAATTATGAAATATCGGCTCTGGTGCTCAAAGATAATGAACCGAGCCAGGCCGGTGTCAGATATTATAACGAACGTGTGATGGATGCAGTCCCGGTCAGTCCGGGCTCACGTTTTGTTGTATCCACCACGGCGAATGGACACATCAGGTATACCGGAGTGTTCGTTTATTTCCACCAACAGATGGGGGTTACCCGTCTTATCCTGGGCATTGACCCTAAAAATATCCAGGAGAGGAAGGGATACTCAACTCTACTGGGCATAACCTCTCCGGGCCAGTTCACCATACCCTCCGGATATGATTATGCCAAGTACAATAATGGCTCATTGTCCAGTTTCAGAGGAAATTATGGATATCCTACCCGGCTTGAAGACAAAATTCTCAGCCAGATTTCTTTGGGGAAGGGACAACATCTGATTGAAGGCGGGTACACACATTTTGCCAGAGTAATATCAGATGACGAAATTATTATCATTTCGCGACCGTCAATACCTCTGTCCAATTATTTTCTTTCGTTTGCCTTCATCTCCCTGTTGTGCTATCTGACTCTTTCCGTTGTCATATGGACCAGAAGGCGGAAATCGAAACCCGAAATGACTTATTATAAGTCCAGGGTATTGTACGTACTCTTGCTGTCCCTGTCCGCTACATTGATTATTATGTCATTTGTGAGCGTCATATTTGTGTACCGCAGGAACGAGTCCAACCTCAAGGCGATGATGTCGGATAAGGTAACATCCATTCAGGCAATGCTTCAGGATGTTTTTAGCGATATATCTGACGGTAAGGAAATCCTCTCTGCTGAACGCTATCCTTCTTTCAGAAAGGTATGCGAAGTGTCGAGTGCAGATATTGTACTGTATTCCGTTTCCGGCAAGCTGCTTGCTTCATCCAACCTTGATGTTTATGACAGGATGCTCTTGCCGGTCAGAATCAATCCGGATGCATATTATGCGATAATGTATCAGAACAAGAGGTATTGTTTTCTGTTTGAGACAATAGGCGAGAGGCATTATTATGCGTTATATGCTCCCGTCTTTAATTCTGAGGGAAATGTCACCGCATTGATGTGCTCTCCTTATGTGGATGACAATTATGATTTTACACTTGACGCTGTGCGACATTCCATAACAATCGTGACATTGTTCTTCATCCTTCTTATCCTGGCCCGCTTTATGGCGGTAAGCATCGTGTCCAAAATTTTCAAGCCTTTGACCGAAATGAGCAAGAAGATGATAGCCACGAATGTGGAGGATCTTGAGTATATCGACTACAATAATGATGATGAGATATCCTATCTTGTGAGGGCTTATAATCGAATGGTGAAAGATCTGTCCGAAAGTACCAGGCAGCTTGCACAAGCGGAGAGAGATAAGGCCTGGTCGGCTATGGCCCGTCAAGTAGCCCACGAAATCAAAAATCCTCTGACTCCTATGAAACTCCAGCTACAGAGGATTATCCGTCTCAAGGAAAAGAATGCGCCTCAGTGGGAGACAAAGTTTGATGAAGTGGCTGCGATAGTACTCGAGCACATCGACATTCTCACTGATACTGCCAATGAATTCTCCACTTTCGCCAAACTGTATGGCGAGGAACATACACTGATTGATATTGATACTCTCCTTCGTGAGGAAGTGTATATGTATGATAGCCGGGAGAATGTTAATATCTCATATATCGGTCTTTTGGGCGCAGAAGTGATGGGACCCAAACCCCAATTGACCCGAGTATTTGTCAATCTTCTCAATAATGCGGTACAAGCGGTTGAGGCCGTCGAAGATGCAAGGATACGGGTGTCTTTGCGCAAATCCACGAAGGACGGGTACTATGACATAGTATTTGAAGATTCAGGCCCGGGTGTGGCTGATGAGAATATTTCAAAACTGTTCACGCCCAACTTTACTACAAAAAGCAGCGGCACAGGCCTTGGTCTGGCGATGTGCCGCAGTATTCTGGAGCAATGCGGGGCCGAAATCCACTATTCCAAGTCATTCGTACTCCCCGGTGCTTGTTTTACGGTGACTTACCCTGCGCTCAGAGCTATTTCTGCCTGATATATATCTGTACGGGGCAACCGGTCAATTCAAAATAAGTGCGAAGCTTATTTTCCAGAAAACGCTTGTAGGGGTCCTTTACGTATTGGGGAAGATTGCAGAAGAAAGCGAAGGCCGGGAATTTGGTAGGAAGCTGCGTGACATATTTGATCTTGACATATTTACCCTTCCAGGCAGGTGGCGGATAGTTTTCAATTTCCGGGAGAAGGGCTTCGTTGAGACGTGCAGTGGGAATCTTGCGCGCATAGTTGTCGGCCACGGTGGCAACGGCATTCAAGACATCCATAATTCTCTGTTTCTTTACTACAGAAGTGAAAATGATGGGAACGTCATCGAAGGGGGCGAGGCGTGAGCGTAAGGCTTCTTCATAGTCTCTCAAGGTATTGTTGTCCTTGATGAACAAATCCCATTTGTTGACAACGAGGACACAACCCTTGCGATTTCTTTGAATCATATTGAAGATATTCATATCCTGTGCCTCCATACCCGAAGTGGCATCAATCATCAGTACACAGATATCAGCATTTTCGATGGCTCTGATTGAACGCATTACTGAATAGAATTCCAGATCTTCGTGTACCTTGGTCTTTCTGCGCATACCGGCTGTGTCCACGAGCATGAACTCGTGACCGAACTTGTTGTAGTATGAGGATATGCTGTCTCTTGTAGTTCCGGCGATTTCGGTGACGATATTCCGTTCCTCTCCGAGAAGTGCATTGGTCAGGGAGGATTTGCCGACATTTGGCTTGCCTACAATGGCAATGTGGGGAAGCTCGGGTTTGTCCTGAGGAGGAGTTTCGGTCTCAGGGGGGAGAATGCGCACTATTTCGTCCAGAAGATCACCTGTGCCGCTTCCGTTGGCTGCGGAGATGCTGTAAAGCTCTCCCAGACCCAGAGAATAGAACTGATAGGTATCGTAGATTTTTTCTCCCGAGTCGACTTTGTTCACGCAGAGAACCACGGGTTTCTTTGATTTACGAAGGACTTGGGCAATACTTGAATCGTAGTCGGTGATGCCTGTACCGGCCTCCACCATAAACAGAATGGCATCCGATTCCTCAATGGCGATTTCTACCTGCTGGCGAATGGCTGATTCAAAGATGTCATCGGAGTTTGTGGTGTAGCCGCCGGTATCGACAACCGAAAATTCCCGGCCGCACCAGTCGCATCTTCCGTAATGTCTGTCGCGGGTTACTCCTGCTGTGTCGTCAACAATGGCCTTGCGCATTCCCACAAGGCGGTTGAAGAGGGTGGACTTTCCTACATTTGGTCTCCCGACTATCGCTACCAGGCTCATACTCCTTTGCTTTTATATAATGAACAATCTTTGCAGGCTTCAGAAAAATTGCCGCTGCATTTTCTTTTGTGAATCTTGGCATCCACTTCTTTGAAACAGGTGATGCCAAGCTTCTTCATTTCCTCATTCGACCCCACCTCGTACTCGGGAAATTTCCCGTTCTTGCGGAATATGATGTTGAAACACATTCCGAAGACGCATAGTGCGATGATGGGGAGCGAAATGAGAAATATTTTCATCAGTCTAGAAAATGAATTCCGTGCTGATAGGCTCGTAGAAGTAAACTTTGCGGATGATGCTTGCAAATGCATCAGCCATTGAGATTACCTTTATCTTACTTGTGTCAACTCCTTCCGCTGCTCTGACGGGGATTGTGTCGGTGATATATACTTCCTTGAGCGCAGAGTTGTTGATGTTTTCATATGCTTTTCCCGAGAGGATTCCGTGACTTGCACAAGCGCGTACGCTTCTGGCTCCTTTCTCGATAAGAACGTCAGCGGCCTTGCAGAGGGTACCGGCTGTGTCGATCATATCATCCACGATGATGATATCTCTTCCTTCGATGTCTCCGATGGCAGTGATGGAAGCAACCACATTTGCTTTCTCGCGGGTCTTGTGGCAAATGACTACAGGACACCCGATAGCCTTCGCATATGCGTTGGCTCTCTTGGCACCTCCCATATCAGGTGCGGCGATGGATAGATTCTCCAGATTGAGACTCTTGATGTAGGGCACAAATACCTTGCTTGCAAATACGTGATCGACAGGAATGTCGAAGAAGCCCTGTATCTGATCCGCGTGGAGGTCGCAGGTCATAATGCGGTCTGCACCGGCTGCGCGGAGAAGGTTTGCAGTTAGTTTGGCTCCGATTGAAACACGTGGTCTGTCCTTGCGGTCCTGTCTTGCAAAACCGAAATAGGGTATGACTGCGATGACCTTATCTGCTGAAGCTCTCTTTGCTGCATCGATCATAAGGAGAAGTTCCATAAGGTTCTCGGTGGGAGGGAATGTGGACTGGATGATGAATACGGTGGCTCCACGTACACTTTCTGTAAGTGCGGGCTGGAATTCTCCGTCGCTGAAGTGAGAGATTTCAGACTTTCCGATGGCATAAAATTCCTCATCAGGTCCTTTGAGTTTGTTCATTCCTACGATGACCTTGTCGGCGAAATCTTTCGATGCTGAACAAGCGAACAATTTGATTCTGTGCTCTTTAATCATGATTTCAATGATTCTAGAATGGTATTAATGTGATTTAGTATAGATTCTTTTCCAGTTCCTTTCTGAGCGGAACTTACAAAGTAAGGAGGCAATTCCTCCCAATATTCTTTCAGAAGTGCGCAGTTTCTTTCAATCTGCGCATTGGTGACATTGGGGCCCTGTTTGTCGGATTTGGTGTATATGATAGAGAATGGTATTCCGTTCTCTCCGAGGTCAATCAGAAAATCGAGGTCTATTTTCCCTATGTCGTGGCGCGAATCGATGAGAACAAAGAGAAGGACCATTTCTTCGGAATTGAAGATATAGTCCTTGATGACAGCCGTCAATTGATCTTTTCCAGCCTTGGACATTTTCGCGAAACCGTATCCGGGCAAATCGACAAGATACCATTCTTTGTTGATGGCGAAGTGGTTGATGAGCCTTGTCTTGCCGGGAGTCGAAGATGTCATCGCAAGCTTGCTGTTGTCGCAAAGCATATTGATAAGGGAAGACTTGCCTACGTTGGAACGCCCGATGAATGCGAATTCGGGCATTTTCGGACTTGGTTTTTGGGCAACTCTGGTGCTGCTGCCCGCAAAACGGGCATCGGTGATCTTCATTGACAAACTTGTAAAAAACGCATTGCAAATATAGCAAAAAATGCTGTATTATTCTTAAATTTGTGAGGATTGAAAAGGGAAGGGAATGGAAAAGGAATGGATAGACTTGCTGACGTTGCAGACCCGGCTCAAGGATGGTCTGGAGTCGATTTTCCCCGACAGGTTATGGGTGCGGGCGGAGTTGGCTTCCGTCAGTGTGAAGTCAAACGGGCATTGCTATCTGGAACTTTCCCAGAGTGGCCCTTCCGGGACTGTGGCCAAGGTCAGAGCTGTGATATGGCGCTCAGTGTACACTCCTCTGCAGCATTACTTCAGGCAGACTACCGGGGCGGATCTTCAGGAAGGAATGTCCATTATGGCGAGAGTGGCTGTCAATTACAGTGAACTTTATGGACTTACCCTTACCATTGATGAGCTGGAGCCTGAATATACTCTGGGCAAGAAAGAGCAGCAGAGGCAGCAGACGATAGCCCGACTGGAGGCCGAGGGAATGTTTGAAAGACAGAAGAGTCTGGACCTTCCCCTCCTTCCGTACAAATTGGCGGTAATCTCAGCTCGGGATGCTGCCGGATATGGAGATTTCTGCCGGCATTTGCTGGAGAATGAGTTTGGATTCAAATTTTGTATTGACTTGTTTGAAGCTACGATGCAGGGCCCGACTGCTCCCGGATCCATTGTTGAAGCATTGGAGGACATAGAGACTTCTGCGGATCACTATGACGCTGTGCTGGTGATGAGGGGTGGGGGGTCAAATCTGGATCTGGATTGTTTTGATGATTATGGAATGGCATTATCCATAGCCCAATTCCCGATACCGGTATATACAGCGATAGGACATGACCGAGATTACCATATTGCTGATATGGTAGCTTTCAGGTCGGTGAAGACTCCGACGGCCCTTGCTGATGAGTTTCTGGATTGCTATATGTCAGAAGATGAGAGGATAATATCGTACATCTCCCGTCTCAGACTTGCATTCTCGGCCAAGCTTTCCAGGATGGAGTCCGCTGTGGATCTGGTATATGCCAGAATCAAATCCGCTGATCCCAGAACTATCCTTTCGCGTGGATTCACTCTTGTGACAGACTCTGCGGGGGTGGTGTTGAAATCTCTTGACGGTCTTTCTTCCGGAGACAAGATTTCAGTGATGTTCAATGATGGTGCAGTGATGGCAAGTGTGGAAGAAATAATGAGAAAGTGTGATGAGTAAGAAGTTTAATTATACAGAGGCGATGAAACGTCTGGATGAGATTGCCTGCAAAGTTGAGGACCCTTCTACCGGAGTAGGGGATATGGATGAGTACATCAAAGAAGCTGAGACTCTCGTCAAGGCCTGCAGGGAATATCTACGCTCCGCCAGAGAACAATTACTCGAATATGAAGCCGATTTATGAGACAGACCCTTGGCTTGCGCCATTCAAAGCTGACATCCTGACCAGACACAAGGACATCGAAAAGACTCTGAAATGGATGGCCGGAGATGGGCGTCTGACAGATGCCATCAACAATCATCTGTATTATGGACTGCATCGTCGCAATGATGGCTGCTGGATCTTCAGGGAGTGGGCGCCCAATGCTACCAGAATATATCTGGTCGGGGATTTCAACAATTGGAAGAAAATCTCCGCATATAGTCTTGCTCCAGTCGGAAACGGTGATTGGGAGATTGTTCTTCCGCCAATGATACTTCGTCACGGGGATCTGTATAAGTTGATTGTTGAATGGAATG
This sequence comes from Bacteroidales bacterium UBA1736, assembly GCA_002315825.1. GTDB lineage: Bacteria > Bacteroidota > Bacteroidia > Bacteroidales > UBA932 > Cryptobacteroides. The sequence continues at coordinate 28,333 of DCIC01000065.1, read as the reverse complement.
GTGGGAGCGGGGAGAGAATTCCCGCTTATGTCACCAGAGCGGTGCAGGATGAGGAAACCAAGAAATTCTGTGCCCAGGTCTGGGAACCTGAAGTCCCTTATGTATGGCACGCGGAAAGGCCCGGGCCCTGTCCTCATCCTCTCATCTATGAGTGTCATATAGGAATGAGCTCGGAAGATGAAAAGGTTTCGACATTCTCGGAGTTCAAAGAGAAGGTGCTCCCCAGAATTGCTGCTCTTGGCTATGACGTCATTCAGATAATGGCCCTTCAGGAACATCCATACTATGGCTCTTTCGGATATCAGGTCGCCAATTTCTTCGCTCTGTCTTCCCGTTTCGGGACTCCTGAAGAATTCAAGGCTTTGGTCGACGAAGCCCACTCGCTGGGCATTGCTGTGATTATGGATATTGTTCATTCCCATTCAGTGGCTAACGAAGAGGAAGGCTTGAGCTTGTTTGACGGGAGGGAAGATCTTTACTTCCATTACGGTCCTCAGGGACATCATCCTGCGTGGGGATCCCGATGCTTTGAGTACGGAAAGCCCGAGACCAAGTTCTTTCTCTTGTCCAATTGCAAGTACTGGATGGAAGAGTATATGCTTGACGGCTTCAGATTTGACGGCGTGACCAGTATGTTGTATTGGGACCACGGACTCGGGAAGGATTTCGGGGATTATTCCCTGTATTTCGGGGACGGTGTGGATATTGATGCTGTGATTTATCTTGCGCTCGCCAATATCCTTATCCGCGAAATATATCCCTCTGCAATCACAATCGCCGAGGATGTCAGCGGTATGCCCGGATTGGCTGCTGATTTCCAGTCCGGAGGTATAGGCTTCGGTTTCAGAATGGCAATGGGGGTAGCCGACCACTGGATAAAGTGGATCAAGGAGAAGAGAGATGAAGAGTGGAGCGTAGGAGAGATGTGGTGGGAACTTACGCGAAAGCGTGAAGATGAAAGGACGATTGGATATGCCGAGTGTCACGATCAGGCTTTGGTGGGAGATAAAACCTTGATATTCCGTCTTCTCGACAAAGAGATGTATTATGGGATGAATAAGGGGTCCCGTAATATGACAGTGGACCGTGGCATAGCACTTCACAAGATGATCAGGCTGGTCACAATCGCGACCTGTGGTGACGGATATCTCAATTTTATGGGTAACGAATTCGGCCATCCTGAATGGATAGATTTTCCTCGCGAAGGCAATAAGTGGTCTTTCAATCACGCCAGGAGGCAATGGTCGCTTGCGGACAGCCCTTTCTTGAGATACTCGTCTCTTGAAAGTTTTGATAAGGCTATGATCCATTTCTTCAAGAGTAAGAAAGTCCTTGACGGAAAGCCAGGGCTTCTTGTTCAGGATGAACAAAAGAAGATTTTGATATTCAGTCGTAAAAATTGTATCTTCGCATTTAATTTCAATCCTGACAAGTCCTTTGAGAATTATCAGTTTGATTGTCCGGACGGGGATTATGTTTTATCTTTCAGTACCGATGAAGCGGCGTTTGACGGATTCGGAAGGCTTGTTCCGGGAGAAATTCACCCGGGGACAAGCCACGGCATTTCGTTATATCTGCCGGCAAGGACGGCATTGGTGCTGGAAAGGCAATAACGATACTTGTATATGGCTTTTTTGAAATTCAACAAGGCAGAATTGGTCAATTTGTCATATTCTCTGAAAAGGGAAATCATATCGGCAAATAAGACCGGGGCGTATTGCAATACGTCCATAGTGACGTGTAATACCAGACGTTACCACGGATTGCTGGCCGTTACGCTTGACCGTTTCGGAGGGGACAAATACCTCCTCCTCTCGTCTGTTGATGAGAGCCTTCAGGTTGGAGGAATGCAGTTCAATCTGGGTATTCACTGCTATGGAGACATATATGAGCCAAGAGGCCACAAATATGTGGTGGACTTCGATTCCGATCCGGTCCCCAGCATTACATACAAAGTCGGACAGATAGTGTTCAGAAAGACCTTGCTCCTTGTCCCGGACAAGGACCAGGTGATGTTGAAGTATGATCTTCTTGAGGCTCCCTCATCCACAACCCTTCAACTCAGGCCGTTCCTGGCATTCAGAAACATTCACAGTCTTACAAGGCAGAATCCGGTTGCGGACACCTCCTTCAGAGAAGTCCCGGACGGAGTATCATTCAGAATGTATGACAATTTTCCTGATCTGGCCCTTCAACTAAACAGCTCAGCGTTCAAGTTTGTCCCCACACCTTGTTGGTATAACAATGTCACATACTCGGATGAGTATCGTCGTGGGTTCGATTGCACTGAGGATTTGTTTATGCCCGGTTATTTTACTTTGACTCTGAAAAAAGGGGAGTCAATTGTCCTGTCTGCCTCCACCCAAGAGGTGAATCCTGCTTCAATCAAACGGAAATTCAATTCAATAGTTGCATCGACGCCAACAATAACCAATCATAGGGAGCAACTTCTGCGCTGTGCTGATTTTCTGATTTCTGTTCATAACGGCAGAAAGAAGATAAATGCCGGCTTGTCCTGGATGTACACCGGACTTCTTCGTGAGACCCTTGAGTCCATTTCGGGATTTACCCTGTACGGCAAAAATGATCCGTCTGAGTTTGAAGAGATTCTGGACAATCTTATTGCTGATGATGAGGAAAGACTTTATCATAGGACGACTCAGGTGGAAGCTCCACTGCTCCTTGCCACAGTGCTTCAGGATTATTTGGAGTACGGGGCCGACCCCGCAAGGTTGTGGAGCAAATACGGGAAGGTCCTTGCAGAAGTAGTCGAAAGTTATTCGCCCGGAAGACGCAAGGAAGTCACAATGCATCCCAACGGTCTTTTGTGGGCACAGATGGACGGAGTTGCGCTCAGCTGGATGAATGCGTATATCAATGGCTGGCCGGTAACAGAGCGTGCCGGATATCAGGTTGAAACAAATTCATTGTGGTACAATGCCGTTTGTTTTGCAATAGAGATGGATACAAAATACTCTGACGGTGCCTTTGCGAGCAAGTGGATTCCTGTCAGAGAATTGATACGGGACAATTTCACAAGGGTGTTCTGGAATGCCCGGAACAATTGCCTGGCTGACTATGTGGATGGATATGGTCAGAACGGAGACATCAGGCCAAACCAATTGTTCGCCTTGTGGGTACGATATTCCCCTCTTGATGAGGAACTCGCTCCTGCAGTAATGCGTGTAATTGCCAATGAACTTGTAACGACTAGAGGTATCAGAACTCTTTCCCCCCGCCACACCAAATACAAGGGTGTATATGAGGGATCCCAGATAGAGAGAGACTCAGCATATCATCAGGGATGTACACGTCCCTCCCTTCTCAGGCAGTATACCGATGTGTGCTTCAGAATAAAAGGCTCGGCATTCTGCAAAAAGGCCGAGTGGCTTGTTGAAGGCTTTTTTGAGGATTTGAACAAACATGGGGTGGGAGTATTCTCGGAACTATATGACGGAGACCCTCCTCACGAGCCGCACGGGGCCATAGCATCAGCGACAAGCACCGCCGCTTTATTGTCAGTTTATTATCAGTTGGATAAATATAAGGAGGCCGGGAAATGAGAGTTTTGATGTTCGGCTGGGAGTTCCCTCCCCATATTGCAGGCGGCCTTGGTACTGCCTGTGAGGGTATTGTGAAGGGCCTTGCCTACAACGGTGTGGAGACATTGTTTGTAATGCCTTCAGCCAGTGGCGACGAGGATCAGAGCTCGACCACAATAATCAATGCAAGTGATGTGGCTCTGGATTATATGACAGAATCCTTGAGCGAATACACTGATTACATCAGATTTATCAGAATTGGGACTAATATGGTGCCATATTTCGATCCTGAAGCATTCAGTGTGGCTGTGGACAGAGAGCGTTTGATGAGTCAGAAAGAGTATCGTGTCAATTACGGGCAGAAGTTCAAGTTCTCCGGCAAGTATGGAGCCAATCTTATGGAAGAAGTTGCCAGGTATGCAATGGTAGGTTCTACTATTGCGCATCAGAGAAAGGATGACTTTGATGTGATCCACGCCCACGACTGGCTTACATATCTTGCAGGAATAGCAGCGAAGAAAGTGACCGGAAAGCCTCTTGTCGTTCACGTTCACGCCACATCATTTGACAGGAGCAGCAATGACAATATCGATACCAGGGTATATGACATTGAGCGCAAGGGAATGGAGGCCGCTGACAAAGTCATAGCTGTAAGTGATCTTACCAGGAGCATTGTTATCAATAGATACGGTATCCCTCCCGAGAAGGTTGTCACAGTGCATAACGCCGTGGATTTCAGCGGCAGGGAGGATACTTACCAGGAAAGAGGCGTCAAGGACAAAGTGGTGACCTTCCTTGGACGCATCACTTTCCAGAAAGGTCCGGAGTATTTTATTGAAGCGGCCGCAAAGGTGCTCAAACGTACAAGCGGAGTCCGCTTTGTAATGGCCGGAAGCGGTGATATGTTGAACAGGTCCATTCGTCAGGTGGCAAGGTTGGGCATTTCTGACAGATTCCATTTTACCGGATTCTTACGTGGTGCTGACGTTCAGAAGATGTTTGCGCTGTCGGATGTATATATTATGCCTTCTGTTTCCGAACCTTTCGGAATATCTCCTCTTGAAGCTATGAGGTCGGGCGTACCGTCAATAATTTCTCGGCAATCAGGAGCATCTGAAGTCTTGAAATATGCTTTCAAGGTAAATTTCTGGGATGTTGACGCTATGGCGGATGATATATATGCACTGCTTCACTATCCCGCACTTGCATCTTTTGCGATGAAAGAGGGATACGATGAGGTCAACAGGATGAAGTGGAATAATGCCACAGCCAAGATGAAGGCTGTTTATGAATCAGTGATCAAATAGTTCTGAAATATGAAGAAAAGTATCTGTTTGTATTTCCAGGTCCATCAGCCTACAAGACTCAGGCTGTACAGGTTCTTTGATATCGGAAAGGATTCTCACTACTATGATGACTATGCCAACAGAACCATTCTCCGAAGGATTGCCAAGAAGTGCTATCTGCCTATGAATGATCTCCTTCTGGAGGCAATCGAGAGTAGCGGAGGCGCATTCAAGCTTGCGTTCTCAATTTCCGGCTCGGCTATGGAGCAGTTTGAACGTTACGCTCCTCAAGTCATAGAGTCTTTCCGCAAGCTGGCTGAGACCGGATGTGTGGAGTTTCTCAGCGAGACATATAATCATTCCTTGTCTTCTCTTGTCAATGAGTCCGAATTCACTCATCAGGTCAAGAGGCATAGGAAGAAGCTCAAGGAGCTGTTCGGAGTGGAGACTTCAGCATTCCGAAATACGGAGTTGATATATTCTGACCGTATTGGGGCGATGGTCCGTGAGATGGGATTTCAGACAATGCTTACTGAAGGAGCCAGACACATTATGGGTTGGAGAAACCCGAATTATATTTATTCGAATGACGGAAATCGGGACTTGAATCTTTTGCTTCGCAATTATGGACTCAGTGACGATATCGCATTCAGATTCTCGGATACCGGTTGGGAGAACTGGCCGCTGACTGCGGACACGTTTGTCGATTGGTTGAAAGCGGCCGAAGGGGATGTTGTCAATCTGTTTATGGATTATGAGACTTTTGGCGAGCATCAGAATGCCGATTGCGGGATTTTTGATTTTATGAGGGCTCTCCCCTCTTTTGTGATGTCTGACCCCGGACTCGAATTTGTGACACCATCTCAGGCTTCATCCAAACACAAGAGTGTTGCTGAGCTGTCCGTTCCGGAGGCTATTTCCTGGGCTGATGAGGAAAGAGATGTCTCTGCCTGGCTTGGGAATGAGTTGCAGAAGGATGCCTTCAACAAGCTTTATAACCTTACTGAGAAACTGGAGATTATCAATGACCCTGTCTTGTGGACCGATTACGGGCATCTTCAGGAAAGTGACCATTTCTATTATATGTCCACAAAGTTCTTCTCCGATGGAGAGATTCATAAGAGATTTAATCCTTATGATACCCCATATGAGGCATTTATCAATTATATGAACGTCCTTAGTGATTTTATTATTAGAGTAGATGAAAGAATTAACGAATAATCCTGACTATCTATTTGAAGTCAGCTGGGAAGTCTGCAATAAGGTTGGCGGTATATATACCGTACTTTCCACAAAAGCATTGCACCTTAAGTCCGAGTTAAAGACCCATCACATTTTCATCGGGCCTGATGTATGGATGGATACAGATGGCAATCCGGACTTTACAGAGGATCCCAAATTGTTTGAGAACTGGTCCAAGGTTGCTGCATCCGAGGGTCTTAGGGTCAGAACGGGACGATGGAATGTCCCGGGCAACCCGATTGCTGTCCTCGTGGATTTCAAGCAATATCTTCAGCAAAAGAATGAGATACTTTCGGATTTATGGGTCCGTTTCGGAGTGGATTCCATTTCCGGCAACTGGGATTACATAGAAAATGCTCTTTTTGGATATGCGGCCGGAAAGGTTGTTGAGAGTATATACAATTATAAGCTTTACTCGACGGACAAAATCGTTGCTCAGTTCCACGAGTGGCAGACCGGTGCGGGTCTGCTATACTTGCGCGGGACCGGACTCCCGATAGCGACAGTCTTCACCACCCACGCAACGATGATGGGTAGGTGTATCTGTGGCAATAACTATCCTTTATATGACCATCTGTCCGAATATGACGGGGATGAAATGGCTTCAAGGCTTGGTGTTGAAGCCCGAAGCAGTATGGAGAAGAAGTCTGCTCTCAATGCTGATGTTCTGACTACTGTCAGTGATATTACAGCCCGTGAGTGCCGCCAGTTCTATGGCCGCGAAGTTGACATTGTCACTCCAAATGGTTTTGAGGACAGTTTCACCCCAGCCACAGTAGACGAGTATAAAGAAAAGATGGCTGCCGCGCGATCAAAGCTTTTCGAAGTGGCCGAAAAAATGATGTGCGCAACTGTAAGTGAAGACGCGATGCTGGTTGGAATCGGAGGCCGTTACGAATATACCAACAAAGGTATCGATGTGTTCCTTGATGCTTTGGCAAAAGTCCGTGATGAATATAAGGGGGAACGTCAGATTCTGGCCTTCGTAATGATTCCTGCGGGACATAATGGACCCGTCAGGGACCTGGCAGGGTCAATCACCACTCATAGCCTTCAATATCCGGAGTATGATGCAATCAGTAACAGAATAAGGGATCTGGGCCTGAAGAATGTATTCTTCGTCCCGTCATATCTCAATGGCAACGACGGAGTGTTCAATATGAAATATTATGACCTCCTGATAGGCCTTGATA